>NC_008789.1:682500-950000 GCF_000015585.1 Halorhodospira halophila SL1 | reverse complement strand
TAGCCCTTCGGGGCGAAGCTCTTGATCGAAGCCCCGGTAAACGGCGGCCGTAACTATAACGGTCCTAAGGTAGCGAAATTCCTTGTCGGGTAAGTTCCGACCTGCACGAATGGCGTAACGATGGCCCCACTGTCTCCATCCGGGACTCAGTGAAATTGAAATCGCAGTGAAGATGCTGTGTACCCGCGGCAAGACGGAAAGACCCCGTGAACCTTTACTACAGCTTCGCACTGGACCTCGAGCATGCTTGTGCAGGATAGGTGGGAGGCTTTGAAGCGAGCGCGCTAGCTCTCGTGGAGCCATCCTTGAGATACCACCCTTGCATGTTTGGGGTTCTAACCTGGGCCCGTCATCCGGGTCGGGGACCGTGCGTGGTAGGTAGTTTGACTGGGGCGGTCTCCTCCCAAAGAGTAACGGAGGAGCGCGAAGGTACCCTCAGCGCGGTCGGAAATCGCGCAGTGCGTGTAAAGGCAGAAGGGTGCTTGACTGCGAGACCTACAAGTCGAGCAGGGGCGAAAGCCGGCCTTAGTGATCCGGTGGTTCTGTATGGAAGGACCATCGCTCAACGGATAAAAGGTACTCCGGGGATAACAGGCTGATTCCTCCCAAGAGTCCACATCGACGGAGGAGTTTGGCACCTCGATGTCGGCTCATCACATCCTGGGGCTGTAGCAGGTCCCAAGGGTACGGCTGTTCGCCGTTTAAAGTGGTACGCGAGCTGGGTTTAGAACGTCGTGAGACAGTTCGGTCCCTATCTGCCGTGGGCGTCGGAGACTTGAGAGGCTCTACTCCTAGTACGAGAGGACCGGAGTGGACATACCGCTGGTGTTCCGGTTGTCACGCCAGTGGCACAGCCGGGTAGCTACGTATGGAAGGGATAACCGCTGAAAGCATCTAAGCGGGAAGCCCGCCTCAAGATCAGGTCTCCCTGGACCCTCGAGGTCCCTAAAGGGCCGTCCAAGACGAGGACGTTGATAGGCGGGGTGTGGAAGTGCAGCAATGCATTAAGCTAACCCGTACTAATGGCCCGTGAGGCTTGGCCATATAACACCCAAGCGGATTGAGCACCGACATGCCGTAAGCGCGTGACGGCAACTTCCCAAACACCAGTGGCTCCACCAGGCCACAACGTTTTTGCCTGGCGACCATAGCGAGCGGGAACCACCCGAACCCATTCCGAACTCGGCAGTGAAACCGCTCAGCGCCGATGGTAGTGCGACCACGCTGTCGTGCGAGAGTAGGTCATCGCCAGGCTCCTACACCAAAACCCCCGACGTCCCATAGGACGCCGGGGGTTTTTTTTGTCCAACGGTTCGGTATAAGAGGGACCACATTCGACCGTAGAGGCGAGACGCCAAGGCCTTGGAACACCTGGATCAGAACACCGAGACCCGCCTCCTGCGGGCGCTGAGCGACGGACGGTTCGCCTCCGGCACAGTGCTCGGGCAGCATCTCGGTATCGGCCGTGCCGGGGTGGCGCGCGCGGTGTCCCGTCTGCGCCAGGCTGGGGTGCGCATCGACGCCGTACGGGGCCGGGGTTACCGCATCCCCGGCGGCTACGCGGCCCTCGATCCTGCGGCTGTGCGGCGCGCCTGGGAGGCCGTTGGCGCCCCGCCCCCGTCGCGCCTTGAATGCCTCTACCGTCCACCCTCCACCAATGCCGACGCGTTCCGGACGGCGGCGCGCGGCACCGGCGTGGTCTTCGCCGAGGGTCAGGCCGCCGGACGCGGGCGGCTCGGGCGCGCCTGGGCCTCCCCGCTGGGCAATATCTACTTCTCGGTCGTCCATGACTTCGACGCTGTGCCCGAGCCACCCGCCCCCCTGGCGTTGGGGGTCGCCGTGGCTCTCGCCCACGGATTGCGTGGCGTCGGCGTGCCGGCCCGGGTCAAGTGGCCCAACGACCTATTGGTCGCCGGCTGCAAGATCGGCGGCATCCTGACGGAGCTGCGCGGTGACCCGCTCGGCCCGTGCCGCGTGGTGATGGGGGTGGGCCTCAACCGGCAAATGCCCGAGGTCACCGATCCCCGGGGCCTGCCGCCCGGCGCCCTGAGCGAACCGCAGGGGCCGGAGCTCGACCGCTCGTGGTTGGCCGGCGCGGCCGCCGGCTGGGTGGCGCTCGCCGCTCGCAGGTTCGAGGCCCACGGTCTGGCCCCGCTGATCGCTGACTGGCCGGCCCTGGACGCGCTGCACGGCCAGACCGTGGAACTCGAGGCGGCCGGGCGTACCACCCGCGGGATCGCCCGGGGTATCGACGAGCACGGCCGACTGCGCGTCGAGACGGACCAGGGACCGGTCGCGCTCGCCAGCGGCGAGGCCCACCTGCAGCGGAGCGCGCCATGAGGCTCCTGCTCGATCTCGGCAACAGCGCGATCAAGTGGGCTGTTGTCCCGCCGGGGGGCGCGGCCTGGCAGACCGGCCGCCTGGCCTACGCCGACGGCGCCGGACCCGAGGACACGGCAGCGGCTCTGGGCGGGCGGATCCCAAGCACCGTGGCGCCGGCGCGCATCTGCGTGGCGAGCGTCCTCGCCCCGGCCTGGCAGCGGCGCTTCGATACGGCGCTGGAGCGCGCCTGGGGGGGGCCGGTTCAACACCTGGTCGCCAGCGCCGCGGCGGCTGGGGTCACCAACGGCTACGACCAGCCCGAGCAGCTCGGTGTTGACCGATGGGCCGCGCTCATCGGTGCCCGAGCTGTAGCGCCGGAGGGCGCCTGCATCGTTGATGTTGGCACGGCCATCACCGTCGACGGACTGGACGCCGACGGCCGGCACCTCGGCGGTGCCATCTTTCCCGGCGCGCGCCTGCTGCACCAGGCCTTGGCACGCGGCACCGCGCGACTCCCCGACAGCCCAATCGGCGCCGCCGCCCTGCCGGCGCGCTCCACCGAGGAAGGCATCGCCGCAGGCGTCGCCGTCGGCGCCGGAGCAGCGGTGACCGCCCTGGCCGATGCGATCCTCGCCGCCTGCCCCCCGGGCGCGCAGCGCCTGATCACGGGGGGCGGTGGCGGCGAGCTAGCCGCGGGGCTGAGCCCGGCCTGGTGCCACCGTCCCTACTTGGTCCTGGAAGGACTGCTGCACTGGAGTCGACACGAGGCCCGGCGTTGACCCGTTTGCGGCCCTGGCTGGCATCGATCCTCTTGGTCGTGACGCTGCCGGTCCCGGTGGCCGCCCTGGAGCTCGTACCCCGGGGCGAGGGCGACGAGGGCTGTTACGCCACACCGTGGATCGCCGATCGACAGCGGGTGGCGAACCTGGTGGCGAGCCTGCGCCAGCGTGGCCACATTGCCGGGAGCGAAGAGGGAGTTCATGAGGAACTGGTGGCCTACCGGGTGGCCGCACCGGAGCGCCTACGGCTCGACCGCGCTCGGGAGCGCATCGACGCCGCCGAGGCGGCGGGCTTCCGGGCCGCACTGGCGCAGGGCGTGGACGGCCGGCCCACCGTCTCCTACGGCATCCACCGGCAGCGGGCCGACGCCGACTACCACGCCGTGGCCCTGGCCCAGGCCGGTATCGACACCACCGTCGAGCCCGTCTACCGCACGCGCCCCACCGCCCGCGCGGTGATCCGGGCCCCCGCCTCACGGGTGTCTGTCGTCCAGTTCGGCGAGCTATGGCGCCCGGTCCATTGCGATGCGCTTCAATGGTGATTACGATGCAGCGAGTCGGGCTGGCGTAGCTCAGTCGGTAGAGCGGCTGCCTTGTAAGCAGCGGGTCGCAGGTTCGAATCCTGTCGCCAGCTCCAGCGTTGACAGAGCCCGAATCGATCTGCATAATTTCGCATCCTGTATCCGGAGGGGTACCCAAGCGGCCAACGGGGGCAGACTGTAAATCTGCTGGCACAGCCTTCGGAGGTTCGAATCCTCCCCCCTCCACCAGACAAGCAGCGCCGCGCCGGCGGGCGGGGCAGTGGAATACGAACGAACAGGTTTGGGTTCTGCGGGTGTAGTTCAGTGGTAGAACCTCAGCCTTCCAAGCTGATGACGTGGGTTCGATTCCCATCACCCGCTCCAGGCAGCTGGCCGCCGCAAGCGGCACAACCGTTTAGCGGGCCCATATAGCTCAGCAGGTAGAGCACTTCCTTGGTAAGGAAGAGGTCACCGGTTCGAGTCCGGTTATGGGCTCCATTTTCATGGCGCAACGCGCAAACCGCCCTGTCAAAAAATCAGCGAACACGGGGAGAAGCCGTCCATGTCCAAGGAAAAGTTCGAGCGCAAGAAGCCGCACATCAACGTCGGCACCATCGGTCACGTCGACCATGGCAAGACGACGCTGACTGCGGCCCTGACCAAGGTGCTCGCCGAGGCCCACGGCGGCGACGCCCGTGCGTTCGATCAGATCGACAACGCGCCGGAGGAGCGCGCCCGCGGCATCACGATTGCCACGGCGCACGTGGAGTACGAGTCGGAGTCCCGTCACTACGCCCACGTTGACTGCCCGGGTCACGCCGACTACGTCAAGAACATGATCACCGGCGCGGCGCAGATGGACGGCTCGATCCTGGTGGTCTCCGCCGCCGACGGCCCGATGCCGCAGACCCGCGAGCACATCCTGCTCGCCCGTCAGGTCGGCGTCCCGGCGATCGTGGTCTTCCTGAACAAGGCCGACATGGTCGACGACGCCGAGCTGCTCGAGCTCGTCGAGATGGAGGTCCGGGAGCTGCTCAGCGACTACGACTTCGACGGCGACAACATCCCGGTGGTCACCGGCTCGGCGCTCAAGGCGCTCGAGGGCGACGACTCGGAGATGGGGCGTCCGGCGATCATCAAGCTCGTCGAGGCGATGGACGCGCACATCCCGCAGCCGGAGCGTCCGGTGGATGGCGACTTCCTCATGCCCATTGAGGACGTCTTCTCCATCTCCGGCCGCGGCACGGTGGTGACCGGTCGTGTCGAGCGCGGTGTCATCAAGGTCGGTGAAGAGGTCGAGATCGTCGGCATCACCGACACGCGCAAGACGACCTGCACCGGCGTCGAGATGTTCCGCAAGCTGCTCGACCAGGGTGAGGCCGGTGATAACATCGGCGCGCTGCTGCGTGGCATCAAGCGCGACGACGTCGAGCGCGGCCAGGTGCTGTGCAAGCCGAAGTCGATCACGCCGCACACGCACTTCGAGGCCGAGGTCTACGTCCTGAGCAAGGACGAGGGTGGCCGGCACACGCCGTTCTTCAACGGCTACCGTCCGCAGTTCTACTTCCGGACGACGGACGTCACGGGTACGGTGACGCTGCCGGAGGGCACCGAGATGGTGATGCCGGGCGACAACGTCAAGATGACGGTTCAGCTGATCGCCCCGATCGCCATGGAGGACGGCCTGCGCTTCGCGATTCGCGAGGGTGGCCGCACCGTCGGCGCCGGCGTCGTCTCCAAGATCCTCGACTGATCTTGCCAAGCCGGGGGTGTGGATGATATAACTCCGCACCCTCAGGTCATCAAACACTAGGCCAGTAGCTCAATTGGCAGAGCAGCGGTCTCCAAAACCGCAGGTTGGGGGTTCGAGTCCCTCCTGGCCTGCCAACTTCACGACGCGGTCCGGCGGGCATGGCTCGCCGGACCGCTTCGGTAGCAGGGTCCATGAAGTCAAAGGCAGAGACTGCGAAATCCCCGCTTGACGTCGTTAAGTGGGTCGTAGCCATCGCCCTCGCGCTCGGGGCCGTGGCCGGGTTCTACGTCTTCGGTGACGAGCCGCTCCTCTACCGCGTTGCCGGTCTGTTGGCCGTTGTCGGCGTCGCCGTCGCCGTCCTCGCTACCACTGCACAGGGGCGCAGCGTCTGGTCGTTCGCCCAGGGCGCCAAGCAGGAGGTGCGCAAGGTCGTCTGGCCCACCCGGCAGGAGACCCTGCAAACGACGCTGATTGTTGCCGCGGTGGTGATTATTGTGGCCATCTTCCTCTGGCTGATGGACCTGCTGCTGCTTTGGCTGGTCGGCATGATCACCGGCCACGGAGGCTGACGCATGGCACTGCGCTGGTACGTAATCCACGCCTATTCGGGCTTCGAGAAGCAGGTTCAGCGTTCCCTTCAGGAGCGCATCCGGCGCGCTGGCATGGAAGACAAGTTCGGCGAGATCCTCGTGCCCACCGAGGAGGTCGTCGAGATGCGCGAGGGGCAGAAGCGCAAGAGCGAGCGCAAGTTCTTCCCCGGCTACGTCCTCGTGCAGATGGAGCTCGACGACGATACCTGGCACCTGGTCAAAGAGGTCCCGCGGGTGATGGGGTTCATCGGTGGTCGTCCGGACCGCCCGGCTCCCATCTCGGATCGCGAGGCCGAGCAGATCCTCAGCCGGGTCCGCGAGGGCGCCGAGAAGCCGCGGCCCAAGGTCCTGTTTGAGGTCGGTGAGATCGTGCGGGTCACCGACGGCCCGTTTACCGACTTCAACGGCGCGGTGGAAGAGGTCAACTACGAGAAGAGCCGTCTGCGCGTGGCAGTGCTCATCTTCGGCCGCTCCACGCCCGTCGAGCTCGAGTTCAGCCAGGTCGAAAAAACGTAACCGCGGCGCGCCGTCCGGCGCGTCTCACCCCACGGGGAGCCCTCATCCGGCGTTCGCACCCGTGACAGGAGCACGTAAGCATGGCGAAGAAGATCGAAGCCTACATCAAGCTGCAGGTCCCCGCCGGGCAGGCCAACCCGAGCCCGCCGGTGGGTCCCGCCCTCGGTCAGCACGGCCTGAACATCATGGAGTTCTGTAAGGCGTTCAACGCCCAGACCCAGGAGATGGAAGGGGGGCTGCCGATCCCGGTGGTGATCACGGTCTACTCCGACCGCAGCTTCACCTTTGTGACCAAGACCCCGCCGGCCCCGGTCCTTCTGCTCAAGGCTATCGGCGCCAAGGGCGGCTCCGGCACGCCGAACACCAAGAAGGTCGGCACCGTCCAGCGCGACCAGCTCGAGGAAATCGCCCGGACCAAGTGGCCGGACTTGAACGCCTCCGATATGGACGCGGCGGTGCGCTCCATCGCCGGTACCGCGCGGAGCATGGGCATCGACGTGGAGGGGGTCTAAGCCATGGCCAAGCTGACCAAGCGGCAGAAGCAGATTCGCGAGCGCGTGGACGGCAACCACGCCTACCCGGTGGATGAGGCCCTGGCCCTGGTGAAGGAGCTGGCCACGGCGCGTTTCCCGGAGAGCATCGACGTGGCGGTCAACCTCGGCGTCGACCCGCGGAAGTCGGATCAGATCGTCCGCGGCTCCACCGTCCTGCCCAACGGCACCGGCAAGTCCATGCGCGTCGCCGTGTTCGCCCAGGGCGAGAACGCCGACGCCGCACAGGCCGAGGGTGCCGATGCCGTCGGCATGGACGACCTGGCCGAGCGCATGCAGGGCGGCGAGCTGGACTACGACGTGGTCATCGCCTCCCCCGACGCCATGGGTGTGGTCGGCAAGCTCGGCCCGGTCCTCGGCCCGCGTGGCCTGATGCCGAACCCGAAGACGGGTACCGTCTCCGCCGACGTGGCCGGTGCCGTGCGCAACGCCAAGGCCGGTCAGGTGCGCTACCGCACCGACCGTGGCGGCGTCATCCACTCCGCCATTGGCCGCGCCAACTTCGACGAGCAGGCGCTGCGCGAGAACCTCGACGCGCTGCTCGCCGACCTGAACAAGCTCAAGCCGAGCACCTCCAAGGGGGTCTACATCAAGGGCATCACCGTGTCCTCGACGATGGGCGCGGGTGTCCGCGTCGACAGGGCCACCCTCGGGGTGTAAAGCGGAATCTCGGCGGGCCGCGTAGCGGCCCGCCGGACCTGGCCGGCACGGACGCCGGCCCGGCTGTCTGATAGCGACAGCCGTCCGAGACCGCCGGTGCCCCTCGGGGCTTAAAGGGGACACCCGCCTGCGTAGACGGTGGCGCAAGCGAGGAGCCTGCACTTCGCCACCGTGAAGCCGACTCGAGAGAGTCGATTCGCGTACCCCGCAACCCGGGGTTCGCACCATCGGCTCCCGGGAGGCGACTTCCGAGGAGATCAACCTTCCCAGGAGACAGACGATGGGACTGAGTCTGGAGCAGAAAAAGGCGATGGTGCAGGAGGTGGCTGCGGTGGCCCAAGAGGCCCTGACCGCGGTCTCCGCCGAGTACCGGGGCCTGACTGCCGGGGAGATGGACCAGCTGCGCGCCCAGGCGCGTGAGCAGGGCGTCTACCTCCGTGTGGTCAAGAATACCCTGGCCCGGCGGGCAGTTGCCGGCACCGAGTTCGAATGCATGACCGAAGGCTTCTACGGGCCGCTCCTGCTGGCGTTCTCGCAGGACGACCCGGGTGCGGCGGCGCGCCTGGTGCGCGACTTCCGCAAGAAGAACGAGAGCTTGGTCGTGCGCAACGTGGCGTTCGGCGGCACGCTTTACGGCCCCGAGCACCTCGACCGGTTGGCCAGCCTGCCGACCCGCGACGAGGCCCTGTCGAAGCTCATGGCGACCATGCGTGCCCCGGTCCAGAAGCTCGCCACCACCACCAACGAGGTGCCGGGCAAGCTGGTTCGGACCCTGGCTGCCGTGCGCGACGCCAAAGAGGCCGCCTGACCTCGCCATACGCCACCGGACCCGCGCGGGTCCACTCGCTGATTATTGAATAGGAGAGACACAGATGGCCGCTTCGAAAGACGAGATCCTTGAGTCCATTGCCAACATGAGCGTCATGGAGGTCGTGGAGCTCATCGAGGCGATGGAAGAGAAGTTCGGTGTCACCGCGGCTGCCGCCGTGGCTGCGGCGCCGGCTGCCGGCGGCGGCGGCGGCGACGAGGGCGGCGCCGCCGAGGAGCAGACCGAGTTCGACGTGATCCTCAGCTCCCACGGCGACAACAAGGTCGGCGTCATCAAGGCCGTGCGCGGCGTGACCGGCCTGGGCCTGAAGGAGGCGAAGGAGGTCGTCGAGGGCTGCCCGGCGCCGATCAAGGAAGGCGCCTCGAAGGAAGAGGCCGACGACATCAAGGCCAAGCTGGAAGAGGCGGGGGCGAGCGTCGAGCTCAAGTGAGCTGGACCGAGCAACCGTCCAAGCGGATGTAAGCGCGGGCTGGCGGCCAAGAGGCCGCCGGCCTTCGCCTGTTGATACTGCACCACCGAATGACGCGGAGACCGCGCGGGTCGCCTGACAAGGCAACGTTACGCCCGGTGCGGTCCCTTTGGCAACGCTGTCCGCGGGAATCCGCGGTCTGGTTCGAGAAGCTGCTCAAGCGCTGAGGAAGCCCGATGGCCTATTCGTTCACCGAGAAGAAGCGCATCCGCAAGGACTTCGGGAAGCTCCCGAACATCCTCGATGTCCCCTACCTGCTGGCGACCCAGGTCGACTCGTACCGGCAATTCCTGCAGGACGAGGTCAGCGAAGACGCGCGCGACACCGAGGTAGGCCTCGAGGGCGCGTTCCGGTCGGTCTTCCCGATCCAGAGCCACTCCGGGAATGCCGAGCTGCAGTACGTCTCGTACCGCATCGGTGATCCGCCGTTCGAGGTCAAGGAGTGCCAGAGCCGGGGCCTGACCTACGCCGCGCCGCTGCGCATGCTGGTGCGCCTGGCGCTGTACGACAAGGAAGGCGGCGGCGTGAAGGACATCAAGGAGCAGGAGGTCTACATGGGGGAGATGCCCCTGATGACCTCCACCGGGACCTTCGTGGTCAACGGTACCGAGCGCGTGATCGTCAACCAGCTGCACCGCTCGCCGGGTGTCTTCTTCGACCACGACAAGGGCAAGAGCCACTCCTCCGGCAAGCTGCTCTTCTCGGCGCGGGTGATCCCGTACCGCGGCTCCTGGCTCGACTTCGAGTTCGATCCCAAGGACACCATCTACGTGCGCATCGACCGGCGCCGCAAGCTGCCGGCGACGATCCTGCTGCGCGCCCTCGGTTATACCCCCGAGGAGATCCTCTACGCCTTCTTCGACACCGACCGCTTCCACCTAGGCAGCGGCAACAAGGTCGTGCTCGACCTGGTGCCCGAGCGCCTGCGCGGCGAGACCGCCAGCTTCGACATCGTCGCCGGCGGCGAGACCATCGTCGAGGCCGGGCGCCGGGTCACCGCGCGCCACGTCAAGCAGCTGCAGAAGTCGGGCGTCGAGCAGCTCGAGGTGCCCGAGGACTACCTCACCGGCAAGATCATCGCCCACGACGTGATCGACCCGGCTACCGGCGAGATCCTGGCCGAGGCCAACACCACGCTGACACCGGAGATCACCCAGTCGCTGTTCGACGCCGGCATCCGCGAGATCGAAACCCTGTTCGTCAACGATCTCGACCGCGGCCCGTACATGTCCACCACCCTGGCCGCCGACGCCACGCGCAGCCAGATGGAGGCGCTGGTCGAAATCTACCGCATGATGCGTCCCGGCGAGCCGCCGACCAAGGACGCCGCGGAGAACCTCTTCCACACCCTGTTCTTCACCAGCGACCGCTACGACCTGTCGCCGGTGGGGCGGATGAAGTTCAACCTGCGGGTTGGCCGCGACGAGGTGCGGGGTCCGGGCATCCTCTATGACGGCAAGTACTTCGCCGGCCTGGGCAACGCCGACAAAGAGGCGGACGATCTCATCGAGCAGTACGGTGAGAGCTCCGACATCCTCGACGTGCTCCGCGAGCTCATCGACATCCGCAACGGCAACGGCCAGGTGGACGACATCGACCACCTCGGCAACCGTCGCGTGCGTTCGGTGGGCGAGATGGCCGAGAACGTCTTCCGCGTCGGCCTGGTCCGGGTCGAGCGCGCGGTCAAGGAGCGCCTGTCGCTGGCCGAGAGCGAGGGGCTGATGCCCCAGGAGCTGATCAACGCCAAGCCGGTGGCCGCAGCCATCAAGGAGTTCTTCGGCTCCTCGCAGCTGTCGCAGTTCATGGACCAGAACAACCCGCTCTCCGAGGTCACCCACAAGCGGCGGATCTCGGCGCTGGGTCCGGGCGGCCTGACCCGCGAGCGGGCCGGCTTCGAGGTCCGCGACGTGCACCCGACCCACTACGGCCGGGTCTGCCCGATCGAGACGCCGGAGGGGCCGAATATCGGCCTGATCAACTCCCTGGCCGTCTACGCCCGGGCCAACCGCTACGGCTTTCTGGAGACCGCCTACCGCAAGGTGGTCGACGGCCAGGTCACCGACCAGGTCGAGTACCTGTCGGCGATCGAGGAGTCGCGTTATGTCATCGCTCAGGCCAACGCCCGGGTCGATGAGAGCGGCTACCTGGCCGACGACCTGATCTCCTGCCGGCACCAGAACGAGTTCACTATGGCGACGGCGGACCGCGTCCAGTACATGGACGTCTCGCCGCGGCAGATCGTCTCGGTGGCCGCCTCGCTGGTGCCGTTCCTCGAGCACGACGACGCCAACCGCGCCCTGATGGGGGCGAACATGCAGCGCCAGGCGGTGCCGACGCTGCGCGCCGACAAGCCCCTGGTGGGCACCGGCATGGAGCGCACCGTGGCCCGCGACTCCGGCGTCATCGTCACCGCCGAGCGTGGCGGCGTGGTCGAGCAAGTCGACTCGGGCCGGATCGTCGTGCGGGTGGATGATGAAGAGACCACCCCGGGCGAGCCGGGCGTCGACATCTACAGCCTGACCAAGTACACCCGCTCCAACCAGAACACCTGCTTCAGCCAGAAGCCGCTGGTGCATGTCGGGGACCGCGTGGCCCGGGGCGACGCCCTGGCCGACGGGCCGTCGACGGACATGGGCGAGCTGGCCCTGGGCCAGAACATGCTGGTCGCTTTCATGCCGTGGAACGGCTACAACTTCGAGGACTCGATCCTCATCTCCGAGAAGCTGGTCAAGGAGGATCGCTACACCTCCGTCCACATCGAGGAGCTGACCTGCGTCGCCCGGGACACCAAGCTCGGCAGCGAGGAGATCACCTCGGACATCCCCAACGTCTCCGAGTCGGCGCTCTCCCGCCTCGACGAGTCGGGCATCGTCTACATCGGTGCCGAGGTCAAGGCCGGTGACATCCTCGTCGGCAAGGTCACGCCCAAGGGCGAGACCCAGCTCACGCCGGAGGAGAAGCTGCTGCGGGCGATCTTCGGCGAGAAGGCGTCCGACGTGAAGGACACCTCGCTGCGGGTGCCCACCGGCATGGACGGTACCGTCATCGACGTCCAGGTCTTCACCCGCGACGGCGTCGAGAAGGACGAGCGGGCCCGCGCCATCGAGCGCGAGGAGATCGCCCGGGTGCGCAAGGACCTGGACGACGAGGCACGCATCTTCGAGGACGACGCCTACGCCCGCCTCGAGAAGCTGCTCGTCGGCAAGGTCGCCGAGGGTGGTCCCAAGGGGCTCGGCAGCGGTGCCGAGGTCACCGAGGCGTACCTGCAGGACCTGCCGCGGGAGCGCTGGTTCGAGATCCGCATGCGCGACGAGGCGGTCAACCAGCAGCTCGAGGCGGTGCGCCACCAGCTCGAGACCCAGCGGGACCGCTTCGAGCGGCGCTTCCAGGAGAAGAAGGAGAAGATCACCGCCGGTGACGACCTCTCCCCGGGCGTGCTCAAGACCGTCAAGGTCCACCTGGCCGTCAAGCGCCGCCTGCAGCCGGGCGACAAGTTCGCCGGCCGCCACGGCAACAAGGGCGTGATCTCCATGATCGTCCCCGAGGAGGACATGCCCTACATGGACGACGGCACTCCGGTGGAGGTGGTTCTCTCGCCGCTCGGCGTGCCGTCGCGGATGAACGTCGGCCAGGTGCTCGAGACGCACCTCGGCTGGGCGGCGCGTGGGCTGGGCCACCAGATCGGGCAGATGCTTGAGCAGCAGGCCGACGCCGAAGCCCTGCGCGGCTATCTCTCCGAGATCTACGACGCCTCGGGGCGCAAGGAGGAGCTCGAGACCCTCAGCGAGGAGGAACTCCAGGAGCTCTGCCACAATCTCAAAGGTGGGGTGCCTGCGGCGACGCCGGTCTTCGACGGCGCCAACGAGGGCGAGATCAAGCGCTGGCTGAAACTCGCCGGGCTGCCCGAGTCGGGGCAGACCACGCTCTACGACGGGCGGACCGGCGACGCCTTCGACCGGCCGATCACGGTGGGCTATATGTACATGCTCAAGCTCAACCACCTGGTCGACGACAAGGTCCACGCCCGCGCCACCGGCCCGTACTCGCTGGTGACCCAGCAGCCGCTGGGCGGCAAGGCGCAGTTCGGTGGTCAGCGCTTCGGCGAGATGGAGGTCTGGGCGCTGGAGGCGTACGGTGCGGCGTACACGCTGCAGGAGATGCTCACCGTCAAGTCCGACGACGTCAGCGGCCGGACCAAGATGTACAAGAACATCGTCGACGGGGACCACCGCATGGAGGCCGGTATGCCGGAGTCGTTCAACGTCCTGGTCAAGGAGATCCGTTCCCTGGGCATCAACATCGAACTGGAGAGGGACGACTGACAGCGGCGCTCAGCGGCGGGTGCGCGGCGGCCGCGGTGACCTTTGGGGGCCGTGGCCGGGCGCCGCCTGAGCGCTGGCGTACAGGTTCAGATGCCCGGGGCCGATGCCCCGGGGTCCGAGCCGCCGGGCTAGCGGCGGCGACTTGAGATCAACGCGCGAGCGGGCAGCAGACATGAGAGATCTTCTCAACCTTTTCAAGCAGCCGGGTGCTCAGCTGGAGGACTTCGATGCGATTCGGATCGGGCTGGCATCGCCCGAGATGATCCGCTCCTGGTCCTACGGCGAGGTCAAGAAGCCGGAGACCATCAACTACCGCACCTTCAAGCCGGAGCGTGACGGGCTCTTCTGCGCCAAGATCTTCGGCCCGGTGAAGGACTACGAGTGCCTGTGCGGCAAGTACAAGCGCCTCAAGCACCGCGGCGTGGTCTGTGAGAAGTGCGGCGTCGAGGTGACCGTCGCCAAGGTACGGCGCGAGCGCATGGGCCATATCGACCTGGCCAGCCCCGTGGCGCACATCTGGTTCCTCAAGAGCCTGCCGTCGCGCATCGGCCTGCTGCTGGACATGACCCTACGCGACGTCGAGCGGGTGCTCTACTTCGAGGCGTACATCGTCATCGAGCCCGGCATGACGCCGCTCGAGCAGGGGCAGCTGCTCACCGACGAGCAGTACCTGGAGGCGGTCGAGGAGCACGGCGACGAGTTCGACGCCCGCATGGGCGCCGAGGCGGTGCTCGAGATCCTCAAGGGCATGGACCTGGAGGCCGAGGCTCGGCGTCTGCGCGACGACATCGAGGCCACCGGCTCTGAGTCCAAGATCAAGCGCCTGTCCAAGCGGCTCAAGCTCCTCGAGGCCTTCCTTGAGTCGGGGAACAAGCCCGAGTGGCTGATCATGACCGTCCTGCCCGTGCTGCCGCCGGACCTGCGGCCGCTGGTGCCCCTCGACGGCGGCCGGTTCGCCACGTCGGACCTCAACGACCTCTACCGGCGGGTGATCAACCGCAACAACCGCCTCAAGCGGCTGCTCGAACTGGCCGCGCCGGACATCATCGTGCGCAACGAGAAGCGCATGCTCCAGGAGTCCGTCGACGCCCTGCTCGACAACGGTCGCCGCGGCCGGGCGATCACGGGCACCAACAAGCGCCCGCTCAAGTCCCTGGCCGACATGATCAAGGGCAAGCAGGGTCGCTTCCGCCAGAACCTGCTGGGCAAGCGTGTCGACTACTCCGGCCGCTCGGTCATCGTCGTCGGCCCTACCCTGCGCCTGCACCAGTGTGGTCTGCCCAAGCGCATGGCCCTGGAGCTGTTCAAGCCGTTCATCTTCTCCAAGCTGCAGCGCCGCGGCCTGGCCACCACCATCAAGGCGGCCAAGAAGATGGTCGAGCGCGAGACCGGCGAGGTCTGGGACATCCTCGACGAGGTCATCCGCGAGCACCCGGTGCTGCTCAACCGCGCGCCGACGCTCCACCGCCTGGGTATCCAGGCCTTCGAGCCGGTGCTCATCGAGGGCAAGGCCATCCAGCTCCACCCGCTGGTGTGCACCGCCTACAACGCCGACTTCGACGGCGACCAGATGGCGGTCCACGTGCCGCTGTCGCTCGAGGCGCAGCTCGAGTCCCGGGCGATGATGATGTCCACCAACAACATCCTCTCGCCGGCCTCGGGCGAGCCGATCATCGTCCCCTCCCAGGACGTGGTGCTCGGCATCTATTACATGACCCGCGAGCGCGTAAACGCCCGCGGCGAAGGCATGCGCCTGGCCGGCGTCGAAGAGGTTCACCGCGCCTACCAGACCGGCGCCGCGGAACTCGGCGCGCGGGTCGAGGTGCGCATCCGCGAGCGGGTCTTCGACGACAGCGGTGAGATGGTCGAGCGCGTTCAGCGCCGGCAGACCACCATCGGCCGGGCCCTGCTGTTCGACATCGTGCCGGACGGTCTGCCCTTCGAGGCCGTCGACCGTGAGCTCGACAAGAAAGGCGTCTCGGGGCTGGTGAACGCCTGCTACCGCCGCGTCGGCCTGAAGGGCACGGTGGTCTTCGCTGACCAGCTGATGTACACCGGCTTCTTCTATTCCACCAAGGCCGGCGTCTCCATCGGTGTCGACGACATGGAGGTGCCCACCGACAAGGAAGAGGCCCTGCGCTCGGCCGAGGAAGAGGTCCGCGAGATCGAGGACCAGTACGCCTCGGGCCTGGTCACCAGCGGCGAGCGTTACAACAAGGTCGTCGACATCTGGGCGCACACCAACGACCAGGTGGCTGGCGCCATGATGGAGAAGATGGGCAAGGAGACGGTCGTCGATGCCGAGGGCAACGAGACCGAGCAGAAGTCGCTCAACTCCATCTTCATCATGGCCGACTCCGGCGCCCGTGGTTCGGCGGCGCAGATCCGTCAGCTCGCCGGCATGCGCGGCCTGATGGCCAAGCCGGACGGCTCGATCATCGAGACGCCGATCACCGCCAACTTCCGCGAGGGCCTCAACGTCCTGCAGTACTTCATCTCCACCCACGGCGCCCGTAAGGGTCTGGCCGACACGGCGCTAAAGACCGCCAACTCCGGCTACCTGACCCGCCGCTTGGTGGACGTCTCCCAGGACCTGGTGGTCACCGAGGAAGACTGCGGCACCACCGATGGGTTGGTGCAGACCCCGATCATTGAGGGCGGCGACGTGGTCGAGACCCTCGCTGAGCGGGTGCTGGGCCGCGTGGTGGCCGAGGACGTGGCCGTACCGGGGAGCACCGACATCGCCGTCGAGGCCGGGACGCTGCTCGACGAGGACTGGGTCGAGCGCCTCGAGCGCATGGGCGTCGACGAGATCAAGGTCCGCTCCGCGGTCACCTGTGAGACCCGTCACGGCGTCTGCGCCAAGTGCTACGGCCGCGACCTGGCCCGTGGCCACGGCGTGAACATCGGCGAGGCCGTCGGCGTCATCGCCGCGCAGTCCATCGGCGAGCCGGGTACGCAGCTGACCATGCGGACCTTCCACATTGGCGGCGCCGCCTCGCGGGCGGCCGCGGTCTCCCAGGTGGAGGTGCGCAACACCGGTAAGGCGCGACTGCACAACATCAAGACCGTGCAGCACCACTCCGGCAGCTACGTGGCCGTGTCGCGCTCCGGCGAGCTCACCGTCATGGACGAGTACGGCCGCGAGCGGGAGCGCTACAAGATCCCCTACGGCGCCGTGCTCAGCGTCGGCGACGAGGACCCGGTGGAGGCCGGGCAGGTGGTGGCCAACTGGGACCCCCATACCCACCCGATCGTCACCGAGGTGGACGGCTACGTGCGCTTCCACGACTTCGTCGAGGGCGTCACGGTCCAGCGCGAGGTCGACGAGGTCACCGGCCTGTCGAGCCTGGTGGTCACCGACCCGAAGAGCCGGGGCACCGGCGAGCACAAGCGTCAGGTCACCAACGCCAACGGCAAGGTCACCGAGGAGCGGGTCGCCTACAAGGACCTGCGGCCGATGATCAAGCTGGTCGACGGTGACGGCAACGACCTGAACATCGCCGGTACGCAGATCCCGGCCCACTACTACCTGCCGGCCGGGGCCATCGTCTCGCTCGAGGACAACGCCGAGGTGCGCGTGGGTGACGCCCTGGCGCGTATCCCGCAAGAGGCGTCCAAGACGCGTGACATCACCGGTGGTCTGCCGCGGGTGGCCGACCTGTTCGAGGCGCGTAAGCCGAAGGAGCCGGCGATCCTCGCCGAGGCCTCCGGCACCGTCGGCTTCGGCAAGGAGACCAAGGGCAAGCAGCGGCTGATCATCACCAAGGCCGACGGCGAGACCCACGAGGAGCTCATCCCGAAGTGGCGGAACGTCACCGTCTTTGAGGGCGAGCACGTGGAGAAGGGCGAGACCATCGCCGATGGCGAGCCCAACCCCCACGACATCCTGCGGCTGCTCGGCGTGACCAAGCTCGCCGAGTACATCGTCCAGGAGATCCAGGACGTCTTCCGCCTCCAGGGTGTGGGCATCAACGACAAGCACATCGAGGTGATCGTCCGGCAGATGCTGCGCAAGACCATCGTCTCCGATCCGGGCGACTCGCTGCACCTCAAGGGCGAGCAGGTGGATCGGGCGAAGCTGCTCGAAGAGAACGAGCAACTCCAGGCGCAGGACAAGCAGCCGGCGCAGTGGGAGCCGTCGCTGCTGGGCATCACCAAGGCGTCGCTGTCCACCGAGTCGTTCATCTCGGCAGCCTCCTTCCAGGAGACCACCCGGGTGCTGACCGAGGCGGCGACTCGCGGTATCCGCGACGACCTGCGTGGCCTCAAGGAGAACGTCATCGTCGGCCGGCTCATCCCGGCGGGCACCGGCTTCGCCTACCACGCAGCCCGTCGCCAGGAGGCACCCGCGCCGGCGGCGACGCCGGAGCAGCAGGCCGAGGAGGTCTTCGCCTCCCTCGGCCAAGGCGAGGGCGAGGGCCCCAGCCCGTCCGATGAGGCGAGCGGGCCCGAGGTCGAGTAGCCGCGAAATCAAGTAACGCAAGCCGTGCGCCCCGGGGTGGTCCCGGGGCGTGTCATTGACAAGGGCGCGGGATCACCCTAGAATGCCGCGTCTTCGACAGGCCGGCCATCCGGCCTGTCGTTTTTGGGTCGGTACGGAGCGCAAAACCCTATGGCGACAGTGAACCAGTTGGTGCGCAAAGGTCGCACCAAGCGCACCGCGAAGAGCAGTGTGCCGGCGCTGGAGGCGTGCCCTCAGAAGCGCGGCGTATGCACTCGCGTCTACACCACCACGCCGAAGAAGCCGAACTCCGCTCTGCGTAAGGTGGCGCGTGTGCGTCTGACCAACAGTTACGAGGTGGCCTCCTACATCGGTGGTGAGGGACACAACCTCCAGGAGCACTCGGTCGTCCTCATTCGTGGCGGGCGTGTCAAGGACCTGCCTGGTGTGCGCTACCACGTCGTCCGCGGTGCTGCGGATACGGCGGGTGTCGACAAGCGCCGGCAGGGTCGTTCCAAGTACGGCGCCAAGCGCCCGAAGAAGAAGTAACGGGACTCAGTCATGCCTAGGAGACGAGAAGTACCCAAGCGCAAGGTCCTACCCGATCCCAAGTACGGGAGTGAGGTCCTGACCAAGTTCGTCAACATGGTCATGAGCGACGGCAAGCGCTCGGTGGCCGAGCGGATCCTGTACGGCGCCCTGGAGCGCATCGGGTCCAAGCACGACGATCCGATCGAGGTCATGGAGACCGCGCTCGAGAACGTCAAGCCGCGGGTCGAGGTCAAGTCCCGGCGCGTGGGCGGCGCCACCTACCAGGTTCCGGTCGAGGTCCGCCCGGAGCGGCGCCAGACCCTCGCCATGCGCTGGCTGCTCGAGGCGGCCCGCAAGCGCGGCGAGAAGACCATGGCCGCGCGCATGGCCAACGAGATGCTAGAGGCGGCGGAGAGTCGCGGGACGGCGGTCAAGAAGCGTGAAGACACGCACCGCATGGCCGAGGCCAACAAGGCCTTCTCGCACTACCGCTGGTAAACGCAGAAACACGCTTCAAGACGGGGTATTCCACCGTGGCACGCAAGACACCCATCGAGCGCTATCGGAACATCGGCATCGCCGCACATATCGATGCCGGCAAGACCACCACCACCGAGCGCATCCTGTTTTACACCGGTGTCTCGCACAAGATGGGTGAGACCCATGATGGTGCGGCGACCATGGACTGGATGTCCCAGGAGCAGGAGCGTGGCATCACCATCACGTCCGCCGCGACCACGTGCTTCTGGCGCGGTATGGACCAGCAGTACCCCGAGACCCGGATCAACATCATCGACACGCCGGGTCACGTGGACTTCACCATCGAGGTGGAGCGTTCGCTGCGGGTGCTCGACGGCGCGGTGGCCGTGTTCTGTGCCGTCGGTGGCGTCGAGCCCCAATCCGAGACGGTCTGGCGGCAGGCGAACAAGTACGGCGTGCCGCGGATCGCGTTCGTCAACAAGATGGACCGGGCGGGCGCGGACTTCTCCCGTGTGGTCGGCCAGATCCGCGATCGGCTTGGCTCCCAGGCGGTGCCGATCCAGCTGCCCATCGGCGCCGAAGACAACTTCCAGGGCGTCATCGACCTGCTGCGCATGTCCGCCATCTACTGGGACCGCGACGAGCAGGGCATGACCTACTCCGAGACGGAGATCCCGGAGGAGCTCAAGGCCGACGCCGAGGCCGCCCGCGAGGAGATGGTCGAGGCTGCCGCCGAGGCGGACGAAGAGCTCATGGACAAGTACCTCAACGAGGGTGAGCTCTCCCACGACGACATCAAGCGCGGTCTGCGTCAGCGCACCCTGAACACCGAGATCGTGCTGTGCATGTGCGGCTCGGCGTTCAAGAACAAGGGCGTGCAGACGCTGCTCGATGCCGTCATCGAGTTCCTGCCGGCGCCCAACGAGGTCCCGGCCATCGAGGGTCTGCTCGACGACGAAGAGACCGTGGTCACCCGCGAGTCCACCGACGATCAGCCCTTCGCGGCGCTGGCGTTCAAGATCGCCAACGACCCGTACGTCGGCAACCTGACGTTCTTCCGCGTCTACTCCGGCGTGCTCAGCTCCGGCGACGCCGTGTTCAACCCGGTCAAGGGGAAGAAGGAGCGCATCGGCCGTCTGTTGCAGATGCACTCCAACCAGCGTGAGGAGATCAAAGAGGTCCGCGCCGGCGACATCGCCGCAGCCGTTGGCCTCAAGGATGTCACCACCGGCGACACCCTGTGCGACCCGAGCAACAAGGTCACCCTCGAGCGCATGGAGTTCCCCGAGCCGGTGATCGCGGTCGCCGTCGAGCCGAAGACGCGCAGTGACCAGGAGAAGATGGGTCAGGCCCTCGGGCGGTTGGCGCAGGAGGACCCGTCCTTCCGCGTGCGCACCGACGAGGAGTCCGGGCAGACCATCATCTCCGGCATGGGCGAGCTGCACCTGGACATCATCGTCGATCGCCTCAAGCGGGAGTTCAAGGTCGAGGCCAACGTGGGTGCGCCCCAGGTGGCCTACCGGGAGACCATCCGCAAGCAGATCGAGCAGGAAGGCAAGTTCGTGCGTCAGTCCGGCGGCCGCGGGCAGTACGGCCACGTACATATCCGCATGAAGCCGCAGGAGCGGGGCGAAGGCTACAGCTTCGAGAGCAAGATCGTCGGCGGTGTCGTGCCCAAGGAGTACATCCCGTCGGTGGACCACGGCTGCCGCGAGGTCATGGAGGAGGGCGTCCTCGCCGGTTACCCGGTGGTCGACGTGGGCGTCGAGCTCTACGACGGCTCCTACCACGACGTCGACTCCTCGGAGATGGCGTTCAAGATCGCCGGCTCCATGGCCTTCCGTGAGGGCTTCATGAAGGCCGATCCGGTGCTCCTGGAGCCGGTCATGAAGGTCGAAGTGGTCACGCCCGAGGAGTACATGGGCGACGTGGTTGGCGACCTGAACCGTCGGCGTGGCACTGTGCAGAAGATGGAAGACATCCCCAACGGCAAGCAGATCCGTGCTCAGGTGCCGCTGAAGGAGATGTTCGGGTACGCGACGGACCTGCGCTCCAACACCCAGGGGCGAGCCTCCTACGTGATGGAGTTCGAGGAGTATCACGAGGCGCCGGCGAGCATCGCCGATGAAGTGATCAAGAAGGCGTCGTAAACGTACGTCGCCGTTCAGTTTCAGACGAGAGACCGTACAAGATAAACGAGGTGTGGCGTGTCCAAGGAAAAGTTTGAGCGTAAGAAGCCGCACATCAACGTCGGCACCATCGGTCACGTGGACCATGGCAAGACGACGCTGACTGCGGCCCTGACCAAGGTCCTGGCCGAGGCCCACGGCGGCGACGCCCGTGCGTTCGATCAGATCGACAACGCGCCGGAGGAGCGCGCCCGCGGCATCACGATTGCCACGGCGCACGTGGAGTACGAGTCGGAGTCCCGTCACTACGCCCACGTCGACTGCCCGGGTCACGCCGACTACGTCAAGAACATGATCACCGGCGCGGCGCAGATGGACGGCTCGATCCTGGTGGTCTCCGCCGCCGACGGCCCGATGCCGCAGACCCGCGAGCACATCCTGCTCGCCCGTCAGGTCGGCGTGCCGGCGATCGTGGTCTTCCTGAACAAGGCCGACATGGTCGACGACGCCGAGCTGCTCGAGCTCGTCGAGATGGAGGTCCGGGAGCTGCTCAGCGACTACGACTTCGACGGCGACAACATCCCGGTGGTCACCGGCTCGGCGCTCAAGGCGCTCGAGGGCGACGACTCGGAGATGGGGCGTCCGGCGATCATCAAGCTCGTCGAGGCGATGGACGCGCACATCCCGCAGCCGGAGCGTCCGGTGGACGGCGACTTCCTCATGCCCATTGAGGACGTCTTCTCCATCTCCGGCCGCGGCACGGTGGTGACCGGTCGTGTCGAGCGCGGTGTCATCAAGGTCGGCGAAGAGGTCGAGATCGTCGGCATCACCGACACGCGCAAGACGACCTGCACCGGCGTCGAGATGTTCCGCAAGCTGCTCGACCAGGGTGAGGCCGGTGATAACATCGGCGCGCTGCTGCGTGGCATCAAGCGCGACGACGTCGAGCGCGGCCAGGTGCTGTGCAAGCCGAAGTCGATCACGCCGCACACGCACTTCGAGGCCGAGGTCTACGTCCTGAGCAAGGACGAGGGTGGCCGGCACACGCCGTTCTTCAACGGCTACCGTCCGCAGTTCTACTTCCGGACGACGGACGTCACGGGTACGGTGACGCTGCCGGAGGGCACCGAGATGGTGATGCCGGGCGACAACGTCAAGATGACGGTTCAGCTGATCGCCCCGATCGCCATGGAGGACGGCCTGCGCTTCGCGATTCGCGAGGGTGGCCGCACCGTCGGCGCCGGCGTCGTCTCCAAGATCATCGAGTAAACAGCCATGGCGACCGCAGCGGCAACACAAAACCAGCGTATCCGGATCCGGCTGAAGGCGTTCGATCATCGACTGATCGATCAGTCCGCCCGGGAAATCGTGGATACCGCGAAGCGGACCGGGGCCCACGTCTGTGGCCCCATCCCGCTTCCGGTGAAGAAAGAGCGGTTCACCGTGCTGACCTCCCCGCACGTCAACAAGGACGCACGGGACCAGTACGAGATCCGCACCCACAAGCGGCTGATGGACATCATCGACCCGACGGACAAGACGGTCGACGCGCTGATGAAGCTCGACCTGGCCGCCGGTGTCGACGTCCAGATCAAGCTCTACTGACACGTCGAGCCGCCGTATCGACATCGACCGGCGGTGACCGGCGCTCCGGCCGGCAAACGGCAGGCCGCCCCACGGGGCTGCGCGCCGTGCGCCCGCCGGAGTCTATTCGTTCCCGGTGAGCCAGATCCGGGCAGAGAGATTTTGAGGAGACGCGGACGATGGCAATTGGAATCGTCGGTCGCAAGCGCGGCATGACGCGTGTTTTTACCGAAGAAGGGGGCTCGATCCCGGTGACCGTCGTCGAGGCGGACCCGAATCGCGTCACCCAGGTGAAGACCGAGGAGAGTGACGGCTACCGCGCCGTGCAGGTGACCGCCGGCCGGCGCAAGCCGCAGCGCGTGCGCAAGCCTGAGGCCGGGCACTTCGCCCGGGCCGGGGTCGAGGCCGGCCGCGGCGTGTGGGAGTTCCGTCTGGACAAGGGCCAGCGGGCCAGTGACGAGGAGATGCCGGAGACCGGCGGCTCCATCGACGTGGGCGGCTTCGAGGCCGGCCAGAAGGTCGACGTCACCGGCACCACCAAGGGCCGGGGCTTTGCCGGTACGGTGCGCCGGCACAACTTCCGGGCGCAGCGCAACACCCACGGCAACTCGAAGTCCCACCGGGTCCCGGGCTCCATCGGTCAGTGCCAGAGCCCCGGGCGCGTTTTCAAGGGCAAGAAGATGGCCGGGCAGATGGGCAATCGACGCGCCACCATCCAGAACCTGGAGGTCGTGCGTGTGGATAGCGAGCGCAACCTGCTGCTCATCCGGGGCGCAGTCCCTGGGGCCGTCGGCAGCGACCTGATCGTCCGTCCGGCGAGCAAGGCGTAAGAGGTGACAGGGGGAGCCATGGAGCTCAAGCTCAGTAACGAAAAGGGCGAAGCGGCAGGCCAGCTCGAGGTCTCGGACCAGGCCTTCGACGCGCCGTTCCGCGAATCGCTCGTCCACCAGGTGGTCACTGCCCACCTCGCCGGGGCGCGTGCCGGGACCAAGGCACAGAAGACCCGCAGCGAGGTGGCCGGCGGCGGCAAGAAGCCCTGGCGTCAAAAGGGCACGGGCAACGCCCGGGCCGGCACCATCCGCAGCCCGCTGTGGCGCGGTGGTGGCCAGACCTTCGCGGCCAAGCCGCGGGACTTCTCCCAGAAGGTCAACCGCAAGATGTATCGCGGCGCCTTGCGCTCGATCCTGTCCGAGCTGGCCCGCCAGGACCGCCTGGTGGTCGTCAAGCAGTTGACGGTCGACGCGCCCAAGACCCGCGAGCTCAAGGCGCGCCTGGAGGGGCTCGGCGTGCGCGAGGGCCTGATCGTGGTTGACGAGATCGACGCCAACCTCGAGCTGGCGGCCCGCAACCTGCCGCGTCTGGGCGTGGTCGACGCCGCCGGCGTCGATCCGGCGAGCCTGGTCGGCGCCGAGCGGGTGGTGATCACCGAGTCCGCCATCCGCCGTGTCGAGGAGTGGCTGTCATGAACCAGGAACGACTCTACACCGTGCTTCGTGGCCCGCACATCTCCGAGAAGAGCACGGTCATTGCCGACGGTGCTGGCCAGGTGGTCTTCCAGGTGGCGCCCGACGCCAACAAGAAGGAGATCAAGGCCGCCGTCGAAAAGCTGTTCGATGTGCAGGTCACCGGCGTGCGGACCGTTAACGCCAAAGGCAAGCGCAAGCGCTTCGGCATGATTCGCGGCCGGCGCCGGGATTGGAAGAAGGCATACGTCACCCTGGCCGAGGGGCAGGACATCGACTTCCTCGGCGGGGAGTAAGGAGAGCCAGTCATGGCACTAGTCAAGAGCAAGCCGACGTCTCCGGGCCGGCGTTTCGTCGTCAAGACGAAGGACGCCCGGCTGCACCAGGGTGGCCCCTACGAGCCGCTGGTGGTGCAGAAGAGCAAGACCGGCGGGCGCAACAGCAACGGTCGGATCACCACCCGTCATCGCGGGGGGGGCCACAAGCAGCGTTACCGCCAGATCGACTTCAAGCGGAACAAGACCGGTGTCCCGGGCAAGGTCGAGCGACTCGAATACGACCCGAATCGTTCGGCGAATATCGCTCTGGTCCTTTATCAAGACGGCGAGAGAAGGTATATTATCGCGCCTCGTGGCGTTGAACCCGGCTCGCCGATCCAGAGCGGGCGCGACGCCGCCATCAAGCCGGGCAACGCCCTGCCGCTGCGTAACATCCCGGTCGGTACGCAGGTGCACTGCGTCGAGCTCAAGCCCGGCAAGGGTGCGCAGCTCGCTCGCTCCGCCGGAGCCGGTGTGCAGGTCGTCGCCCGCGAGAGTGGCATGGCGACGCTGCGCCTTCGCTCCGGCGAGATGCGCCGTGTGCCCGCCGACTGCATGGCGACCGTAGGCGAAGTCGGCAACGCCGAGCACAGTCTGCGCAACCTCGGCAAGGCCGGGGCCAAGCGCCACCTGGGCGTGCGACCGACGGTCCGTGGTGTCGCCATGAACCCGGTTGATCACCCGCACGGCGGCGGCGAGGGCCGCACCGCAGGCGGGCGTCACCCGGTCTCGCCGTGGGGTATGCCCACCAAGGGGCATAAGACCCGCAAGAACAAGCGTACCGATAAGTACATCGTGCGCCGACGGAAGCGTTGAGGGGTAAAGAATCGTGCCACGCTCGACCAAAAAAGGGCCGTTCATCGACCACCACCTGCTGAAAAAGGTGGAAGAGGCGAATGCCAACAACAGCAAGCGGCCGATCAAGACCTGGTCGCGCCGCTCGGTGGTGATGCCGGACATGGTCGGGCTCACCATCGCGATCCACAACGGGCGCCAGCATGTTCCCGTGCTGATCAACGAGAACATGGTTGGTCACAAGCTGGGCGAGTTTGCGGTGACGCGAAGCTTCCGCGGCCACGCCGCGGACAAGAAGTCGAAGAGATAACGGGAGCACGCCATGGAGACTCAAGCAAAACTGCGTTTCTCGCGTGTCTCGCCGCAGAAGGCCCGGCTTGTCGCCGATCAGATTCGCGGTCTGCCGGTGGACGACGCGCTGCGGACGCTCGAGTACAGCCCGCGCAAGGCCGCGGAGATCGTCCGCAAGGTGCTCGAGTCGGCGGTTGCCAACGCCGAGCATAACGATGGTGCCGATGTCGACGAACTGCGCGTCGCGCGCATCTTCGTCGACGAGGGCCCGACGATGAAGCGAATTCAGCCGCGCGCCAAGGGGCGCGCCAACCGAATCCTCAAGCGGACCAGCCACATTACCGTGGCGGTCGCCGAGGACTGAAGCGGATCAAGCGAGAGAGGCCGGCATGGGAAATAAGACCCATCCCACAGGGTTTAGGCTGGGCGTCACTGAAGACTGGCGTTCCATGTGGTACGCCGATAGCTCGAACTTCGGCAAGTACCTCAACACCGACCTGGAGGTGCGGGAGTTCATTCGTGAGCGCCTGAAGAACGCCTCCGTGAGTCGCATCCAGATCGAGCGCCCGGCGAAGAACGCCCTGGTCACGATCCACACCGCCCGCCCGGGCATCGTGATCGGCAAGAAGGGTGAAGACATCGATCGGCTTCGCGGTGAGGTGGCGGCCCGGATGGGGGTGCCGGTACACATCAACATCGAGGAGATCCGCAAGCCGGAGGCCGACAGCAAGCTCGTGGCGGAAAGCATTGCCGGGCAGCTGGAGCGGCGTGTGATGTTCCGGCGGGCCCTGAAGCGGGCCGTCGGCAACGCCCAGCGCGTCGGTGCCCAGGGGATCAAGGTGCAGGTCTCGGGCCGGCTTAACGGCTCGGAGATCGCCCGGACCGAGTGGTATCGCGAGGGCCGCGTGCCGCTGCACACCCTGCGTGCGGACATCGACTACGGCTTCGCCGAGGCGAAGACCACGTACGGTGTGATCGGTGTGAAGGTCTGGATCTTCAAGGGCGAGATCATCGACACCGAAAACGAAGGGGCCCCCGCCGAGCGCGTCAAGCGCGCCGCGGCTGCCCAGGGCTGAGCGGACGGGAGCGCGTAAGCGATGTTACAGCCGAAACGGACCAAGTACCGCAAGAAGCAAAAGGGCCGCTGCTCGGGCCTCGCGACCCGCGGTGATCGCGTGAGCTTCGGCGAGTTCGGCCTCAAGGCAACCACCCGCGGGCCGATCACCTCGCGGCAGATCGAGGCGGCGCGGCGTGCCATCAACCGCTACATCCGCCGGGGCGGCAAGATCTGGATCCGGGTCTTCCCGGATAAGCCGGTCACCGAGAAGCCGCTCGAGGTCCGGATGGGTAAGGGCAAGGGCAACGTGGACCACTGGTGTGAGCCGATCGCGCCCGGGCGCGTCCTCTACGAGCTGGAAGGTGTGTCCGAGGAAGTCGCCCGCGAGGCCTTCCGGCGCGCGGCGGCCAAGCTGCCGGTGAAGACCACCTTCGTGAACCGGACGGTGATGTGATGAAGGCGAGCGAGCTGCGCGAAAAGAAGACCGAAGAACTCGAGAACGAGCTGCTCGAGCGCCGCAAGGAACAGTTCAATCTGCGGATGCAGAAGGCCAGCGGTCAGCTGGCCCGGACCGATCAGCTCGGCAAGGTGCGCCGCGATGTCGCGCGCATCAAGACCGTGCTCAACGAGCGTAAGCGTGCGGAGCGGCAGGCATGAGCGAAGAGAAGAACACCCGCACCGTCAACGGGCGCGTGGTCAGCAGCAAGATGGACAAGACCCTCACCGTGCTGGTCGAGCGCCGCGTGAAGCACCCGCTGTACGGCAAGTTCATCCGGCGGTCGACCAAGCTCCACGCCCACGACGAGGGTAACGAAGGGCGCGAGGGCGACTGGGTCTCCATCCAGGAGTGCCGTCCGCTGTCGAAGAACAAGACCTGGCGGCTGGTGAAGGTGCTGGAGCGGGCCGCGAGCTAAGCACGCGGAAGTGCCCCGCAAGGGGGCGAGCAAGAACAAGAGCGGGTGAAGCGTCATGATCCAGATGGAAAGCCTCCTCAAAGCGGCCGACAACAGCGGCGCCCGGCAGGTGCAGTGCATCAAGGTGCTGGGCGGCTCCAAGCGCCGCTATGCGGGGATTGGTGATATCGTCAAGGTCAGCGTCAAGGACGCGATCCCGCGGGGGCGCGTCAAGAAGGGCGAGGTCTACAACGCTGTAGTCGTCCGCAGCAAGCGGGGCGTGCGCCGGGCCGACGGGTCGCAGATCCGTTTCGACGGGAACGCGGCGGTGCTGCTGAACAACAACCTGCAGCCGATCGGCACGCGTGTCTTTGGCCCCGTGACCCGTGAGCTGCGCAACGAGCGCTTCATGCGGATCATTTCCCTGGCGCCCGAAGTACTGTAGGCGAGGTCATCATGCGCAAGATTCGTACGGGCGACGAGGTTATCGTCATCGCCGGAAAGGACAAGGGGCGTCGTGGCCGGGTCTCCCGGGTCATCCCCGAGAAGGACCGTGTGATCGTGGACAACGTGAACATGGTCAAGCGGCATACGCGCGGGAACCCGATGCAGGGCACCACCGGCGGGATTATCGAGAAAGAGGCACCGATCCACATCTCGAATGTGGCGATCTACAACCCCGAGACGGAGAAAGCCGACCGCGTCGGCGTCCGCCAGGAGGGGGATCGTAAGGTGCGTTATTTCAAGTCGAACCAGCAGCTGATTGACGCCTGAGGGGGCTGGAATGGCGACGTTGCGAAAGGTTTATCGGGAAGAGGTCACCCCGGCCCTCAAAGAGCGCTTCGGGTACCAGAACGTCATGCAGGTGCCCCAGCTGCAGAAGATCGTCATCAACATGGGTCTGGGTGAGGCCACCAAGGACAAGAAGATCCTGGAGGCCGCGCAGGAGGATCTGGCCAAGATCGCCGGGCAGAAGCCAGTGGTGACCCGCGCTCGCAAGTCGGTGGCCGGGTTCAAGATCCGTGAGGGCTGGCCAATCGGCTGCAAGGTGACGCTGCGCCGCGATCGGATGTACGAGTTCCTCGAGCGCTTCATCCACGTGGCCTCCCCGCGGGTCCGCGACTTCCGTGGGTTCTCGCCGCGGTCGTTCGACGGGCGGGGCAACTACAACCTCGGTATCCGGGAGCAACTGATCTTCCCGGAGATCGACTACGACGAAATCGATCGGGTGCGCGGCATGGACATCACCGTGTCCACCACCGCTCGCACCGACGCGGAAGGGAAGGCCCTGCTCGAAGGGTTCGGCTTTCCCTTCCGGACCTGACGTCCAGAGGAGCAGCGCAGATGGCCAAGAACTCCATGGTTGAGCGCGACCGAAAGCGCCGCAAGCTGGCCCAGAAGTACTCCGCCAAGCGCGAGCGGCTCAAGGCGATTATCGAAAGCCCTGAGTCGAGCGTCGAGGAGCGCTTCGAAGCGCAGCTCAAGCTACAGCAGATCCCGCGCAACGCCAGCCCCGTGCGCCAGCGCAACCGCTGCGCCAAGTCGGGCCGGCCGCGGGGGTACTATCGCAAGTTCGGGCTGGCCCGTAATGAGCTGCGTCGGGCGGCCATGAACGGCGAGATCCCGGGCCTGACCCTCTCGAGCTGGTAAGGGGATAGACGATGAGCATGACCGATCCCATTGCCGACATGCTGACCCGGGTACGGAACGCGCACCACGCCGAGAAGGCGGACGTGCGTATGCCGTCCTCGAAGCTCAAGCGGGCGATTGCCGCCGTCCTCCAGGAGGAGGGCTACATCGAGGGTTACCGCGAGGTCGGGGAAGAGAAGAAGCCGGTCCTGGAGGTCACGCTCCGGTACCACGAGGGTCAGCCGGCAATCCGCGAAATCCAGCGTTACAGCCGGCCGGGTCTGCGGGTTTACCGCGGTCGTGACGAGCTGCCGCGCGTGCGCAACGGGCTGGGCACCGCCATCATCTCCACGTCCAAGGGCGTGATGAGCGATGGCCAGGCCCGCGCGCAGGGGCACGGTGGCGAGGTACTCTGCTGGGTCTTCTAGACAGGACGGGCAATCATGTCGAGAGTCGCAAAGGCACCCGTGGAGGTCCCCTCCGGCGTTGAGGTGACGCTCCAGGGCAACGACATTCAGGTCAAGGGCCCCAAGGGCCAGATGGCGTGGAGCTGCCACCGCCTGGTTTCGCTGAACCAGGAAGAAGGCACGCTCACCTTCGAGCCCCGGCAGCAGAGCACCCGTGCGGTGGCGCTGACCGGTACCACGCGGGCCTTGGTGCAGAACATGGTCACCGGCGTCAGCGAGGGCTTCGAGCGCCGCCTCGAGCTCAAGGGCGTCGGCTACCGCGCGCAGGTCCAGGGCAGCACCCTGAACCTGACGCTCGGTTTCTCGCACCCGGTGCACTACGAGATCCCGGAGGGCGTCACGATCGAGTGCCCCTCGCAGACGGAGGTCGTGGTCAAGGGCGCCGACAAGCAGCAGGTTGGCCAGGTGGCCGCCCAGATTCGCGGGTACCGTCCGCCGGAGCCCTACAAGGGCAAGGGCGTGCGCTACGCCGACGAGCGGGTGGTCCTCAAAGAAGCCAAGAAGAAGTAGGCGGTGGGGACGAAGATGGACAAGAAGACAGCACGCATGCGGCGCGCGCGCAAGAGCCGCGGGCGCATCCGCGACGTCGGTGCCTACCGGCTCTCGGTCCACCGCACGCCGCGCCACATCTACGCACAGGTGCAGCAGCCGGACGGCGCCACCACGCTGGCCGCGGCCTCGACGGTGGAGCCCGCCCTGCGTCAGCGCAGCGAGGGGACCGGCAACGTCAGCGCCGCCCAAGAGGTCGGCCGGCTGATCGCCGAGCGCGCCAAGGCGGCCGGTATCGAGCAGGTGGCATTCGACCGTGGCGGCTACCAGTATCACGGCCGTGTGCAGGCGTTGGCCGAGGCCGCGCGCGAAGCCGGACTGAAGTTCTAGGTTAGGGGCTAAGAAGCTATGGCGAACGGTGAACAAACCGGCGCGGACGGGCTCCGCGAGAAGCTGATCACGATCAACCGCGTGGCCAAGGTGGTCCAGGGTGGCCGCCAGTTCGGCTTCACCGCGCTGACCGTGGTCGGCGACGGCGAGGGGCGAGTCGGGTTCGGTTACGGCAAGGCCCGCGAGGTACCCGCAGCGATCCAGAAGGCGATGGAGCGGGCGCGCGGCGGGATGCGCACCGTGCCGCTGGATGGCCCGACTCTGCGCTACCCGGTGACCCATTTCCACGGGTCGAGCAAGGTCTTCATGAAGCCGGCCTCGCCGGGTACCGGCATCATCGCCGGCGGCGCCATGCGCGCGGTCTTCGAGGTGCTCGGCGTGCAGGACGTGCTGGCCAAGTCGGTGGGCTCGCGCAACCCGATCAACGTGGTGCGCGCGACGGTCGACGGGCTGGCCTCGATGGACTCCCCGGAGGCCGTTGCGGCCCGGCGGGGCAAGAGTGTCGAAGAGATTACGGGCTGATCATGGCTAATCAGAAGAAGCTCCAGGTAACGCTGCGGCGCAGCGTCCACGGCCGGCTGCAGAAGCACCGTCAGTGTGTGCGCGGGCTGGGCCTGCGCCGGATGCACCAGACCGTCCTGGTCGACGACACCCCGGAGAATCGCGGGATGATCCGGAAGGTGTCTTATATGCTGGAAGTTCAGGAGGCGTAAATGCGGCTCAATCAACTGTCGCCGAGCGCGGGTAGCCGGCCGGACGCCAAGCGCGCCGGGCGCGGTGCGGGCAGCGGCCTGGGCAAGACCGCCGGGCGCGGCCACAAGGGGCAGCACAGCCGTTCCGGCGGCTTCCATAAGGTCGGCTTCGAAGGCGGCCAGATGCCGTTGCAGCGCCGGGTGCCGAAGTACGGCTTCAGCTCCCAGAAGGGGCTGCGCACCGCGGAGGTCCGCCTCCATGAGATCGCCCGCGTCGACGGCGACACGGTGGACTTGGCGGCCCTTCACAAGGCTGGTGTTGTGCGCAAGAACATGCGCTACGTGAAGGTCATTGCCTCGGGGACCATCGATCGCGCCGTGAGCGTGCGCGGGGTCAAGGTGACCCAGGGCGCCCGCAAGGCGATCGAGGCGGCCGGCGGCCAAGTCGTCGAGGAGGGTTAAGTTGGGACGTCCAGGTGGTGCTGCAGGAGCCCTCGGTGGGATGGGACGTCTCACCGAGGTTCGCCAGCGTCTGCTCTTCGTACTGCTCGCGCTGATCATCTATCGGATCGGTACCCACATCACCATCCCGGGTATCGACCCCGCTGCGCTCGAGCAGATGGTCGACCAGCAACGCGGCACCATCCTGGAGATGTTCAACATGTTCGCCGGCGGGGCGCTGGAGCGGCTGTCCATCTTCGCCCTCGGCGTCATGCCCTACATCTCGGCGGCGATCATCATGCAGCTGCTTACGGCGGTGGTGCCGTCGCTCGAGCGGCTCAAGAAGGAGGGCGAGGCCGGCCGGCGCAAGATCACGCAGTACACGCGTTACGGCACCCTCGGCCTGGCCACCTTCCAGGGTATCGGCATCAGCATCGCGTTGCAGGGGCAGGGCGTGGCCGCCATGCCCGGGCCGGCGTTCGTGTTCATCTCCACGGTGACGCTGGCCACCGGCGTGATCTTCCTGATGTGGCTCGGTGAGCAGATCACCGAGCGAGGCATCGGCAACGGCATCTCGATCATTATCTTCGCCGGCATCGTCGCCGGGCTGCCGGGCGCCCTCGGCGGCACGCTGGAGCTGCAGCGTACCGGTGAGCTGGGCACCGCGACGATCCTGCTGCTGCTCATGATGGCCGCGGCGGTCACCGCCTTCATCGTCTTCGTCGAGCGGGGACAGCGGCGGATCACCGTGCAGTACGCCAAGCGCCAGCAGGGGCGCAAGATGTATGCGGCGCAGCAGAGCCACCTGCCGCTGAAGCTCAACATGGCCGGCGTGATCCCGCCGATCTTCGCCTCCAGCATCATCCTCTTCCCGGCGACGGTCGGGCAGTGGTTCGGCGATGCCGAGGGGCTGGGCTTCATCGGCGACATCGCCGCGACGCTGTCGCCGGGCCAGCCGGTCTACGTGGCCCTGTATGCCGCGGCGATCATCTTCTTCTGCTTCTTCTACACGGCGCTGGTGTTCAACTCGCGGGACACCGCCGACAACCTGAAGAAGTCCGGGGCGTTCATCCCGGGGATCCGTCCCGGTGAGCAGACGTCCCGCTACATCGATCAGGTGCAGAGCCGGCTGACGTTCGTCGGCGCGCTGTACATCACGGCCGTCTGTCTGATGCCGGAGTTCCTGATCCTGTACTGGAACGTGCCGTTCTACTTCGGCGGCACCTCGCTGTTGATCAGCGTCATTGTGGTCATGGACTTCATGGCGCAGCTGCAGTCGCACTTGGTCTCGCACCAGTACGAGCCGCTGATGAAGAAGGCCAATCTCAAGGGGCACACCCGGCCTGGCGGCGGGATGCTGCGCTGAATCGATAAAACTGGCTGCGGGGTGGCACCCAGGCGCGTGGACTGGTATCCTTTCGCGCCTTTGGGTCGCCCGTGAGCGGCCGCGCTCGGATTATTGGAGAGACGACGATGAAAGTCAGGGCATCGGTCAAGCGGGTTTGCCGCAACTGCAAAATCGTGAAGCGGCGCGGGACCGTGCGGGTGATCTGCACGGAGGCCCGGCACAAACAGCGCCAGGGCTGATCTCGGGCCGGATAGCACCGGCGGATCGACCCGGCACCCAACAAGCGCGAATCACGGGAGAGTTGGCCCCATGGCCCGAATCGCAGGAATCAACATACCGACACACAAGCATGCGTGGGTCGCGCTGACCTCGATCTACGGGATCGGCCGCACGCGTGCACTGAGCATCTGCAACGCGGCCGGCGTGCCGCACGACCGACGCGTCCGCGACCTCAACGACGCCGAGGTCGAGGCGCTGCGGCAGGAAGTTGGCAACTACGTCATCGAGGGCGACCTGCGTCGCTCGGTCGCGATGGACATCAAGCGCCTGATGGACCTCGGCTGCTACCGAGGCATGCGGCATCGCCGCGGCCTGCCGGTACGCGGGCAACAGACGCAGACCAACGCGCGTACGCGCAAGGGTCCGCGTCGGGGCCCCGCCAGCCGCTGATCGGGTAGGCAACATTCAACGCGTGGGCCGGATCGGCACCGCGTTCGGAGCGAACACGGGAACAGAGACCTATGGCGAAGGCATCCAGCCGCGGTGGCGGCAAGAAGAAAGTCAAGCGCACAGTCAGTGATGGTGTCGCGCACATCAACGCGACCTTCAACAACACGCTGATCACCATCACCGACCGGCAGGGCAACGCGTTGTCCTGGGCGAGCGCCGGCGGCAGCGGCTTCAAGGGGTCGCGCAAGAGCACGCCCTTCGCTGCCCAGGTGGCGTCGGAGACCGCCGCGCGCGCTGCGCAGGATTACGGTCTCAAGAACGTCGAGGTGCGCGTCAAGGGCCCCGGCCCCGGGCGTGAGTCCGCCGTGCGTGCGCTCAACGCGGTCGGGTACCGGATCACCAACATTTCCGACGTCTCGCCCATCCCGCACAACGGTTGCCGGCCGCCCAAGAAGCGGCGGGTCTGAGGAGGAAGCGCTCGCCATGGCGAAGTATATTGGTCCCAAGTGCAAACTGGCGCGCCGCGAGAAAACCGACCTGTTCCTGAAGAGCGGCGTCCGGTCGATCGACACCAAGTGCAAGCTCGAGCAGCCCCCGGGGCAGCACGGGCAGCGCCGCGGCGGCCGCATGTCCGACTACGGCCTGCAGCTGCGCGAGAAGCAGAAGGTGCGCCGCATGTACGGCATCATGGAGCGGCAGTTCCGTAATTACTACAAGGAAGCCGCCCGCCGTAAGGCCGCCACCGGCACCGCGCTGCTGCAGCTGCTCGAGAGCCGCCTGGATAACGTCTGCTACCGGATGGGCTTTGGCAGCACCCGCGCCGAGGCACGGCAGCTGGTCAATCACCGCGGCGTCCTGGTCAACGGCCGGGTGGTGAACATCCCGTCGTACCAGGTGCAGCCGGGCGACACCGTCTCCGTCAAGGAGAAGGCCAAGAGCCAGCTGCGCATCCAGGCCGCCCTGGAGCTGGCGCAGCAGAACGGCTGGGCCTCCTGGGTCGATGTCGACGCCACCAAGATGGAAGGCGTCTTCAAGCAGGCCCCGGACCGCGCCGATCTGTCGCAAGAAATCAACGAATCGCTGATCGTCGAGCTGTACTCGAAGTAACAGCCGCAACTGCAAGGTGTCGTCCATGAAGGGGTACCTGAAGGACTTTCTCAAGCCGCGCTCGGTCGAGATCGAGCCGCTCTCGGACAACCGCGCCAAGGTGGTCCTGGAGCCGCTGGAGCGGGGCTTTGGCCACACGCTGGGCAACGCCCTGCGGCGGCTGCTGCTCTCGTCCATGCCCGGGACTGCGGTCACCGAGGTGGAGATCGAGGGCGTACAGCACGAGTACACGGCGGTGGAGGGCATCCACGAGGACACTGTGGACATCCTCCTCAACCTCAAGGACCTCGCCGTGCGCCTCAACGAGCGTGACTCGGTGACGCTCAGCGTCGAGAAGCAGGGGCCGGGTTCGGTGACGGCGGCGGACATCGCCACCGATCACGACGTGGAGATCCAGAATCCGGATCTGCACATCGCCACGATCACCCACGAGCAGCCGTTCAAGGCGTCGCTGAAGATCGAGCGCGGCCGCGGCTACCTGCCGGTCACCGCGCGCGAGGAGGAAGACACCCGCACCATCGGTCACCTGGCCCTGGATGCGAGCTTCAGCCCGGTCCGCCGCGTCTCCTACGCGGTCGAGAGCGCCCGTGTCGAGCAGCGCACTGACCTGGACAAGCTCGTCCTGGACGTCGAGACCAACGGCGTGGTGACGCCCGAGGAGGCGGTGAAATTCGCGGCCAGCCTGCTGCGTGACCAGCTGTCGGTGTTCGTCGACCTCGAGGGTGGGCTGCTGGAGGGCGGCGACGAGCAGGAAGAGCCGGAGATCGACCCGGTGCTGCTGCGTCCCATCGACGACCTCGAGCTCACGGTCCGTTCGGCCAACTGCCTCAAGGCTGAGAGCATCCACTTCGTGGGTGATCTGGTTCAGCGCACTGAGGTCGAGCTGCTCAAGACGCCGAACCTCGGCAAGAAGTCGCTCAACGAGATCAAGGACACCCTGGCCGAGCACGGGCTGTCGCTGGGCATGCAACTCGATAACTGGCCGCCGCCGTCCCTCGGGGACCGCGCCCGTATCGCCGGCTAAACTGTCAAAGGATCCACGTCATGCGCCATCGTAAAGCCGGACGTCACCTCAATCGTGACAACGCACACCGCAAGGCGATGTTCAAGAACCTCGCCGCTGCGCTCTTCCGTGAGGAAGAGATCCGCACGACCGTGCCCAAGGCGAAGGAGCTGCGCCGCGTGGCGGAGCCGCTGATCACCCTCGCCAAGGAGGACACCACGGCCAACCGCCGCCTGGCGTTCGCACGCCTGCGCGATAAGGAGATGGTGACCAAGCTCTTCGAGGAGCTCGGTCCGCACTTCAAGGAGCGCCCCGGCGGCTACATGCGCATCCTGCGCTGTGGCTTCCGCAAGGGCGACGGCGCCCCCATGGCCCTCGTCCAGCTCGTCGACCGGGAGGAGGCGATCGCCGCCCGGCGCGAGACGGAAGAGGACGCCGAGGAAACGGCCGAGGCGTAACGCCTTGCGCACCGGGGTGAACCAGCGCGCTCACCCCGGTGCCGTCTTCCTCTATACCGACTACACCCGCCTAGGCCCGTACGTCGGGCACCTCCACGCGCGGCTGCTCCAGGCCGTCGATCCTGCCCCCACCGTCATCGATCTGATGCACGACGCCCCGGCGTTCCGGGCCGACTGCGCCGCGTACCTGCTCGCCGCCAACCTGCCGTACCTGCCCGCTGATGCCGTCGTGCTCGCCGTGGTGGACCCGGGGGTGGGCACGGAGCGGCCGGGGCTGATACTACGCGCCCAAGAGCGGTGGCTGATCGGGCCGGACAACGGCCTGCTCGCCGTCGCGGCCCAGGACGGGGCCGACGTCGAGGCCTACCGCCTGCCCCCGGCGCCGCCGGGCATCCCGGCGACCTTCCACGGCCGCGACGTGTTCGCCGACGCCGCTGCGCAGGTCGCGGCCACCGGGCGGCCGCCGTCCGGCGCCGAGCGGGTCGACCACTGGGTGGGGCAGAAGTGGCTGCGGGACTGGGATGCGCTGATCTACACCGACGGCTTCGGTAACCTGATCAGTGGACGGCGGGGGGCGAGCGCGCCGAGTCACGCGGATGTGCTCATCGGTGGCGAAGCCCTGGGGCAGGCCGAGAAATTCGCCGACGTCCCCGAGGGTACCGCCTTCTGGTACGTGAACGCCCTGGGGCTGGTCGAGGTGGCGGTCAACAGCGGGTCGGCGGCCGCGCGGCTGGGCGCGGCGCCCGGGACGCCGTTGCGTTGGCGGCCGCGTGGCGAGCCTCTGCTACAATCGGCGCCCCGGCCCGGGTCGTGAATCGGGCCCCGGCGGGCATCACAACGGACGAGGAGAGAGCCATGAAAGCACCCGTGCGAGTCGCTGTCACCGGGGCGGCCGGCCAGATCGGCTACAGCCTGCTGTTCCGCATCGCCGCCGGCGAGATGCTGGGCAAGGATCAACCGGTGACCCTGCAACTGCTCGAGATCCCGCAGGCCCAGGAGGCGCTGCAGGGAACGGTGATGGAGCTTGAGGACTGCGCCTTCCCGCTGGTCGACGGCATCATCGCCACGGACAGCGCCGAAGAGGCCTTCCGAGACGCCGACTACGTTCTGCTCGTCGGCGCCAAGCCCCGTGGCCCGGGCATGGAGCGCAAGGACCTGCTCGAGGCCAATGCGGCGATCTTCTCGGCCCAGGGCCAGGCGCTCAACGCCGTGGCCAAGCGCGACGTCAAGGTCCTGGCGGTGGGCAACCCGGCCAACACCAACGCCCTGATCACCCAGCGCAACGCGCCGGATCTGGACCCGCGGAACTTCACCGCCATGACCCGGCTCGACCACAACCGCGCCCTGGCGCAGCTCTCCAACAAGGTCGGCTGCCACTCCACCGAGATCCGCGGCCTGGCCGTGTGGGGCAACCACTCCGCCACCCAGTACCCGGACATCAGCCACTGCACCATCCAGGGCCGCCCGGCCGCCGACCAGGTCGAGCACGCCTGGGTGAAGGACACCTTCATCCCCACCGTGCAGCAGCGCGGCGCGGCCATCATCAAGGCCCGCGGCGCCTCCAGCGCGGCGTCGGCGGCCAGTGCCGCCATCGACCACATGCGCGACTGGGCCCTGGGCACCCCCGAGGGCGAGTGGACCAGCATGGCCGTGCCGTCGGACGGCAGCTACGGCATCGAGGCGGGGCTGATCTACTCCTTCCCGGTGACCTGCCGGGGCGGTGACTACAAGATCGTGTCGGGGCTGTCGGTGGACGACTTCAGCCGCGCACGCATGGACCAAACCGCCGCCGAGCTCGCCGAAGAGCGTGACGCGGTGGCGCATCTGCTGCCCTGAGCGGCAGCGGCGGACAACGCCCGGGGAGGGCCCGCATGGAACAGAACCAGGAGTCCTGGCAGGTCGCCGTGATGCCCGGCGATGGCATCGGCCCGGAGGTCATGGCCGCCACCCGCCACGCCCTGGAGGCCCTCCCCGGGCCCGCCCTGGTGCTGACCGAGCTGGGCTGGCCCGCCCACGCCTGGCACCGCGACCACGGCGAGATGATGCCCGCCGACTGGCGCGGGCAGCTCGCCGGCTACGACGCACTGCTCCTCGGCGCCCTGGGTGACCCCGGGCCCAGCCACGACGCCCAGCGCTACTGCCTTCCCGACGGCGTCTCGCTGGCGCCGCTGCTGCAGCTGCGCAAGGGGCTCGACCTGTGGGCCTGCGAGCGCCCGGCGGTGCCCTTGGCCGGCGCCCCCATGCCCCTGTCGGACCCGCGGGCGCTGCACACCGACCTGCTCGTCATCCGCGAGAACAGCGAGGGCGAGTACGTCGACCAGGGCGGCCGCCTGGCCGCCGGCACCCCGCGCGAGACCGCCACCCAGCTGGAGGTCTTCACCCGCGCCGGTACCGAGCGGATCATCCGCCACGCCTTCGAGCGCGCCGCGCGGCGGGCCGAGGAGCGCCGCCAGGGGCTGCGCGCCCCGCGCTACGCCGCCGCAGACGGCGCTGCCGACGCCGCGGTGTGCGTGGTCACCAAGCGCAACGCCGTGCAGTACGCCGGTGAGCTGTGGAGCGAGGTGTTCGCCGAGGTGGCCGCCGAGTACCCCGGCATCGCCACCCACCACGAGCTCATCGACGCGTGCTGCATGAAGTTCGTCAGCCAGCCGTGGCAGTTCGACGTGGTGGTGGCCAGCAACCTCCACGGCGACATTCTCACTGATTTGGCCGCGGTGCTCGCCGGCGGCATGGGCGTCGCCCCCTCGGCCAACCTCAACCCCGCCGACCGCAGCGTACCGCCGCTGTTCGAACCCACCCACGGCAGCGCCCCGGATATCGCCGGCGCCGATCGCGCCCACCCAGCAGCCATGCTGCTCACCGCCGCCGCCATGCTCGAGTGGATGGGCGAGGTGGACCCGGTGGCCGCCCGCTCGGCGGTGCAGCTCCAGCGCGCCGTGGCCGAGGACATCGCCGAGCACGGTATGGGCGGGCGCGGCTGCGCCGAGGTCGGCCGCGCCGTGGCGCAACGCATCCGGACGGCCGGCGCGCCGTCCGCGTAGACGGAGGCAGAACCCATGCGACTGCACTTCTACGGTGCCACCCGCCAGGTCACCGGCTCCTGCATGCTCCTCGAGGCCGGCGGGCGTCGGGTGCTCATCGACTGCGGCCTGATCCAGGGCGGTGGCAAGCAGGAGGCCCGCAACCGCGAGCCGTTCCCCTTCGACCCGACCACCCTCGACGCCGTGGTGCTCACCCACGCCCATCTGGATCACAGCGGCCGCCTGCCGCTGCTGGTGCGTTCCGGCTACGACGGCCCCATCCACACCCACACCGCCGGTGCCGCCCTGGTCGACATCCTGCTGCGCGATGCCGCCTTCCTCGCCGAGCGTGACGCGGCCATCGAGAACAAGAAGCGCCGCCGCCGTCACGACGAGCCCGTCGAGCCCACCTACACCGTCGCCGACGCCGAGCAGACCATCGAGGCCCTGGTCGGCCACGCCTACGACGAACCGTGGCAGCCGGTCCCCGGCGTCACCGTGCGCCTGCGCGACGCCGGCCACATCCTCGGCTCGGCCATCGTCGAGATGTGGATCGAGGCCGACGGCGAGCGCCGCAAGGTGGTCTTCTCCGGCGACCTGGGCCACGCCGGGGCGCCGATCCTGCGCAACCCCACCGAGGTGGGCGAGGCCGATCTGCTGGTCATGGAGAGCACCTACGGCGACCGCGACCACCGCTCCTGGGAGGAGACCTGGGAGGAACTCGGCGAGATCATCCGTAACGCCCGGGCCTCCCACGGCAACATCCTGGTGCCCGCCTTCGCCGTCGGCCGTACCCAGGAGCTGCTCTACATCCTTGCCCGCCACTACGAGGCCTGGGAGCTCGGCGACTGGAGCGTGTTCCTCGACAGCCCCATGGCCATCGAGGCGACCAAGGTCTACGCCCGCTTCCCCGAGCTCTACGACGCCGAGACCGCCGCCTTCTACGCCGAGCCGGACCACCACCGCTTCCAGCTGCCCAACCTGCGCCTCACCCCCCAGGCCGAAGACTCCATGGCCATCAACCGCGTGCAGTCCGGGGCGCTGATCATCGCCGGCTCGGGGATGTGCAACGGTGGGCGCATCCGCCACCATTTCAAGCACAACCTGTGGCGGCGCAACTGCAACGTCATCATGGTCGGCTTCCAGGCCCAGGGCACCCCGGGGCGCGCCCTGGTCGACGGCGCCAGCGAACTCAACCTGTGGGGCGAGTCGGTGCGGGTCGGCGCCAAGGTGCACACCGTCGGCGGGCTCTCCGCCCACGCCGGGCGCTCGGAGCTTATCGCCTGGGCCGAGCACTTCGCCACGGCCCCCCGGGTGGCCCTGGTCCACGGCGAGGCCGGGGCCATGGACAGCCTCGCCGAGGCGCTGCGCGGGCGCGGTCTCGAGGTCGAGACCCCGGAGGAGGGCGCGAGTATCGACCTGCGCCAGCTGCCCGCCCGCAGCGCAGAGCCGCCCGAAGCAAGCTAGTTTAGTCCAGAGAGGGCCGCCGCGCGGCGGCCCAGCAGTCAACGGCCAAGGCAACCGGCCGAGCGGAGGACCTGCACCATGAGCGACGCGCACAAGACCGGAGCCATCTCCCCCCTGCTCAAGCAGTCCAGCGACGTCGTCGCCGAACGCGGCGAAGGCGCCTACATCATCGGCACCGACGGGCGCCGCTATCTGGACTTCACCTCGGGCATCGGCGTCACCGCCACCGGGCACTGCCACCCCAAGGTGGTCGAGGCCGCCCAGCGCCAGGCCGCCACCCTGGTCCACGGCCAGTACGCCATCGTTCGCCATCCGCCCATGCTCCGCCTCGCCGAGCGCCTCGGTGAGATCATGCCCGGAGCCATCGACCGCATCTTCTTCTCCAACGCCGGCACCGAGGCGTGCGAGGGCGCCCTGCGCCTGGCCCGCCAGGCCACCGGCCGGCCCAACATCATCGTCTTCCAGGGGGGCTTCCATGGCCGTACCATGGGCTCGCTGTCGATGACCTCCTCCAGCGTCGGCCTGCGCGCCGGCGTGCAGCCGATGATGGGCGGCACGGTGTTCGCGCCGTTCCCCAATGCCCGGCGGTACGGCTGGGAGGACGAAGAGACCGCCGAGTTCTGCCTGCGCGAGCTCGACCACATCCTCGCCACGCAGTCGATGCCGGCCGAGTCGGCGGCGTTCTTCGTCGAGCCGATCCAGGGCGAGGCCGGCTACATCCCCGCCGGGCGGACCTTCATGCAGGGCCTGTGCGAGCGGGCCGACCGCCACGGCATGCTGCTCATCGCCGACGAGGTGCAGAGCGGCTACGGGCGCAGCGGCGCCTTCTGGGCGCACAGCCACTTCGACGTGCAGCCGGACATGGTGGTCACCGCCAAGGGGCTGGCCAGCGGCTTCCCGCTCTCGGCGGTGGCAGCGCCGCAGGCGATCATGGAGCGCGGTTGGCCCGCCTCCCAGGGGGGCACCTACGGCGGCAACGCGGTCGCCTGTGCCGCCGCGCTGGCGTCGCTGGAGGTCATCGAAGAGGAAGGCCTGGTGGAGAACGCCCGCGAGCAGGGCGCACACCTGCGCAGCCGGCTCGACGCCCTGTGTGCCGAGGAGCCGGCCATCGCCCACGTCCAGGGCATGGGCCTGATGCACGGCACCGAGTTGGTGGACGAGCAGGGCCGCCCGGACGGCGATCGCGCCGCGCGGGTGCTCAAGGCCATGGAAGAGCGCGATGTGCTGATGATTCGCTGCGGGCCGCAGGGACAGATCGTGCGCTGGCTGCCGCCGCTGATCATCCGCCGCGAGGAGGTCGATCGCGCGGTGGATGCCTTTGCCGAGGCGTTGCGCGCCACGGCCTGAGCCGGCGGCCCGGCGCTACCGGAACCGATTCTTGGAGGTGAGCGGAGTCATGGATCTTTCTTCGATCCGCAACGCGTACCGACGCTACGCGCGGTACTACGACGGCTTCTTCGGGCGCATCTTCGCCCCGGGGCGCAAGTTCACGATGCAGTATCTCAACGCCGAGCCCGACCGGCGCATCCTCGAGGTGGGGGTGGGTACCGGGATCGCGCTGCCGGAGTACCGGCGGGATGTCTCCATCGTCGGGGTGGATGTCAGTCCGGACATGCTCGACATCGCCCACCGTCGGGTGGCGGAGCAGGGGCTGGATCACGTGGAGTCGCTCCACGAGATGGATGCCGAGGCGCTGGATTTCCCGGACGATTCGTTCGATGTGGTGGTAGCGATGTACGTCGCCTCGGTGGTCCCCAATCCGGATCGTCTGGTGGATGAGTGCCGCCGGGTCTGCCGGCCGGGGGGCGAGATCTTCATCATCAACCACTTCGCCTCGCGGCATCCGGTGCTTCGCGGGTTTGAGAAGACGATCCGGCCCCTGTCGAAGTTGCTCGGTTTCCGGACGGATATGGAGTTGGATGATTTGCCGGAGCGTCCGGGGTTTGAGTGCCTGGGGGTGCATCCGGCGTATTTCTTTGGGTATTGGAAGTTGGTCCATTACCGCAATGGTTCGTCAGCGGAGTCGGCGCCGGTGGAGGAGCCGGAGGAGGAGCTGGCGACGGCCAGCTAGCCGGCTGGCCGCGATCCGGGGCAGGGTCGCGTGGTTGTTCCCCGACCGCGGCCTGAGATCGCGCCCCGCCTTCGGCGGGGTCCCCTGCGCGCCTCGCTCCGGCGAGGCCGCTCGCAATGCGCGGCTTCGCCGCGCTGACGCTCGCTGATCCCTCGCCGGACCTGCGGTGCTCAGCGCGCTCTAAAGGCCGCCACCGCGGCTCCGACACCCGACCCTATCCACCAGCGGGGAACGCCAGCCCACGCGGTTGTGACGAGGACTTCGAGCCCGCTTGCACGCGACGGCTGTTGCGGCCACGCTGAGCACCATGACGAGAGACCGCGTTGAGGCCATCCAGCAGACTGTCGAGCCCGTCCTCAAGGCCTTCCCGGACGTGCAGGCCGCCTTTCTGTTCGGATCCCACGTCACGGGGCGCGCGCGCGCCGACAGTGATGTCGATCTAGGTCTCGTCGGGCCGCCCGAGCGCCTTGCAGCGCAGCGTCTCGACCTGCTGGCGGAGCTGACCCGAGCCGGGCTGGAGCGCATCGATCTGGTGCTCCTGGATAGCGCGGATCCGGCCCTCCAGTTCGAAGCCATCCGCCACAATTGCCTGATCTATGCGCGGCCCGATTTTCAGCGCGGTACCTACTTCTCCCGCGTGGTCCGGGAGTACTGGGACTGGGAACCTTATCTGCAGGTCCAGCGGGCCGCCTTGAAACGGAGGCTTCAGCGTGGTGCCAGCATCACCTAGGCGACCTGCGAGCCCTCCAGGCGGTTTTTGCCGAGTTTCTCTGACCCACGATTGCTCGCCTGCGGGCGGATCAGGGGGGCGGGTGGCCGTTCCCCGACGGCGGCCTTTAGAGCGCGCTGAGCACCGCAGGTCCGGCGAGGGTTCAGCGCGAACCTTTGCCGGTTCGCGCTGATCAGCGAGCGTCAGCGCGGCGAAGCCGCCCCAACACCTCCCCCATCCGCACCGGCCGCCCCGCCACCAAACCATCCGCCCAACGGACCACCCCCGCCGGCAACACCACCACCACCGTCGACCCCAGATTGAAACGCCCCAACTCCTCACCACGGCCCAGGAACACCCCCTCACCAGGGCCGAAATCCCGACTCAGCCCCGGCGCCTCCCCCACCGGACCGCCCCAGACCGTCTCAATACTCCCCACATTCACCGCACCCACCGGGACCACCGCCACCAGCCCCACCACCGTCTCCCACAACGTCACATGCCGCTCATTGCGCAAGAACAACCCACGGATCGCCCGCACCGCCGACGGCGCCACCGTCAGCAAACGGCCCGGCACATGCCGCTCCGCCTGCAGACGCCCCGCCACCGGCGCATGGAACCGGTGATAATCCCGCGGCGACAGATAGATCGTCACAAACGCCCCATCGCGGAACGGGGCCGGATCCAGCCCATGGAGCAACCCCCTCAGCGAATACTCGATCCCCTTGGCCTGGATCAGCCGCTCACCGTGCAGATGGCCCACCGCGCTCACCGTCCCGTCGCAGGGACTGATCAGCGCCTGCGGATCCTCCGGCAGGGGCCGCGCCCCCGGGCGCAGCGCCCGGGTGAACAGAGCATAAAAGGTGGGGTAGGCGGTCGGGTCGGAATGCTCCGCCTCGCTCAGATCCAGGCCGTAGCGCCGGACCAGGAAACGGTTCAGACGGTTCTTCAGCCAAGGCCGCGGCGAGCGGGCCACATGCCAGGTCAGCCGCGAGAGCAGGCGGGTGGGCAGCAGCCAATGGACGGCGGCGCGCAGCCGGTCCGCGGTACTGGCTGCGGATTCGGTATTCATTCGCGCACCCGCTCCCGGACCCGCTCGAGCAGGTTGCGCAGGAAGCCGCCGCGCTCGCGCTCCATCAGCCGGAACAGATCGCGGGCGATCAGCTCCGGGTGGTGGGGCGGCATCAGCAGGGCGATCATCTTGCCGTGGGGGTTGATCACCAGCAGCGCCCCCTCCGGCTGGATGTGGAAACCGTCCTCCACATTGCCGCCATTGGGCTCCACGTAGCGCACCCCGACGCTGCCGGCCAGCTCGCGCACCCGCTCCACCGGCCCGCTGGCTCCCTGGAAAGCGGCCGGGTAGCGGCCCACGTAGTCCGCCAGCTCCTCGGGGCCGTCGTCGGGACTGACGCTGACCAGCGCCACCTGCAGCCGAGTGCTCATGCGCGTCTGCCCCAGCTGTTCGCGGGCGCTGTGCAGCAGCGCCAGGTTCTCCCAGGTGGTGGGACACTCGGTGTGGCCGAAGGTCAGCACCGTCCACTTGCCGTGGAGCTCGGTGGGCGTAAAGCGTTTGCCGTCCTGATCCTGGAGCGCAAAATCGGCAATGGGCCGGCCATCCTCCAGGTAGGTCCCCTGGATATCCGGTATCCCCGGATCCGGGCGCAGGGCCGTGACGGCGAGGCCGACCCCGATCACCGCCGCCAGCACCGAAGCGATGGCCAGCAGGGCCCCGAACAGGGGGCGGGTGGTTCGTTGCGGACGGTTGGCCGGCATGGGCGCTCCAGAGTCCAACGTAACAATCCGGCCCAGCGTACTGCGGTACGTGCATCGATCGCTGGGCAGTGGCACCGTAACCGGCCATCATAACCGAAGCGAAATCGCCAAGGGAGGAGCACACACCGTGGAGCCCATCGACCACGCCCCCGAAGACCTCGAGACCCTGCGCGACATCGTCCGCTACGCCGCCAGCCGCTTCAACGAGGCCGGCCTGGTCTACGGCCACGGCACCGACAACGCCATCGACGAGGCCGCCGCTCTGGCCCTGCACGCCCTGCACCTGCCGGCGGATCTGCCCGACCTCTACTGGGGCGCGCGGCTGACCCGGAGTGAGCGCGAGGCGGTCATGGCCCGGGTGCGCCGGCGCATCGAAGAGCGCCTGCCGTTGCCCTACATCACCCACGAGACCTTCTTCGCCGGGCTGCCGTTCTACATCGACCAGCGCGTGCTGGTCCCCCGCTCGCCGGTGGCCGAGCTCATCGAGCGCGGCTTCCAGCCCTGGGTGGACCCCGACGCCGTGGAGCGGGTCCTGGAGATCGGCACCGGCTCCGGGTGCATCGCCGTCGCCTGCGCCTACGCCTTCCCGGGAGCCGCCGTCGACGCCACCGACATCGACGACGACGCCCTCGAGGTGGCCGCGGTCAACGTCCACCGCCACGACCTGGAGGAGCGCATCGCCCTGATCCGCGCCGACGTCTACGAGGGGCTGCCGCAGCGGCGCTACCAGATCATCGTCACCAACCCGCCCTACGTGGATGCCGCGGCCATGGCCGCGCTGCCCCCGGAGTATCGCCACGAGCCGCGCCACGCCCTGGCGGCCGGCGAGGACGGCCTGGATGTGGTGCGCCGCATCCTGCGCGGCGCCCCCGAGCGGCTCACCGACGACGGCCTGTTGGTGGTCGAGGTGGGCGACTCCGAGGACGCCGTGGCGGAGGCCTTCGGCCACCTGCCGCTGACCTGGGTGGAGCTCGAGCGCGGCGGCTTCGGCGTCTTCCTCATCACCGCCGAGCAGCTGCGCGAGGCGCAGGCCGCGGGTGCGCTATAGTCGAAGACGGATGACATCGGCAAAGGAGCCCGGCACGGGCGGAGGCGAAGGGATGGACGGCAGACGGGCGTTTCAATGGCTGATCCCGGCGGTGCTATTGGCGCTGAGCGTGGCTAGCTGCGCCACCAACCCGGTCACCGGCGAGCGGGAACTGCGGCTGATCTCCGAGGGCGAGGAGGTCGCCATGGGCGAGCAGCACTACGAGCCCACCCTGCAGAGCATGGGCGGACGCTACAACGCCGACCCGGACCTGGTCGCCTACGTCGATGAGGTCGGCCAGCGGGTGGCCGCCGAGAGCCACCGCCCGGGGCTGCCCTACGAGTTCGTGGTGCTCAACGACGGCACCCCCAACGCCTGGGCCCTGCCCGGCGGTAAGATCGCCATCAACCGTGGCCTGCTCACCGAGATGGAGAATGAGGCCGAGCTGGCCGCGGTGCTTGGCCACGAGATCGTCCACTCCGCCGCCCGCCACGGCGCCCAGCGCGTCGAGCGCGGGATGATGATGCAGGCCGGGGTGGCCACCGTCGGCCTGGCCACCCAGGACCACCAGCTCTCCGGACTGCTGGTGGCCGGGGCCAGCGTCGGTGTGGGCTTGATCAGTCAGCGCTACTCGCGGCAGGCGGAGCTAGAGGCGGACGACTACGGCACCCGCTACATGGCCCAGGCCGGCTACGACCCCGAGGCCGCCGTCACCCTGCAGGAGAAGTTCGTGCGCCTGGCCGGGGGCGGGGAGTCGAGCTGGCTCGAGGGGCTGTTCGCCAGCCACCCGCCGTCCCGGGAGCGCGTGCGCGCCAACCGCGAGACCGCCCAGACCCTGCGCGAGGAGCTCGGCGGCGAAGACTGGACCCTGGGCGAGGAACGCTACGCCCGGCACATGCGGGTCCTGGAGGAGAACCGGGAGGCCTACGCCCAGCTGGATGAGGCGCAGCAGGCGCTACGCGCCAAGGAGCCCGAGCGGGCCCTGGAGCTGGCCGACGCGGCCATCGACGCCTATCCCGAGGAGGCCGCCTTCCACGCCGTCCGCGGCCAGGCCCTGGCCCGCATGGGCGAGGAGGCATCGGCCATCGCCGCCCTGGATGCCGCCATTGAGCGCAACGACGGCTACTTCAGCTACCACCTCGACCGCGGCCTGCTGCACCGGGCCCGCGGCGACGACGAGCGCGCCCGCACGGACCTGGAGCGCTCGGCCAGCCTGCTGCCCACCGCGCCCGCCCACCTGGCCCTGGGCCAGCTGGCCGAGGCCGACGGCGCCCGGGCGGACGCCATCGGCCACTACGAGAAGGCGGCCAGTGCGGAAGGCTTCTTCGGGGAGCGGGCGCGGGAGGCGCTCAGCCGTCTGCAGGACGGCTGAGCGCCTCCCACGCCGGGGGACGGGTTCAGATCTCGAACTCGTCGATGCCGCCGCGGACGTCGTTGAGCAGGAAGAGGATGTTCTCCTTGATCTCGTCCTGGGCGTCGCGGTACGCGGCCATCGACTTGGCATCGTCGTCGCTGGCGGCCTGGGCCGGGTCCGCGGTGGGCCAGTGGCGGTGCTCCACCCCGTCGGGCAGCGCCGGGCAGGCCTCCCGCGCCTCCTCGGTGAGGGTGACCACCATGTCCACCTGCTCGAGCAGCGCCGGATCCAGCGCCTTCGGCGCCTTCGACGAGATATCGGTCCAGTCCTCGCTCATCACCTTGGCCGCCCGCGCGTCGAGCTCCTGCGCCGGGGCGATCCCCGCCGAGCAGGGCTCGATGAGGTGGCCGGCGAGGTTCTCGGCGAAGCCCTCGGCCATCTGCGAGCGGCAGGCGTTGCCGTTGGACAGGAAGAGTACACGGGTCTTGTTGCTCATTGCCTTGATCCAGCCGGTTGCAAACGTGTGTCGCGCAGTCTACCCGGCCAGCGGTGCCCGGGTCAGCCTCGGATCCCCGGCTATCGATGACAGATATGCACACCATAAGGCCCTCTGCCCGTCGTCAGCCGCCGCTGAACTCCCCAACGCAAGGTTGCTCCTGATATGCTCCGGACCCTATGAAACTGTATTCCGCGAAGAGCACGTTCCAGCACGATGAAGCGCCCGCCGTGGGGGTCCTGGTCGCCAACCTGGGCACCCCGGATGAGCCGACGGAACCGGCCCTGCGCCGCTATCTGCGCCAGTTCCTCTCGGATCCGCGGGTCATCGAGATCCCCCGCTGGCGCTGGTGGCCGATCCTCTACGGGATCGTGCTGCGTACCCGGCCCAAGAAGTCCGCGGCCGCGTACAGTGAGGTCTGGGAGCAGGACGGCTCGCCGCTGCTGAGCATCGGCCAGCGCCAGGCGGCGGGCATCCGTCAGCGCCTGCAGGCGCTGAACGACCGCGGCCCCTTCGCCGTGGAGCTGGGCATGCGCTACGGCAACCCCTCCATCCCGGCGGCCCTGCGCCGGCTGCGCGAGTCCGGGGCGCGGCGGATCCTGGTCCTGCCGCTCTACCCGCAGTACTCCGCCTCCACCACCGGCTCCACCTTCGACGCCGTGGCGCGCGAGCTGATGGGCTGGCGCTGGGTGCCGGAGCTGCGCATGGTGGGTCAATACCACGACGAGCCGGTCTACATCCAGGCGCTGGCCCGCTCCATCCGCGAGCACTGGGAGCACGAAGGCCGTGGCGAGCGGCTGCTCTTCTCCTACCACGGCGTACCGGAGCGCTACCTGCTCGATGGCGACCCGTACCACTGCCAGTGCCTGAAGACCTCGCGCCTGGTGGCCGAGGAGCTGGGCCTGGAGCCCGGCACCTGGGACGTCACCTTCCAGTCGCGCTTCGGTAACGAGGAGTGGCTCAAGCCGTACACCGACGAGACGGTCACCCGCCTGGCCCAGGAAGGCGTCAAGCACCTGGACGTGGTCTGCCCCGGTTTCTCGGCGGACTGCCTGGAGACCCTCGAGGAGATCGCCGGCGAGAATCGCGAGTACTTCGAGGAGAGCGGTGGTGAGCGCCTGCGCTACATCCCGGCGCTCAACGACCGCCCCGACCACCTGGAGGCGCTGACCGCGCTGGTCCTCCAGCACGGCCAGGGGTGGCGTGAGGTGGACGGCGGTCGCGACCCGGAGGCCGAGCAGCGCCGCCGCGCCGAGACCGCCGAGCGCGCCCGGGCGCAGGGCGCCGAGCGCTAGCCCCATGGCCCCGCGGGCGGCGCCAGACCGCGGTCTCCGCCCCGGCCCGGCGGTATGGCTCGGGCGCTTCCTGCGGGCAGCGGCGGTCCTGCTGCTGCTGTGGCTGATCCTCGCCGAGGGCGCCTTCGGCGGTGTCCTCGGCGCGGCTACGGTGCTCGCCGCCGCCGGGGTGGGCGTCTACTTCGCCGGCCGCCGCATCCACCCCTGGTACCCCCTGCCGGCGCTGCGCTTCGCCGGCTTCTTCCTGGTCCGCTCGCTGATCGGTGCCGTGGACGTCGGCTACCGCGCCGTCCACCCGCGCATGCCCATCCACTGCCACTGGCTGCGTTACGCCGTCAGCCTGCCCGGCGGTGAGCCCCGGGTCGCCCTGGTGGCGGCGGTGAGCCTGCTGCCCGGCACCTTGGCCGCGGATCTGCGCGGCGATATCCTCGTCGTCCACGCCATCACCCCGCAGGCCGAGGACGAGGTGGCGGCGCTGGAGCGCCGCGTCGCCGCGGTCTACGGTCTCAGTGGGACCGCCTCCGGTGCCGCCGCATGAGGTAAGCGCCGTGCAGATGCTCGACCTGGGCCTCGCCGTCTTCCTGCTGCTCAATCTCCTCGCCGGGCTGTGGCGCGTTCACCGCGGCCCCACGGCCGCCGATCGTATGCTCGCCGCGCTGCTGTTCGGCACCACCACCGTGGCCGTGCTGCTGCTTCTCGCCGAGGCCATGGCGCTGCCGGCGCTGCGTGACGTGGCGCTGCTCTTTGTGGTCCTGGCCGCGGTGATCGCCGTGGCCTTCACCCGGGTCCCCCGGCGCTTCCGGGCCGGGGAGGATTGATGGACGTGCTCGATGCCCTCAGCGCCGCGCTGCTGGTGCTCGGCGGGGTCTTCTTCCTCACCGGCACCGTGGGGCTGCTGCGTTTCCCCGGGGCCTTCGCCCGGCTCCACGCCCTGACCAAGGCCGATAACCTGGGCCTGGGCTGCGTGGTGCTGGCCCTGATGCTGCAGGCCGAGTCGCTGTGGGTGGCGGCCAAGCTGCTGCTGATCTGGCTGCTGGCGCTGGTCGCCGCCACCGTCTCGGCGCACCTGATCGCCCGCTTCTCGCTGCGCGCCCAGGGCGGGGTGCGGAGGACGCCGCCGTGATCGACTGGGCCTTCGACCTGCTGCTCGCCGGTGGCCTGCTCGGGCTGGCCTGGCAGATCGTCGCCACCCGCATGCTGTTCCGCAGCGTGGTGCTGTTCATCGTCTTCGGCCTGCTCATGGCGGTGACCTGGGCACGCCTGGCGGCGCCGGACCTGGCCCTGGCCGAGGCGGCCATCGGCGCCGGGATCACCGGCGCACTGCTGCTCTCCGCCTACCGCGCCCTGCTGCCGCCGGATAGCCGCGACGACGGCAGCGACTCGCCCCCGCCGCCGGTGCCGCCGTGGGCGGCGGTGACCGTGGCCGTCCTGGCCGGGGCGCTGATCGCCGGCATCGGCTGGGCGGTGGTGGGCCTCGAGCCGCCGGAGCAGACCGCCGGCCGCCTCGCCCTGGCGCGCCTGGAGGAGAGCGGGGTGGATAACCCGGTCACCGCCGTGCTGCTGAACTTCCGCAGCATCGACACCCTGGCCGAGGTGGTGGTGCTCTTCGTCGCCTTCCTCGCCGCCCGGGTGGTGGCCCAGGACCTGGTCCACGCCGGCCCCGGCGACTGGCTGCGCGCCAGTTACCGCGAGCCGCTGCTCGTCCAGCCGCTCATCGCCTTCGTCGGGCCGATGACGGTGCTCGCCGCCGGCTACCTGCTCTGGGCCGGCGCGGATCAGCCCGGTGGTGCCTTCCAGGCCGGTGCCGTGCTCGCCGCCCTCGGGGTGCTGCTGCGCCTGACCGGACGGCTGCGTCCCACGGAGGAGACCAGCTTCGCTGAACGCCTGGCCCTGGTCGGCGGGCTGGTCCTGTTCACCGCCATCGGCCTGGCCGGTGCCGGGGTGGCCTCGGCGGTGCTCGACTATCCCGAGGCGTGGACCTACGAGCTCATCCTGATCATCGAGACGGCGCTGATGCTCGCCATCGCCCTGCCGCTGGTCCTGCTGTTCAGCGGCTCCGGCGGGCTGCGCGGGGAGGTGCGGTGACCCAGGCCGCCTTCTACTGCCTGATCGCCGGTGCCCTGGCGGGGATCGGCATCTACGGGCTGATCACCCGGCGCCACCTGTTGCGCCGCATCCTGGCGGTGAACGTCCTCGGCAACTCCGTCTTCCTGCTGCTGGTGGCCCTGGCCCGGCGCGATCCCGACTACGTCGATCCGGTGCCCCACGCCATGGTGCTCACCGGTATCGTCATCGCCGTCAGCGCCACCGCCTTCGCCCTGGTGCTGGCGCGCCGCTACTACGCCGAGACCGGCCTCAACCACCTGCCCGAGGACGAGGACTAGACCGTGGCCGGGGTGTCGCTGCCGCTGGCTTTCTTCCTGCCGCTGCTCACCGCGCTGGTGGTCTTCCTGGTGCGCGCCCGGCGGGCGCCGTGGCTGCCCCTGCTCGGCGCCCTGGCCACCGTGGCGACGGTGGCCGACGTGGTTCGTCAGGTGGCCGAGCACGGCCCGCAGAGCCACCACCTGGGTGGTTGGGAGCCGCCGCTGGGCGTGGAGCTCTACGCCGACGGCCTCTCGGCCCTGATGCTCGGCATGACCGCCGTGGTGGGGCTGGCGGTGACCCTCTACGCCGGCCCCTACCTGCGCGGCAAGGGCTACAACACCGAGCTGTTCTGGCCGCTGTGGCTGGTGCAGTGGGCCACCCTCAACGGCACCTTCCTCTCGGCGGACCTGTTCAACCTCTACGTCATGCTGGAGCTGCTCACCCTCACGGCGGCTCCGCTGGCGGCCATGGCCGGCGACCGGCCCTCGCTGGGCGCGGCCATGCGCTACCTGCTGCTGGCCCTGCTCGGTTCCCTGGCCTACCTGCTGGGGGTGGCGCTGCTCTACGGCGGCACCGGCACCCTGCACCTGCGCGAGGTCGGCGAGCTGGTCGGCGCCGATGGCTACACCGCCGTGGCGGCGGCGCTGATCACCGCCGGACTGTTCGCCAAGGCGGCGGTCTTTCCGCTGCACATCTGGCTGATGCCGGCGCACAGTAACGCCCCGGCGCCGGCCAGCGCGGCGCTCTCGGCGCTGGTTGCCAAGGCCGGCATCTACCTGGTGCTGCGCCTGTGGCTGTGGGTCTTCCCGGTGCTGCTGAGCACCTACATGGGTTGGCTGATCGGCGCCCTGGGGGCGCTGGCGGTGCTCTACGGCTCGCTGCAGGCCCTGCGCCAGCCCCGGCTCAAGCAGGTCATCGCCTACTCGACCATCGCCCAGCTCGGCTACCTGCTGCTGCTCCTGCCGCTGGTGGTGGTCCCCGCCGCCGCGGTGCAGGCCTGGCAGGGGGTGGCCTACCACGCCCTGGCCCACGGCTTCGCCAAGTCCGCCGCCTTCCTGGCCGCCGGCAACATGCTCTACAGCCTCGGTCACGACCGGCTCGAGGGGCTGCGCGGGCTCACGCCGTACCTGTCGATCACCGTGCTGACCCTGGGGCTGGCCTTCGCCAGCCTCATGGCCTTGCCGCCCAGCGGCGGCTTCCTGGCCAAGTGGCTGCTGCTCAGCGGCGCCATCAGCGGCGGGCAGTGGCTGTGGGCGGTGGTGATCATCCTCGGTAGCGTGCTCGCCGCCGCCTACGCCTTCCGCGTGCTGGCGCTGGCCCACGCCGCGCCGCCGGCCGGGTACACCGAGGTGCGCCCGGCGCAGCGGGTGCCGCGGATCATGGAGTGGGTGCCGCTGCTGCTGGTGCTGGTGGTCTACGCCCTGGGGATCAGCGCCATGCCGGCGCTGGGGCTGCTCGAGCAGGGCGCACCGGAGGGGCTGGAATGATCGATACACTCCACGCGCTGCTGCCGCTGTGGGCGCTGCTGGCCTCGCTGCTCACCGCGGTGATCATCTTCGCCCTGCGCGACGAGCGCCGCCGCCAGCGCACCTTCTGGAACCTCTTCGGTGCCAGCGTCAAGCTGATCCTGGTGGCCCTGCTGGTCCACGGCTTCGTCCAGGGGCAGAGCTACGTGGTGGCCTGGGAGATCCTCCCCGGCGTGACCTTCCGCCTGGCGGCGGATCCGCTGGCGTTGCTCTTCGCCATGCTCTCGGCGGTGCTGTGGCTGGTGACCACCGTCTACGCCGTCGCCTACCTGGAGAACTCGGCGCAGCGGGCGCGCTTCTTCGGCTTCTTCTCGCTGTGCGTGGCCGCCACCTTCGGCATCGCCCTGGCCGGCAACCTGTTCACCTTCCTGCTCTTCTACGAGGCGCTGACCCTGGCCACCTACCCGCTGGTGGTCCACCGCGGTCACCCGGCGGCGCTGAGCGCCGGGCGCACCTACCTGGCCTACACCCTCGGCGGCGGCATGGCGCTGCTCGCCGGCACCGTGGCGCTCTACGCCGCGGTGGGCGATCAGCCCTTCACCCCGGGCGGGGTGGCGGCGGTGGCCGAGTGGGCAGGGCAGGCGCCGGGGGCCGCCACCGCGGTGCTGGGGCTGCTGCTCGCCGGGGTGGCGGTCAAGGCGGCGCTCTTCCCGCTGCAGGCGTGGCTGCCCATCGCCATGGTGGCGCCGGCGCCGGTCAGTGCGCTGCTCCACGCCGTGGCCGTGGTCAAGGCCGGCGCCTTCGGCGTGGTGCGCATCGTCCAGGACGTCTTCGGCCACACCGTGGCCACCGATCTCCACGTCACCCCGGTGCTGGCCGTGCTGGCGGCGGTGACCATCCTCTACGGCTCGGTGCGCGCCCTGGCCCAGGTGGAGATCAAGCGTCGCCTGGCCTTCTCCACGGTCAGTCAGGTCTCGTTCATCACCCTGGGCGTGGCCATGGGCGGGCCGCTGGCGCTCATTGGCGGGCTGGTGCACCTGGTCCACCAGGGGCTGATGAAGATCACCCTGTTCTTCTGCGCCGGCAACTACGCCGAGACCCTGGACATCCACCGCATCGGGTCGCTCAACGGCGTCGGCCGGCGCATGCCGCTGACCTCCATCGCCTTTACCATCGGCGCCCTGGGGATGATCGGCTTCCCGCCCATCGCCGGGTTCATCAGCAAGTGGCACCTGGGGCTGGGTGCGCTGGCCCAGGAGCTCTACTGGGTGCTGGCGGTGCTGGTGGCCAGCACCCTGCTCAACGCCGCCTACTTCCTGCCGGTGCTCCGGCGCATCTGGCTGCTGCCGGAACCGGCCGGCGGCCCCGGCGGGGTGGGGACGAGCAGTAGCGCCGAGACCCACCGCTGGCTGCTCTATCCGGCGCTGTTCACCGCCGCGGCGGCGCTGCTCGCCGGCGTCCTGGCGGCGGCGGAGTTCTCGCCGCTGAGCTGGGCTGTGCGCATCGTCGAACAGGAGTACCTGCCGTGAGCATCGATCCGGCCGTCGGCCTGCTCGTGCCCGTGCTGATGCCGCTGCTGGCGGTGGCGCTGCTCGGTGGCCGTGCCCGTGCCCTGGGGGCCGGGCTGCTGGTGGTCGCGCCGCTGACGGCGCTGGCCGCCCTGGCCCTGGGCGGCGAGGTGCTGCACCTGCCGTGGCTGCTGCTCGATACCCGCCTGGCGGCGGATCCCATCGGCCAGGCGGTGCTGCTGTTCGCCGCCCCGGTGGCGGCGGCGGCCCTGCTCTTCGCGGTGGCCGGACAGCGGCACACCGGAGCCACGCCGGGGCTGCTCACCGCCCTGGCGGCCACCGTCGCCGCGCTGATGGGGGTGCTGCTCGCCGCCGATCTGGCCACCTTCTACTTCGCCTACGCCGCCATGACCCTGGCCGCCTACCCGCTGGTGGTCCACTTCCGCACCCCGGAGGCCTTCCGCGCCGGGCGGGTCTACCTGGGCATGGCGGTGCTGGCCGAGGCCGCGGTCCTGGCCGCCGTGCTGCTGATTGCCGCCGAGGGCGGCAACGCCGCGCTCACCGAGGTGCCGGCGCTGGTCGCCGAGCACGCATACCGCGGCGTGCTGGTGGCGCTGATCGGGGTGGGCTTTGCGGTGAAGGCCGGCGTCGTGCCCCTGCACGCCTGGCTGGCGCTGGCCCACCCGGCGGCGCCGGTCCCGGCCAGTGCGCTGCTCTCGGCCCTGCTGGTCAAGGCCGCCCTGGTGGCCTGGTGGCGCCTGCTGCCCATCGGCGAGGTGGCCCTGCCGGCGGCCGGCGGGCTGCTGGTGGCGGCGGGGCTGGCCAGCAGCCTCTACGCCAGCGTGGTGGGCGTGACCCAGCGCCGGGCCAAGACGGTGCTGGCCTACTCCACGGTGAGCCAGATGGGGCTGATGACCGCCTTCACCGGCACCGCACTGCTCCAGCCGGCGCTGGCCGGGGTGGCCCTCACCGGCGTGGCGCTGTTCGCCCTGCACCACGGCCTGGCCAAGGGGGCGCTGTTCCTCGGTTGTGGGCTCCACGGCCGCCACCGCGGCGCGTACCTGCTGCTGCCGGCGCTGGCCCTGGTGGGGGTGCCGGCCACCAGCGGCGCCCTGGCCAAGGCCGCCGGCAAGCAGCTCAGCACCGAGGCCGTGGGGGCGCCGGCGGAGCCGCTGCTGCTGCTCGCCTCGGCGCTGACCGCGGTGCTCATGGTCCGTTTCCTGCTGCTGGCCTGGCGCGGCGACGGGGCGCGGGATCCGCTGGCCCAGCGCGGGGCGGTGCTCGCCCTGGTGGCGCTGTCGCTGAGCCTGCCGTGGCTGCTGGCCGCCGGGGTGGCCCCGGACTGGGTGGGCTACGCCTGGCGGCCGGCGGTGCTGCTCGACGCGCTCCTGCCGGCGCTCGCCGGCGGGGCAGTGGCGGCGGTGCTCTTCGGCCTGGCCGGCGCCGAGCGCCTGCCGCGGATCCCGGAGGGCGACTGGATCAAGCCGGCCCTGCTTGCCGGCGTGCGCCTGGGCCGCACCAGCCGCCGCGCCTGGCGCCGGCTGCCGGCGCGCCCGCCGGCGCCTTCGCTGGCGGTGGTCGCCCGCCTCGGCGCAGCGGTGGAGGGGCGGCTCATCGCCCTGGCCATGGCCGGGGCGCTGTTCCTGCTGCTGGTGCTGGGCATCGCCCTGCTGGGCGTGCTGGCGGGGGGCTAGAAGCGCAGCCCCACGCCGGCGTTGAGCATGAACGCCCGCGGCACGGAGTCCACCGTCTCCGTGCTCATGGCCGCATCCAGGCTCAGGACGCGGAAGAGCGTCACACCGCCGGTCAGGTAGCCGAGCTCCGAGCCGGTCAGGTTCTGCCGATAGCCCAGTCGCCATCCGGGCAGGGCGGCGTGGGGCGAACGGTAAGCGGCGCCCACGGTCAACCACTGGTAGGCGTCTTCGGAGCCGGCGGCAAAGGGCCCGTCGGCGGGGTTGAGATCCAGCGAGCCGCCCAGCAGCCAGCGTCCGTCGTCGGTGTGGACCGCTCCTTCGACGCTGAGCTGGCGCTCCATGCGGTAGGACTCATCCCGGTCGATTTCGCCGCGCTCGGCGGCGGCGTCGAAGGTGTCGTCGTCCTCCACCGCCGGGTAGTCGAAGGTGGGCTCGATCAGGTTGGCCACGCTGGCCCCGGCCCGGTACCGGTCGCTGACCCACATCACCCCCAGATCCACCCCGAGATCCGAGTCGGTCTCGGCGTTCTCGCGGAATTCGTCGCTGAGCTGGCTGCCCGGGTCGTCATCGAAGCCCACCGCCATCCGCGAGAGCTCCACCTGGTGGTGCTTGAGCTGCGCCCCCGCGAAGAGCAATCCCTGCCGGTTCTCGTAGACGGCGGAGCCGTAGCCGAGGGTGAACGTCCGGGTGACGGCGCTGCGGACGTAACCGCCGAAGCCGTCGAGGGTGTCCAAAGCGTCCCCGGCGTCATCCTGGTCGTCGATACTCAGGTCGAGGTCTTCCCCCCGGAGCACCGAGATGTGCCCGCGCAGGCTGTAGTCCAGATCGATGAGCAGCGAGCCGCGCAGGGCGTCCTGGGTGGTCTCGAAGGGGAAGGGCACGAACTGCCCGGTGACCCCGGCGGTCAGGTAGCCGTCCTCACCGATGCGGTCGAGGATTTCATTCACATTGGCCTGGAATGACTCAATCTCGTCCTCGGCGTTGTCGGGATCGACGTCCCCCGACTCCACCTCCTCGAGCAGCCGCTCCAGGTCTTCGAGCTCCTCCCCGAGCGCCTCGAAGTCGTCGCTGAAGTCGGCGACATCGCCCAGCTCGTAGGAGAGGCCGAGGGCGAAGACGCCCATGCGCACGCCCCGGTCGCTGGCGGCGATGGGGCCGGCGGGGTTCTGCTTGCTGCCCTGGGTGTCGGCAAAGCGAGTGGCATCGCCAAAGCCCAGCGCCGAGCCGGCAGGGTGGTGGTTGGCGGCCGCGGTCAGCGGCAGCAGGGTGGCGAGGGCCGCAGCGGTCAAGGGGGTCCAGCGCATGGTCGGTACCTGTGTCGATCAGGGGTCTACCGACTTTAGCGGCAGGAGTCGCGGGGCCTTGAGTGGGGCTTCAGCCGACGTTGACGGCGCGGACCGGAAAACGGGTGGGCTGTTCCACCGCCGCCTGCACCTCGCCGTCGGCGGGGAAGGCCACCAGGTGCTCGGTGTCCATGGTCAGGCCCACGTCGTCGCCCACGTCGTAGTCGCTGTGGCTCGGCGCCAGGGCAAGGAGCTCGACGCCGTCCGGGGTGCGTAGGGTGTAGAGGGTCTCGGCGCCCTTGAACGCCTTCTTGACGACCCGGCCGTAGAGCCCCGAGGGGGCCTCGCCCATGCGCACGTCGTCCGGGCGCAGGAGCACGTCCACCCGGGTCCCGGCCGGCCACGGAAAGCCGTGGCTGCCGCGCAGGGTACCCAGACTGGTCTGGATGCGCTCGCCGTCGATCAGGGTGCCGGAGATCATGCTGCCTTGGCCGATGAACTCCGCAGCGAAGCGGTCCGCCGGCTCATGGTAGAGGTTGAAGGGGGTGTCCCACTGCACGATGCGGCCGTCGCGCATCAGGCCGATCTCATCCGCCATGGCGAAGGCCTCGTGCTGGTCGTGGGTGACCAGGATGGCGGTGATCTGCTGATCGCGGAAGATGTCGTGGAACTCGCGGCTGAGCCGCTCGCGCAGCTCCACATCCAGGTTGGAGAAGGGCTCATCGAGCAGCACCAGCTGCGGCTGCGGGGCCACCGCCCGGGCCAGGGAGACCCGCTGCTGCTGCCCGCCGGAGAGCTCGTGGGGAAACCGCTCCCCGTAGCCCTGCAGGTCCACCAGCTCCAGCAGCTCGTCGGCGCGCCGACGCCGATCGCGGCGGCTGAGCTTACGCAGGCCGAAGGTGATGTTGTCGTAGATGTTCAGGTGCGGGAAGAGGGCGTAGTCCTGGAAGACCATCCCCATGCGCCGTTTCTCGGGTGGCATCACGTAGCCCGGCACCGAGAGGGGCTCGCCGCGCACGCGGATCTCGCCGTTGCACAGCGGCTCGAAGCCGGCGATGGCCCGCAGCGTGGTGGTCTTGCCGCAGCCACTGGGGCCGAGCAGGCAGGCGATCTGCCCGGGCATGACGCGCAGGCTAAGCTGATAGACCGCGGTGGTGCCGCCGTAGCAGCAGTGGACGTTACTGAGCTCGAGCAGGGGTGATGCCGTGTAGTCCACCATGAGCGCTCCCGCGCGATGTGGCAATGTTGAAGCCAGCATGCACGATTTGCGAATAATTCTCAATGCGCAGTCGGCCCGAACGCGCGTGGGCCCTCGTCGCAGCCTGCCCCGGGCCGCCGCGCAGTCACCCCCGCAGGCGGGAGCGCGCCCAGCGCAGCTGGCGGCGCATCAGCCGCGCAAAGCGCCACGCCCGCGCCTGGGCCAGCAGATGGGCCGCGGCCACCGGCACGAAGAGGGCGGCCAGAACCCACTCGGGCACCCCCAACCAGGTGCCCACCACCCCGATACTCCCCAGCGCCAACGAGGCCAGGACCAGCACCGTGACGGTCTGGCCCGGCGTGAAGCCGGCGCGGTAGAAGATGTGGTGCAGGTGCTCACGGTCCGGGTGGAACGGGTGGCGGCCGCGGAGGATGCGCCGCCCCATCAGGGTCAGGGTGTCGAGCACCGGCAGGGCGAGGATCCAGGCGATGGCCACCGGCGGCAGCAGGGCGTGGTCGCCCTGGGCGGCCTCTACGGCGAACCAGGCCAGGGCAAAGCCGAGCATCATGCTCCCTGAATCCCCCAGGAAGCAGGCCGCCTTGCGCCGCCAGGGGTTGCGCATGTTGAAGATCAGGAAGGCGCAGACGGAGGCGAGGAACAGCCCGGCCAGCACCAGCCAGCTGGCGCCGCCGTTGACCGCACCGGCCAGCACCAGCCAGCCCAGGGCGGCGGCCACGGTGCCGGCGGCCAGGCCGTCGACGCCGTCGAACATGTTCACGGCGTTGATCAGGCCGACCACACAGAAGACCGTAAAGGGCACGGCCAGGGCGCCCAACTCCAATGCCACGTGGGGACCGAGCAGCTGCCCGAGGTCCTCCACCACCAGGCCGGACCACACGGTCATGAGCAGTGCGGCGACCACCTGGGCGCCGAACTTGATCCAGGCGTCGATATCGATCAGATCATCGACCACCCCCACGATGAGCAGCACCGCCATGCCGGCGAACAGGCCCTGGTAATCGCGCAGCCCGAAGTCCGCCGGCAGGCTCGCGGCGACGAACCCGAGCAGGATGCAGACCCCGCCAATCAATGGCACCACGCGCCCGTGGCGCTTGCGCCCACAGGGCCGGTCCACCAGCCCGGCCTTCAGGGCCGGCCGGCGCAGGACCAGCAACAACACGGCGGTCAGCGCAAAGGCGAAGAGGATCTGTAGGACGACTTGCGTCACGACGCGGCGCTCCGTTGCCAGCGCGGGGGATTAGGACAGAAGGTCGGAACTTTAACACAGGGCTCAGGCGTCAGTGCCCTCGAACTGCATCTGGTAAAGCCCCGCGTAACGCCCGTTCTGGGCCAGCAGCTCCTTGTGGGTGCCGCGTTCCACCACCTGTCCGTCTTCCAGGAAGAGGATCTGATCGGCGTTCTCCACCGTCGAGAGCCGGTGGGCGATGACGAAGGCCGTGCGCCCCTGCATCAGTCGTTCGAAAGCGGCGTGGATGTAACGCTCCGACTCGGTATCCAGCGAGGCGGTGGCCTCGTCGAGCAGGAGGATCGGGGCGTCCTTGAGCACCGCGCGGGCGATGGCGATGCGCTGGCGCTGGCCGCCGGAAAGCAGCGTGCCGTCCTCGCCCACCTCGGTGTCGAAGCCGTTGGGCAGGGCCTCGATGAAATCCCGGGCGTAGGCGATCTCCGCGGCGCGCTCGATCTCCGCCCGGGAGACCTCGCCCTGGGCCCCGTAGGCGATGTTCTCCGCCACCGTGGTGTTGAAGAGCATGATGTCCTGGCTGACCGGCGCAAACTGGCGCCGCAAGTCCGCCAGCGGGTATTCCTCCACCGGGACACCGTCGAGGAGGATTGTCCCCTCGGTGGCGTCGTAGAAGCGCGGCAGGAGGCTGATCAAGGTGCTCTTCCCGCTCCCGGACGGCCCGGTCAGGGCGATCATGGCCCCCGGCTCGGCCGTCAAGTCGATGCCGCGGAGCACCGGGTGCTCACCGTCGTAGGAGAAGTGGACGTTGCGCAGCTCGACCCGCCCGGCGGCGCGCTGGAGGGCGCGCGTCCCCGTGTCGATCTCTTCCGGGGCGTCGACGGTGGTGAAGATGCTGCTCGCGGCGGTCAGGCCTTTCTGCATCTGGGCGTTGAGCTTGACCAGGTTCTTCGTCGGCTTGCTGAGCAGGGTCAGCGCACCGACAAAAGAGGCGAGCGTCCCGACGGTCAGCGTCTCAACGACGGCATCGACGGTGGCGATGCTGATGGTCACGGCCAGGGCGATACCGACGACCAGGCGGATCAAGGGGACGCTGGCGTACTTGGTCAGCGAGAACTTCATGAACTGCCGACGGTTGCGTTCGGCGACCTTCTCGAATCGCTGCTGGGCCTGCTCGGCCTGGCCGAAGAGCTTGATCTCCTGATGCGCGTGGACGGTGTCCTCGGCCACGTTGCCGACCCCGCCGACAGCCTGGTGCACGCGGCTGCTGATCTTGCGAAAGCGCTTGTTGATGTAGGCCATGATCCCGGCGATGACGGGCAGGACCGCGCCTACGATCAGCACCAGCCAAGGGGAGAGGTAGATCATGTAGCCGAAGATCAGGATCACCGTGACTGCATCCTTGAAGATCGTCAGTACGGCGTTGGTCGTCGTCTTCGCGGTTTGCTCCGCCTCGTAGGTCAGCCGCGAGATCATCTGCCCGGAGGAGATGTGGTCGTAGACGTGCCGGGGCATGTTCAGCAGCCGGTCGTGGACGTCGAGCCGGAGCCGCTTGACCACCTGGCGACTGATCCAGGTCACCCAGTAGTGGGACAGGAAGTAGGCGACCCCCTGCACGGCCAGCAGCCCCAAGAGCAGCCAGGCAAAACTGCGTATGGTCGCGACATCCCGCTCCACCAGGCCGTCGTCCAGCAGGGGCTTGATGGTGGCGATCACACCCAGCTGGGTGCCGGCGAAGACCAGCATCGCGGCAATGGCCAACAGCCCCGCGGGCCAGTGGGGCAGCGCGTAGTGGACAAAGAGCCGCCGAAACGCCCACCAAGAGGGCGTTGGCTCGGCCTTTTTCTTCTTCGCCCCCTTCCCGGCAGGGCTTGTGCGGGAGGGGTCGGCTTCAGCGGCGGTGCTCACGGGGCGCCTCGCAGTGTCACTGGCGGAATGGGGGGCAGCAGCGCCCCATGGTAAGACAGTTCGCCGCGTTGGCGACAAACTCGCCTCTTCGTCAGCGCCTAGAAACGGGCGTGGAGGCCCACGCCCCAGTCGTCGTCCTCGAACCGGTGCGGGGTCAGGTGGACGTGGTCGCTCTCGAAAGGATCCAGGGCCACGGTGAGTCGCCCGATGCCGTAGCCGACCAATGAACCCGTAACGATATCCGAGGTCCAGTGCCCGTCATCGTGCACGCGGGAGAGCGAGACTGCGGTGGCCAGCCCGTAGGCGCCCCACTGGACCGGCGCGTGCGGATAGCGGGAGGCCAGTACGGTCATCACCGCCCAGGTCCCCGAGGCGTGCCCCGAGAAATACGACTGCCCGCCGCGGTTGCCGAAGTTGAAGGCGTCGTCGGGGCTGTTGCGTGGCCGTTCGCGCCCGACATTCCGCGTGGTATCGGTGATGACCTGCGTGATCAGCAGGGACTGGAAAGAGAGGTGCAGGGTCTCGCGGAAGTAGCGATCCCGGGCCAGGAAGCTGTAGGCGTAGCCGCCGACGAAACCGGCCAGGGCGACTTTCGGGCGCCCGACCTCGTAGAGGATATCGGTGAGTTCGTCGCTATCGCGCCCGCGCAGGTCGTCCTGCATGGTGTCGCGGATCTGCTGATCGAGGGCGAAGGCGGCGGCGATGGAGCCCACCGCGATGGCGTTGCGCCGCAGCCCCTCCGGATCCGTGCGCACCAGCTCGCCGGCGGCGCGGGCCGGGATGCGCAGGAAGTTGCCCCAGTACGTGTACTCGCCGGGGGCGGATTCCGCCTGGCCCGGGGTGTCGCCGGATGCCGCGTGTGTAGGGGCGGGAGCGCCGCTCAACCCGACGAGCACAGCGATGCCGAGCGATCCTGCGAGAAGGCGTCGGTAGGTGTGCTGCATCCTGGATATCCCGGGGTGGCGTCAGTGGACAAAACGTGCGGGATTGTAGCGATTTCCCGCAGGTGGCGCGAGAGAAGCGGAACCCATAGAATCGCACGCATGAACCAGTCGACAGTCAGTGCAGTCGCGCCCCCCGAGGTTCTTCCCCCCGTCCCGCTTGCGCTGCAGGAGCAGATCGAAGGGTTGGCCGGGCAGGCCCGGAAGCCGGTGCTTGAGCTGGAGCAGGATGGCCGGAAGCTGGTCGTCAAGTTCCCGGACGACAAGGGGCGGAGCTGGATCAAGTCCCAGGCCATGCGCATGAGCGCCTCGACGATGGCCGGTGAACGGCTGCCGCTGGAGCCGTTTCAAATGGCCGCGCCTGGACCGCGGGTCCTGTTCGAGGCCGGCCGGCTCGACGCGCTGCGCCGTGCCGGGGCGCCCGTGCCGCGGCTGGTGGGGGTGAAGGCCAACCGGTATCTGGTGATGGAGGCCGCGGGCACACCGCTCGAGCGGCAGCTGCGGCGGGCGACCGAGCCGCGGGCCGCCTGCGGCGATCAGGTGGTGGCGGCCGCCGAGCTGCTTGGTTCGCTCCACGCCCAGGGGCACTGGCACGGCGCCCCCCGCATCCGAAACGTGCTGGTCGATGAGGCCGGGGCCATCCACCTGATCGACTTCGAAGAAGACCTCCGGGCCGTGCCTGCGGAGGTATGTGCCGCCAACGACATCGTCAAGTTTCTCTCCTCACTGGTGATCCTGCGGGGCAAGAAGCACCCGCCCCAGGTGTCGCTGGCCGAAGAGGCATTGGTGGCCTATCTGCAGACCGCCGGTGGCGCGCAAGCGCGCGGATGCCTGGAGCGCTACCAGTCGCGATCCCGGCGCATACAGGGAGTGATGGCTGGGGTGGCCCGCTGGGTGGGCGGGGACGCCCGGCGCATCGCGGCCCTCGGGCAGGCCCTCCGGGGTGGGCTGGAGCGGACCGCCGACTAGCGGGCGGGGTCGCGGAGCAGGGCCTCCACCACGTCGATTGCCCCGAAAGTCCGCTGCACGTCCTTGCCCAGGCGCCGCCGCACCGGGCCCAGCCAGCGCTTGATGCGGGCTGCCCGCCGCTGGTAGGCGGCCAGCGGGCCCAACGGGCCGTCGCCCATCAGGGCAAGATAGGCGCGGGCGGCCCGCTCGGTCAGTTCCGGGCGGTGGGGGCCGTCGTCCCGCGGCACCACCAGCGAGGAGAGGAACTGCAGCAGATCGTAGGCGTGGCGCGCCTCCGGCTCGAGGATGGAGAGATCCTCCTCGAAGTCGATGAAGGCCACGCTCCCGTCGTCCCGGACCATGATGTTGCGTAACTGCGGTGCTCCGTGCCAGCCGCCGGTGCAGTGGAGCTGGGCCAGGGCCCGTGCCGCAGCCAGCACCCGGGCATCGACCTCGGCAGGCGGCAGGTTGAGGTCCCGTGTCCAATTCTCCAGGCGCTGTCCGGCGTGCTCCATGATCAGATAGCCGTCGCCGAGGCCCACCAACCGCGGCACGGGAGCCCCGGCTTCAGCCAGCGCGTGCAGGCGCTGTGCCTCGAAGGCGGTACGCTCCGCCGGGGGCTTGAGACGAAACGGCGCAACGGGCAACGGGTGGCGCACCATCGGGGCGGCGGTGGTGCGCATCAACCAGGCGTGCAGCCAGCCGCGCCCCTTCTGATCGGGGAATTTGACGACGACCTGACGCCCCTGATGGCTTAGCAGGAAGACGTTCTTGCGCGCCTGGTCGCGGGCCACCAGGACCTCGCGGTGGAGGGCCTCCGGCACGGAGGGCGTCGGGGTGGCAGCAGCCGGGTCGCGGGGGGTGTCCATCACAGCGGGTTCTATTCCTGAGCAGGGTGTCGGCGTAGGATACGCGCCAGCCCCAGACAATTGCATCGATCATGAAACGCATACGTAAACTTTGGCACGCCACCGTGGACCTGCTTGAGGGGGCATTCCTCAACGGCTGGCAGGCGTTTTTCCAGACGGTGGGCTACTACCGGCTGATCCCGATCGAGCCGGGCGTCCTCTACCGCACCACCGAGATGCCGCCCCAGCGCCTGGTGGCGCTGTGCCGGGCGCAGGGCGTGCGTACCGTGATCGACCTGCGCCGCAAGGCCCATCGGGCCGAGGCCGAGGCGGCAGCGCTCGAGCCGGCCGGGATCCGCCACGTGCATCTCCCCTCGGCGCAGGTGCCCGATGCATCCACGGTGGCGGCGTTCCTCGAGCTGATGGACGACCCCGCCAACGGGCCCGTGGTGATCCACTGCGTCCACGGTGTCGGCCGCACGGGCGCATTGATGGCGGTCTACCTCATGGAGTACCGCGGCCTGGACAACGAATCGGCCCGGCGGGCGGCCAAGCGCATCGGTGGTTTCCAGAGTTTCGGGCGCGGACGGCCGAAAGGCGAGTTCGTGCTGCACTACGCACCCCGCCCGAGGAGCGCGTAACCCGGCGCCTGGGGGGGGGCGCTAGCGGGTCTCGAGGACGCGTTCCCGCCATCGCCGGGCGGTCGCCGCCAGTCGATCACCCGCGCGGGCGCCGCGGCCACGGGCGGTCCGCTCCTCGACCCGCCGGGCCACGGCCAGGGCGTGACTGCGCGTCGGCCGGCCGGTGACGGCCCCGTAGGCCTGCCAGAAGGCGAGAAAGGCCTCCGGGTCGGGTGGCGGCTGGTCCTGCTTGGCGCACTCGGCGCTCCAGCGTGAGAAGAGCTGCCCCAGGCGCTGGCGTGCGAGCCACTCGGGGATCCATCCGACCTGATAGAGCGAGTCGAGATCCAGCAGCCCCAGCGCCTCCGGGATCGGGTCGGGAATGAAGACATTGGCCGGGCTCGGGTCCACGTATTGCATCCCGTGGGTGTGCAGCCGTCCCCAGGTGGTGCCCAGGGCAGCGAGCAGGGACGGCTCCAGGGGGCGGCCATCGCGCAGCCACTGCCGGGCGGTGGTGTGCGCCACCTCCGCGGTGACCAGCACCGACTCGCGTCCGTGCTCGGCGATGAGCAGCGGGTGGGGCGTCTCGATCCCGAGGCCGTCGAGTCGCTGCCAAAGGGCGAGGTTGCGCACCGGGTTGCGCACAAGCCGCTTGAGCCGCTCCTTGGGTTGGGTGGCGCAGTAGTGCTTGAGGTAAACCACCCGCCCGTCTTCGCGCGGATACCGGTAGACGCGGGACTTGCGTCGGGCGACGAGCTCGGCGCCGTCGGGGGCGGTGCCGGCCATCAGCAGCCGCTCCGCTGCGGTGCGAAGCTCCTCCGCGGGGGTCTCCTCCAGGGTGTGGCAACGCATGCTGGCTCCGCTTCGTCCGCGCCGACGGCCCAGTCTAGCGGTTGTTCCCGGCCGGATCACGCGGCTCGGGCGGCCTTCGCTCAACATGCAGGAGAGTGGTACGGTACCGTCGCTTGATCACGAAGCGGCCCATCGAAGCCCCGTCATGTCCGATATCACGGCCCTGAACCTCCCGGCCCGCCTGCGCCGTTCCCGGCGGGCCCTGGCCAGCAGCGCACTGCGCCCGATCTGCCGGGCCTCCACCCGCCTCGCTGCTCGACGCCTGGGGCTGCGCAAGCCGGACGCCAGTCTCCTTCCCGCCAAGAAGCGCAGTATTCGGGTGCCGCTGGCGAGCATCGCACACTACTACGCGGATGTGCCGAGCTACATCCTCGGTGGCTACCAGCTCATTGCCGGACCCTGGGACCGTCTGGTCTATCCGCTGGCGACGGACCCCACCTGGCGCGAGGCTTGCCGGCACAGCCGGACCATCTACCAGATCTTCGAGCAGGGGCTGCCCATCGAGCAGACCGACGAGTACCGCAAGCTCTATCGAAAGATGGTTCAGGGGAAGTCGGTTCGCAAAGGGATCAAGCGGGAGCAGGAGCTCCAGGCTTACTTCCAGCGGATGTTCGATGCCTACGAGAACATGCGCGCCAATGGCTTCCTCGGCCAGCAGGAGCTCGGCGGAGAGCCGAAGGACGACGTCCGCGTGGCCATCGATCGCCACGGACGGCTGGTGCGTCTGGGCAACGGCCGCCACCGTTTCGCCATGGCGCAGATCCTGGCGGTGCCCACGGTGGTCGTGCACGTCCGCCATGTGCACAGCCGCTGGGTGGAGGGGTGCATGCGCGCGTACCAGGAGCCGGATCCGGGCGAGGCGGTGCGACGGGGGCTGGCGGCCTACACCCTGGGCGTGGCGGGCGATGCCGCCTAACTCGAAAAGCCGAGCGTGATAAAGTACGGGCCTTCGTTCCACGTTGCTAGGTTCGACGTCCGTGCAGTACCTCCAAGCCCGTATTCAGTCCGAAACCCACCAGGACCCGGCTATTGCCCATGCGCAGGGCGAAGACGGTGCCCTGTGGCTGACCGACAGCCGCGTGCTGACCCCGGCAGAGCTGGCGGAGTGGCTGCCGCGCTGGGAGGCCGAGTTGCCCGTACGCGGCGAGTTGTTGGCTTCTCGGCGGCGCCACGATGTCTATCGTCTGGATACGGAGGAGTTTGGTCCGCTGGTGCTCAAGTACACCAACCCCGGCAAGACCAAGCGACGTTCGGCGGTGGCGGCCTGGCTAACCGGGCGACGCCTTGACCGGGCGCTGCCGGGTGTCGTTGCTCAGCCGCTCGGCGCAGTGGATCGCTACCAAGGGGATGCTGTCGTCGCCGCCTGCCTCATCTGCCGCTACGTCGACGCCCAGCCGCTGCCGGAACCGGACGAGGGTGCGGAGCTGGGCGAGCTGGCGGATCGGGTGGGGCGCTTCCAGGCCCGGCTCCACGCCAGCGGCGTCTATCTACAGGATTGCCGAATGGGGAATATGCTGGCCGTTGCCAGCGTTGCGGAAGGGGGGGAGGAGGGCGCCGAGACAGAGGGGCTGACCATCGTCGACCTGGAGGCGCTGGCCGAGGGGCGGCCGAGCTGCTTCAACGCCGCCCGTCTGCTCCTCAAGCTGCGACTTTCGCACGAGGACTTCGCCCGCGTCTGGGCAGCCTACGTGGAGAAGCGGGGTGCGGACCTGGGTCATGCGGAGCGGTTCGTGCTGTGGTGGATTTATTTGCCGTTGCGTCGGGTGCGCCATAAGGGGCTGCGGTTTTATCGTGGCTGCCTGCGGCCAATGTTCGGGCTCTCGAGGCATGGCACGGGATCTAGAACCAGCGCCTAGCGCGCTATGCACGATCCATCGTCCAAATCAAAATCGTATTCGCATAATACCCGGTGTTCTCGTGCTCGTACCGTCTCTAGCCTGTTTGGCGATACCAGGCTGTTAAGAGCAAATCGTCTTTTGAATCGTTTCCCGGTGAAAGGCTAGGGTCTTCTCGTCCCAGTCAATCCGAGCAACTGGAACGCCGAGTTGTTCAACCGCTTTTGTAAAAGCATTTGTCGCAATAATTCGTTCCTCGCTCATCTTGACGATTTCGTGATAACTTTTTTCTGCGTGGCAGCGCGCCACTTTGCCGCCTCTCCTAGAGCGAAATAGTGCCCGTTCGGCTGTTTTTTCAGGCGGAACAATTAGTTCAATAATTGCGCGTCGCTGCAGCAGCTTGTGCACCCAGGTGCGATTTTCCTGGATCGCTCCGTATAGATCATGCATAAACCAGTAGAAGAAGCCTTCGTCTACGATGGTACAGCTGTCTTTCTTCTCAAGCGCCTCGTCTAAACAAATTTTCTTGATCGCCTCCTTAATGTAAAGCGGGTGAAAATTCTGGTTCGCTATACGCTGTGCGTGTCTGTTTAAAAGCCGCGCCCGCTCCTCGCTAATTTCCTTGATCGGGGCGCCTCGAACAGGCTCCTTTTTAAATTTCCAATGTCGTTCTCTGAGTGTTTGGGCCATAAACGTAGATTTTCCGCAGCCGGTTGGTCCTAGAATGTCAACAATCCGCCTCCCAGGCAGATGCCGGCTCCGGAATACTCGAGGGACGCGGTCTGTCTCTATTCCAAGAGTCTTTATGTACACTTATGCCTTTAATCCTTTGGTGGGCTGTTCTGGTGTATAAAATGAGCCCCTTTATTGTTTTCTTTATTTTTTTCGTAGCTCCGGCAGCCAGCGCGCAGTGTGAGCGAACGCCAACAATGTCGCAATAAATACTAATGTAAAACGTCCTTGTGCGGCGCTGATCCAAGTGGTGAATAGCTGTGTTGTCAACCAAGCTGCCGTAGCGCTGAAGGCAAACAGGGCGACATGAGGATCAAGTCGATGAATCATTCGGGCCCTAATGCTGCTTCCTAGGATATAGACGAAGCCGCCGAAATAAAGGGCGGCGCCGATCAGACCAAAAGCAACCGTTACATCAAGATACCAGTTGTGAAAATCAGTACGTCCGTACTCGCGTACCCATTTATGACTAGTGCCTCCTCCCCATCCGACCAATGGTCGTTCCGCGATCGCATCAGCAGCCAAGCTTACCAGGTTGAGGCGCTGGACTACGCTCCCGGCTCGAATGGCGTCATGCTCCTGTGCCGCTTCGAAAGGCTCGTGGAGATAGTCCGGATTTTGTGCTAACGCTTTTCCTGCCTCCATCGTATTGTGCAGTCGCTCACTACTAGTGCCGATGGTGATCCAGAGCGCGATTCCGATAGCAATGATGGTTGCGCCCCCTGTGGCCGTTAATGCCCAGCGGGTCCCCCGGTTAATGATGCCGAGGTGGCGGAGCCCCTTACTGACCATTGCCGCAGCAAGCAACCCATAAGCCACAAATGCTGCGATTTGGGCACCACGCGTCTCGATGGTCAAGGTAAGCGACAAGAATCCAACGGCCATTGTCAGGGAAGCGATGAAAAGGCCAGCACGCCACCACACATGGGTGCATCGTACGACAAAGCCAGTGCCGATTGTAATAAGAGCCAGGCTGAGAACTAGATAAATAAATGGGGTGCGGTTGGTGCTCCCTTCGTACAGCTCTCGACGCGCGTTGCTCCAGTCCCAGTTGCGGAACATTTCAATAAACGCGTCCCAATGAGTCGACGTAATAAGCCAAGCTATTGCACCGAGTAACGTCGCCGACAGAAACCACACTAGACGTTGTTCGTCCCCACGGAGCCATATCGCCGCGAAAGCGACCAGGAGCGGAGAGGTGCGGATCATTTGTGAGGTCTTGGGTGGCGAGTCCACCATATCGATGCCCAACTCCACCACAGCCACCCAGTGGCGTATCGTAGCGAAGAGCACGAAGGCGACGCCGACCCAAAACAGAGCGCTGCGCTTCATGCTTGGCCACAGGTCCACGGCGGCTATCAAGAAAGCAACCACCACCAATGCCAGGCCAAGACGGTATAAATCGCCGATCCACAGCCCTGTGAAGGCTATGAGGAGCAAGGCAAGGAAGCCAATGCGATCAGCGATCGCGAGTCGGACATTTGCCCAAGGCTCAAAGGGGGGAAGGATAGATCGCCAGTACGCTTTGTGTGTGTTAAACAAACCGATGCCCTTTTGCGACTATGTTCTTAACTGGTAGTAAGGCCCGGTGAAGCCAGTAGACGGCGTCGAACCGGTTTAATTCCGCTACTAAAATGTAGTCATAGAGCCCGGCAGCTGCGGCATCACGTGCGCGTTTTAGGCCCTTTTTGTTGCCAAGTCGACGCAGAAGTCGCTTCTGCTGGCGATCGTGAAGTGCTTGCGCATACGAAGCAGCAGTGGTCGCCACTGGGTGAGGTTGGCGCAGGTTATCCGGGTTCGCGGTCACCTGGTTAACCGCGTCACGGTGATAGCGCATTTTGACAGAAGGGGACCACGCGCCGCCGGTTCCGACGAGCATGCAGCGGAGCCAGGTGTCAACGTCGCCACCCTGGCGAGCCGTTTTTTCTGGGAAGCCTCCAGCGGCTAAAAGCGTGCTCCGGCGAGCTGCGGTCGCAGAGGTTTGAAAGCAGCCACCACGGTTCAAGTAGCTATCGATGAAATTATTTAAGCTTATCCAGCGTTGGTCACCGCTGCGGTTCAGCCGCGTAAAGCGGTGGTCGTGTTGCGTTTCTGGATCGATGATCCTATAACCGGTCCCGATTATGTCAGCTTCTGGGAATCGTCGCCTTAAGGCGTCCAGTTCGGTTAAATAGCCTTTCTCCCAGGTGTCGTCCGCGTCCAAAAACGCGATCCATTCTGATCTTGCATTCGCGATCGCCAGGTTACGAGCGGCGTATCCACCCGGGCCAGGTTGGTCACGGCTAAAAATCCGGATTGGTAAGTTATGCTGATAATCCTCGAGTACAGTGAGACTTGAGTCGGTAGAAGCGTCGTTGACCGCGATGACTTCCAAGTCCTGGCGCTGTTGCTGGAGGATCGAGTCGAGGCAACGCGCCAAATGAGGAGCCTTGTTATAGACCGGAACGACGACGGTGTAACTAATATCCCGGTGGTGTCTAATCATCTACGGCCTCAGAGGGACACGTTGCAAAACGTAATAAGCGTGGGGGTTTCGCCTAGCAAGCCGATCAACAACGTGGCGCCATTCTCGCCAAGCCTCGACAGCCGTAACCCCTCGTCCCCGCGCATAGGCGTGAACAAAACGCTTGATGAGCTCGCGTTCCGGGGTGTCCCCAAGCAACTGGGGTGATCGAAGCAAATGCCAGTGTGCCATTTTGAGTAATCGACGCGCGCGCACAGTGTCTGGTAACCATGGAAGTTTGTAAATGTTATCGATATCGAGAGCGGTGAGGGCGCCACCGGTGTCGTAGAGAAAGTTGCCCCGTATGGGGTCCATATGAAGGTAGTTGTGGCGTAAAAGAAGGCCCCACAGGAACCCCATCTCTTCTGCAAGGTGCATATGGTAAGTATCAGGGAGGCCCTTGCGCCCCCACTCTCTAAGTGTTGCTCCTGGCGCGCACTCCATGATGTAAGCGCCATATCTACGGGAATCTAGATGGACCTGTATTGCGGCGACGGGTCGCGGTACACGAATGCCTTTCGCGCGCAGGGCCAGAGCCGTTTGTAATAGTGATTTGGGGGGGCGCAGGAGTGCTTTCAGCCGATCCTTGATGGTGTGCGCGTAATAGAATTTGATAATAAGGGGCGGTTTCTCGGCACACGACCAGCGATAGACCAGGGCTTTGCTGGACTTAATAAGTTCAAGAGTAGAGTGGTCGCGGATGGGGTGGACGTTTGCCTCGAGCGCCGAGGCGATGTCCCGGACCGTTCGCTCGTAACCGGGGAGGATAATGGTCGACGGGGTATGCTTAGGCAACGGTGAACCTGAGGGCACATAGGTGGTAAGGGTATCAGGACCGGACAGCCAGGGAAACGCCATGCCGTGCACCTGCAGCTCTAGAGCAAGTCGCGGCGAGCCATACTCGGTTCGCGGGACGCGAACGGTGCCTTGGTCCGGTTGTCACGCCCGCCCCAGCCGACCCAGGCGTAATAGCCTGTTCGCGAGACCCTAAGCACAACGGCTGGGTTGACACGCTACCGCCAGGGCGCTCAGGCCGCATCGCGGCCCGCCTGGCGATGCTGGTCTGATTGTGACCGCCTATCAAATCACGGGACCGGGGTGGGGGCAAGCCGTACGCCGTCCTGGCCGCCCCGGATTTGTGCCGAAGTGTCTTCAAAAGGGGAGTGGGTTTCGTTGACGTACCATTCGCAGGGGGGCGTATGCTCTGGGCATATGCCGATGACCCGGAGGTGTCGTGGAAGAAAAGCGCACGGTCCGGATCTTCCGTAACGGGCGGAATCAGGCCGTCAGGATCCCTCGCGGCTTCGAGCTGGATAGTGATGAGGCTGTGCTTCGCCGCGAAGGAGATTGCCTGATCCTGGAGCCTGTCCGCCGAAAAGGTTTGATCGCCACCCTGGACGGCCTCGAGGACCTCGATGAGTCTTTCCCGGATGTGGATGCCGAGCTGCCTCCCAACGACCCGGTCGAGCTCTAAGGATGGTGCCGAGCTACCTGCTCGATACCAACATGGTCTCGGCGCTGATTACGCGACCGCGCGGTGCCGTGGCCAACCGGGTTCGGGGCGTTGGTGAGGTGCAGTCTGTACCAGCCTCATTGTGGCCGGAGAGCTGCGCTACGGTGCCGCTAAGGAAGGCGCGGCGAGGCTAAGCCAGCAGATGGGAGCGGTTCTGCGCGCCCTTACGATCCTTTCCCTGGAAAGGCCGATCGAAGCCGAGTATGCAGCGATACGGTGCGACGTGGAGCGTGCCGGCACGCCTACTGGCGCCAATGATCTATGGATCGCAGCGCATGCTCGCGCGCAGGATTTAGTGGTGGTTACCGCCAATAAACCGGAGTTCGACCGGGTTCCTGGGCTGGTCGTTGAGGACTGGTCGATCCCGTAAGGTGGCTCGTTGGCGCCTCCCTGTTCGCGTCCGGCCGGGTTGCCCCCGTGCCCAAGGGGATCTGACCATGCCTTGGAGGACTACCTGCGCGGCTTGGGCGAGAGCGAGTCCGTCGCCACCACATCGCGCAGCGCTTTGCCCCGCTTTAGGGGTATCGGCGGCCCGATTGGCTGGAATAGTCCCGCCCATTCGTCACCACCGCCTCGCCTCGGGAAAACCTTTAAAAACAGTCACCTAAACACACAGCCAAGCGCTCTGCGGCAAGCAGGTGTGACAAGAGGCAAGGCTCCTAATGCCACCGTCTGGGAGCCGCTACTGAGAATGTTCAGCGTCTTCCTCTGCACTGCCGGAACAGCAGACGACGCTCAAGCACCCCAAGACCCGGCGCGAGATCCCCTTATCCCCCACGCCCGCCGAGGAACTCCGGCAGCATGTCGTGGCCAAGGAGCCCGAAGACCATGTCTTTACCCGCGCCGATGGGCGGCCGATCAAGGTGCTTACTGGCCAACGCCTGGGGGGTATCGGCAAAGTTGCCAGATTCGGTTATGTACGACAAAATGTACATGTGGAGTCTATTGTACAGGAGCCGCCCATGGACGCGATCAGCTACACAGCAGCACGCCGCCAGCTCGCGAGTACCATGGACAAAGTCTGCGAGGACCACGCACCGATTATCATCACCCGGAACAAGGCGCAGTCCGTGGTCATGATCTCCCTTGAGGACTACGAGGCGCTGCAAGAGACTGCTTACCTGCTCCGCTCCCCGAAGAATGCTCGGCGTCTGCTGGAGTCCGTCGCCGATTTGGAACGGGGTGGTGGCCAGGAGAGGGACCTTATGGAATGAGGCTGATCTTCTCCGAGAACGCCTGGGAAGACTACCTCTATTGGCAAAAGAACGATAAGGCGACCCTGCGGCGGATCAACAAGCTGATCCGGGAGACCCAGCGCGCGCCCTTTGAGGGCCTCGGCAAGCCCGAGCCACTCAAGCACGGCCTTGCCGGCTACTGGTCTCGCCGGATCGATGAGGAGTACCGGATGGTGTACAAAGTCGGGGACGACGGGCTCTTGATCGCGCAGCTCCGCTATCACTATTGATGTCCAAGCCCGCTCCGGCTCGTTGCGGCCTGCGGTGCCCATCCGGCGCCGACAGGGGCCGGCCCTCTTGGCGTCGAGCCGCCATTATGCGCCCGTAGTGGCGAGCAGACGGTTCATCGAACCCGAGAACGCGCTGCGCAAAGGCCGTGTGGATAAAGGTCTCAAAGCGTGCGCGAAGGTCTTCGCGACGCTGTCCCTCGGGCATGGCGTGAAGGCCGTACTCGATCTCGGCGATGGTGATCGTGCTTACGTATAATGATTTGCCATCGGTGCTATTCAGCCACTCGATCACTGCCGATTCTGGATGCGGGCGCATCACCTCGGAGACGACATTGGTGTCGAGCACGATCGTCATTCTGGCGTAATCGGATCGTGTGGGTCATGGCGCGGGAGTTCAAGCTCAACGCCGTGCGTGGGGCCGAACGTGGTCCGGGCGAGATCGCCCAAGCGCTCCGGACCCGAGACGGCCGACTGCAGGATGCGCCGCACCTCCTCCTCCATGGATACGCCGTGCCGATCGGCCCGGGCGCGCAGTCGCCGGAGTGTCTCCTCATCCAGGCGGCGGACGCTGATGCTGCTCATGGGCTGGTTCCCCGTGGCCTCCTGACTGCTAGCACATGATAGCAGATCGGACGGGCATCAACTCATAACGTTCGGCCGCCTCAAGTTCGCTCGATAAGGGCCGGCCGATGTCCCATTACGCCTTCAGGTGCTCGCCGAACGCCCAGCTCCCGAAGAGTGCGCCGCACGCCCTCCTTGACGGAGACCTGCGGCCGGTAGCCGGTATCGCGCGCCAGGTCGGAGATATCCGAGTGGGTCTCGGGCACGCCGCCGGGCTGCCGATCCCGGTCATGATGGCCTCCTCGTCGGGATAGCGCTGTCTGAACAGCTTGTGCTCATTGTCGTCGAGTTCCCGGTAATGGTGACCCAGGCGTTCCTTGAGCTGCTCCTGGCGGATGGGCAGCACGCGGGCATTTTCGTCGACGCGTGCTGCCTCCTGCCCGGCGAAGAAGCCGATGGCCTCGCGGGGGTAGTCGACGATGAGGTTCTTGAAGTCCTGGTCGTGGTCGGGTGTCGGCTGACTCATCGAGCGTCTGATTGTGCTGTGGGTATCGAGCGGGCGATGCGACTAAACCAGCCGGATCGGTCCCGGATACTGTGCGACTTGATGGTCACGGGTCAGCAACGTGTAGCCCTCGACCTGGGCCTGGGCAACGAGCATCCGATCAAACGGGTCTTTGTGCACGTCCGGGAGGTTGCCCACGGCGAGCGTGTGAGGGCCGCGGATGGCCAGCTCCTCATAGCCATGTTCCATGAGCTCGCGCCTGAGCACCGACGGTTCCACTCGGAAGTCGTCACGGCCCAGTCCGCGCTTGATGGTGATCTCCCATAGGCTTGCAGCGCTGTAGGCGAGCTGATGCTCCGGATCCAGGAGGAGTTCCCTGGCTTCCTGGGAGAGCCGGGGGGAATCTGCGGCGGCCCAAAGCAGGATGTGGGTATCAAGGAGCAGGTGCATCGGAATCCGTTCCATGGAGGGCGGGGTCGTCTCCGTGGAAGGCGTCGATGATGGCTTGATCGCCCATCCGATCGAAGTCGTCCGGCACCTCGATCTGCCCCTTCAGGAAGCCGATGCGCTGACGGGTTCCAGGCTGTGGTGCCTCCACACGGGACAGGCGAGCGACCGGTTGGCCGGCTCGGGCGATGATGACCGACTCGCCCTGACTAACCCGGTCCAGGATACGGGACAAGTGTGTCTTGGCCTCGTGGATGTTGATGGTCTCAATCATGTGGGCAAGCGCATGGTGACGCGGCGGGCTTAGTCTAGAAGACTAGACTAAGCAGCACTCGCCTCAGGGCGCAACCTCGAAGGTCGCGGTGTCCATTCGGTTGTTGCGGGCGGAGACGGTCGATGAGGCCTTCACCGACGACTCGCTCCCTGGTTGAAAGGGCGTATGGCGCAGCCCTTTCCCCTCTGACGTGGGCTAAAACGCCCGCCCATCATCATCCCCACCGTCAGTAGGGCGGTCCACGTGCGCGCCGCGAGTTGTTCGGCTTGGTGTAGAGATCGACCCCGATCTCCTTGGCCGCGTAGGCGTAGGGATCGTAGGCGGTAGCCGTCCTGCGGGCAGATACTAAGGCGCCCCGGCAGCTTAACGTCGGCTCCGACAACACCGCCGCCTCAAAACCGCGCTGCCACCAACCCCATGTACTCATAAAGCGCCCGCTCGGTCATGCGCAGCGCCTTCGCCGAGGGCACCCAATAGCTCGACTCGTCGCGGGCTTCGACGCCGGTCTTGTGGCGGGTTGGTGCCGGGATGGGTTCCAGCCCGGCGGCCTCAAAGTGCCGCAAAGTGCCGCACGGCGCGTGGCATGTCCCTATGTGTCAGCCTCGTGCCCGACAGTGCCAAGCGTTTTTCTTGTATAACGTAGAGGCGCTGAGCGGAGGATGACCCGATGACCGATCAGAGCGAGGAAGTCCAGCCGGAGCCGACCCTCGAGCGGCGAACCCGGCGGCGGTTCAGCAGCGCCGAGAAGCAGCGGCTTCTCGAGGAGCATGACGCCCTCCCGAAGGGGGAGAAGACCGCCTGGCTCCGGCAGCAGGGGCTCTATGCGAGCCAGCTGGCCAACTGGCGCAAGACCCTGACGGAGCAAGGGACACAGGGCCTGGAGCCCAGCTCCGGTGGCCGCAAGGCCAAGGATGATCGTGACCGGCGCATCGAGCAACTCGAGAAGGAGAAGGCGCGGCTCGAAAAGCGTGCCAAGGTCGCTGAAGACCTTGTCGAGCTGCAAAAAAAACTAGCTACCCTGTCCGAGGACCTCAACGGGAGCTCGCAATGAGCTGCCTGGTGGAGCGCCCCACGCATGTCCCCCGCAGCCGGGCCTGTGACGCCCTCGGGCTCTCCCGCACGGGGACCTATCCCCGTCGACGGCGGTCACGGGCCCAGGCGGCCACAGAGGGACGCAAGCAACCGCGCCAGCTCTCGGAGGCGGAGGCCGAGCACGTCCTCGAGACGGTGAACAGCACCGCGTACGCGGACGAAACGGTACGGGTCATCCATGCCCGGGAGCTGAATCAGGGGCGACCGATGCCCTCGGTATCCACGATCTACCGGATCTTGCGGCGGCGGGAGCAGACCCAGGAGCGGCGCAACCAGCGACCGCCACAGCGGCATGTGAAGCCGCAGATCGTGGTCCGTGGCCCCAACGAGGGCTGGTCCTGGGATATCAGTAAGTTGCCCACGGTCCGGAAGGGGGTCTACCTCAACCTCTACGAGGTCCTGGACCTGTTCTCCCGCTACCCGGTGGCGTGGATGATCTCGCGCAAGGAGAACGCCGCCCTAGCGCAGCACCTCTTCCGCGAGGCCCTGGAGCGCTATGCCATCCGGCCCGGCGAGCTCACCGTCCACCAGGACCGCGGAGCCCCGATGATCCCGACTTCCACAGCAGAGCCCCGGCACACCCCCAGTCAGTGGAAGATAACGTGCTGATCCTCCTGTCTTCCCGCGGCGCGTAGCGCGGACCCCTTGTTGTGACACGCCACGATCGCTATGCCCCTTGAAAATAGAACAAGGGGGTTATACGGTCGTGGCATGTATGTACGCGTCGTCCGATCCGGTCCCCGCCGCTACGTCCGCCTCGTCGAGGGCTACCGCGACGACAACGGACGGGTGAAGCAACGCACCGTCGCGAACCTCGGGCGGGCCGACCAACTCAGCGATGACGAGGTGGACGGCCTCATCGAGGGCCTGCAACGCGCTGTTGGGCGGTCTGAGCCCCGGAGAGCGGAACCGGAGTTTCAGCGTGCTCGCGCCTTCGGAGACCTTTGGACGCTCCATCAGCTCTGGCAGGAACTCGGCCTGGATGACGCCCTTCGCAAGGCGCTGCGCTCGTCGCGGCGCGAGTTCGACGCGGAGGCGCTGATCCGCGCCATGGTCTTCAACCGGCTGGCTGCACCGCGGAGCAAGCGCGGCGTGCTCGACTGGCTTCAGGAGGATGTCAGCCTCCCGGGTGTGGATTCTGAGCAACTGCACCACGAGCAGCTGCTGCGCGCCATGGACGCGCTGATGAACCACCCCGAGCGGGTCGAGCAGGCCATTGCCGGGCAGCTCAAGCCCCTGCTCGATCAGGAGCTCAGCGTCGTGTTCTGGGACATCACCACGGTGCGCATCCACGGTGTGGAGGAGGTCGCGGACGATCTGCGCCAGCGCGGCAAGAGCAAGGACACAGGCGGCGTTGCCCGCCAATTCGCCCTCGGGGTCGTGCAGACCTCCGATGGCCTGCCGATCGCCCACGAGGTCTTCGAGGGCAATGTCGCGGAGACGCGCACCCTGGCACCCATGCTCCAGCGCCTGCTCAGCCGCTACCCGATCAGGCGTGTGGCCGTGGTCGCGGATCGGGGGCTGCTCAGCCTCGACAATGTCGACACGCTGGAGGCGCTCAGCGCGCAGCACGACCTGGCTATCGATTACATCCTGGCGGTGCCCGGACGCCGGTATGCGGAGTTCACCGGCTTGATGAGCGAGCTGCAGCCGCAGCTCGAGAAGCAGGCGGCAGAGCATGAGGGCGAAGCCGTCACCGAGACCACTTGGCAGGGGCGCCGGCTGATTGTGGCGCACAACCCGCAACGGGCTGCCGAACAGCAGGCCTCGCGCCGGCACAAGATCCACCGGCTAGAGCAGATCGGCGAGGCCCTGGCCCAGCGACTCGACAACCAGGATGCGGGAAAGCCCGGCCGCGGGCGGCGCTCGACTGATCGCAGCGCCCATCGGCGCTTCCATCAGCACGTCCTGCGCAGCAGCCTCTCGAGCATCGTCAAGGCCGACCTCGGCGCCGAGCAATTCCGCTATGACATCGACGAAGAGGCGTGGGCGGCCGCCGAGCGGCTCGACGGCAAGCTGCTGCTGGTCACGAGCCTCCACGAGTACTCGCCGAGCGAGATCGCCGACCGCTATCGGGCCCTTGCGGACATTGAGCGCGGCTTCCGCGTGCTCAAGAGCGACATCCAAATCGCGCCGGTCTACCACCGGCTGCCGGAGCGCGTCCGTGCCCACGCGCTCATCTGCTTCCTGGCCCTGGTTCTGCATCGCATCCTGCGCCGGCGTCTCAAGGCGGCTGGTAGCGGTTACTCACCGGAGAACGCGTTACGGGCGCTGCGCCGTATACAGCGCCACAAAGTTCACCTCGCCGGGCAGGACTACGAGCGGGTGACCAAGCCGACACCGGAGCAACTCCAGCTCTTCGACGAGCTAGGTGTAGAGGTGCCTCAGCACCCGGCTTGAAGGCCTGTTGTGACATTTTCGGGGGTCGCGCCGTCGGCGACTCAACAACTTAGGCGCATAGCTGTGGAACTCGGGGATGATCGCCCAGAGCTATCGGGAGTTCCTCGACAGCCACGGCGTCCGGCGCAGCTATTCCCGGCCGAGGGTGAGCAACGACAACCCCTTCAGTGAGGCGCATTTCAAGACGATCAAGTACAGCCCGGGGTATCCCGGCCGGTTCCAGGGCATCGACCACGCTCGCGAGTGGATGAGCGCGTTCATGGAAAGCTACAAGCACCGCCCGCATGAGGGTCTCGCCTACTACACCCCGGCCGAGGTCTTCGAGGGCCGCGTCGAGGCCGTCCGCGCACAGCGCCAGGCCGCCCTCGACGCCTACTTCGCCGAGCACCCTCACCGGTATCCCAAGGGACGTCCGATCGCGCGCACGCCTCCACAGGAGGTCGCCATTAACCCCGAGGACGGCGTGGCCCAGAGCGCCGAAGCCTTCCTGACGGCCAGCGCAGAGGAGCTATCGACCCCGAGGACGAAGAGCGACATTCATCAAGAAAACGTGCACTCACTGTCGGATCGGGGTTGAAACATTCCGACGCCCTGGGAAGGGTTGGCGAGTGCAGTGCTGTGGTTGTGGGCGTGGCTGCAACACACTCCCCAACCGTAGCCGACTCACTCATCGGAACCGGTCTGTTACGAGGTGTTCCGCAATGGTCACGGTGGCTACGGTAATCTATCAGAAGCGCGAGTTGTGAGCTCGACGTGTGTTTACTCCTTTTCTGTGTGATCTGGTGTTCAACGTGCGAGCCGTGGATCAATCCTCTGTGAAAAACGATATGCTGCTTCCGCCAAAGGCAGGGGAAGAAGGCTTCGAGCAAAGGGATACCAAACCGCCAAATGCTGCCATAAGGGTAAACCCAGCATGCGGCAGCCACGCCAACCAATTTGCCCCTGGACAAAACACTCACGGGGAGGCTGGCGCCGAATATTGTCTTGGGAAAATCGGTAGTAGACGACGGGGTCGGGAAGGTTTTCAAATCTTAGCCCGTTGTGCAAAGCACGGAACCAGAGCTCGTAGTCTTGGCCTCTGGGTAAGCTTGGGTTGTAGTTGCCTACCTCTAAAATTCTTCTCCGGCGAAAAGTAACGCTAGGGTGAATGACTGGGCAGGCCCAGATTGTTTTAGAAATCTTGTCATGCTTTGTTGGCATGACCCTGGTTTTTCCAATATTTCCATCGTAATCAATTTCTACAGCGCCTCCTCCGAGAATGTCAATGCCTGGGTTTTTAATCAGGTGTTGGTTTTGGCGTTCCAGTCGGTCCGTGAAGGCAATATCGTCAGCGTCAATTCTTGCAACCCATTCACAGCGCGCATGCTTGAGGCCTTCGGCTAAAGCAGCGCCCAGCCCCTCGTTTTTTTCTTTCAGGACTCGGCGAAGTGGAAGTTGTTTCTGTTTTTCTTCGATGACCTCTCTCTGCGCTTGTGTCAGGGCGCCTGATTCAACTAATATGACCTCGTCAGGCGGCAAGGTCTGGTGCTCAAGGCTTTCGAGGCTCTTATGTAAAAGTTCTGGGGAGTCGCCGGAATAAGTGGCGAGTAATATAGAAACGTCTGTTTGCATAGGGCGTAGAAGTCCATGGCGCGCAGATTGAAATCGCCAATCAATTTGCTAAATGGGGGCGCATCATTTTAGCAATGTTTTCGTGCTCGCGCAGGCATGCGATAAAATCTCAACCGGGTAGCGACGTACACATCAGGTACGGGATGTCAAGCGTATTCCTCTGTCAGGTTTTCGGGGCAAGTGCTTCTCACATCGACGCAGTAAAGGCGCCGGAGGCCTTCGTGGACCGAGTCGAAGAAAATCGCTTGACCATCGGGCGCAAAGCGAGGGTGCAGATCGCACCGCTGAGGTCCAGCGTACCGGAAGCCGTGGAAAAAGCTGCCAACGTGCTCGACGCGACCGGTTTCGAGGTCCAAGAGGCGTAGGTGCTGTAGACGGCCCTTATCCGGGTAGGTGTCGGTGACAACCCAACGACCGTGCACGGAGGGGTGGCCATCGCCGTGCTCGTCTAGTTTACGCTCCGCAAGAGGTTGCAGGTGGCCGGATCGGTCCAACCAGTAGTAACCGTCTTTCCCGTCCTGGCCCCGCAAGTACCCGATGAGCCAGTCCGTGTCGTACCAGGCAAGGTGGCTTACCATGCCAGTATCTAAGAGCTGGTCTAGCGAGCCGGTTGTAAGATCCAAAAGCCACAGGCTGTCGTGCCGCCGCCCCTGTTCGAAGACGCGATAGAGAAACACGCAGTGCTTGCCCGTAGGGTCCAGCATTGGATGGTTGACCTTACGCTGATCGCCCTTACGGCCGGACTTATCCGAAAGCGTAGCTAATGAGACAGCAAGGCTTGGGGCGCTGCCGTCGACGGGGACAACCCACAGGCCGTCCTCGTGATCCGAGGGCATTGGTGGCGCCGCACCAACCGCGCGAGCGAAGTAGCCGTAATCGGGCCGCAGCTGCGCGAGCCGCTCGAAGTTGATGGAAACCGCAAGCCCCGATTGGGCGGAAGCGTCGTAGACGGCGTGGGAGAGGTCACGGAGCCAGCTTCCCTCACTGTCACGCAGCCGCGCGACATAGCGTTGCTCGTTGCTGTCAAAGTCGTTGTAGAGAAAGGTGTGCGTATCGAGCCACTGCAGCCGCGCCCCTTGCTGCCAGTTGAACGCGCGGGTTGGCCAGCGGCCTAAGGGGGTTCCGTTCGGGTCCGCCAGCACGATGTCGATAGAGGAGGCACACTCGGGGGGACGGGCGGTATCAGCGTTGGTCTCGTGCCAAAGCAGGCGATGGTCATCCGGTGACGCCGGACTATGATCGTAATAGCCGAAGAAGGAAGCGGTATCAGGACTTCCCAGAGAGCGGATGGGGTAGTGGCACGAGCGCCGGAAGTTAGGTCGGTTCAGCAGGTACGACCACCGCTGCCAAGCAGCCTTCGCGACAGACTTCGTCCTCGGAGCACCAGTGAGGAGACGGGCGACACGACGCTCTAACGTGTTGAACTTCGTCATGAGCAGCGCCCTTGCTGAATCAGGTCCTCGTAGAGAGCCATGTATTGCTTTGCCATCGCCCTCGCGGAAAAGTGTCGCTCTGCAGCCTGCCGAGCCGCGTACCGTCGTGCGGGAAGGTTACAATCCGAGGCGGCGGCATGCAGGGCTTCTGCCCAAGCCTTCGTGCTGTGCTCCGGGACCAAGCGCACCGCTTCTCCGGCATGCTCCGCGAGCTCTCGATGGGCCGGTATGTCGCTCAATAGTGCTGGAAGGCCGCAAGAGAGCGCCTCCAGGGCGGCATTGGGCAGACCCTCGCTGCGGGATGTGCTCACGAACCAGGACGCTTGATGGTAGTAGGGCAGGGGATCGTCGACGGCGCCATTCAAGCTCACTCCTGGGTGATTGGCCTCGGACGCGAGTTGGTTGCTGAGCGGCCCATCCCCAAGCATGGAGAGGCCGGGGGTCGATGGCCCGGGAACATCTCGTGGGAACGCGTGCCCGAAGGCGTCTATCATTAGATTCGGCTCTTTGCGCGGGATGAGTGATCCCACCCAAAGAAAGTCCGTGCGCTCGGTCGGCAAGTCGTCGCTAGGTCGAAAGTAGTCAGTATCTACTCCGTTCCGAATGGCTTCAGCTGATATGCCGTATTGTCGGGAGTATGTACGGGCAAGCTCCGAGGAGCACGCGACAGGCTGCTGTACCCGGCGCAGAGCACGCAAGTGCCAGAAGGCAAGCACTCGGCCAAGGAGAGTCCCGAAGCGGGACGGGTAATCGTGAAACGGGTCATTACGCAAGGTGGCTAGGTGCCGCCACTGCCCTGTGAGACGAGAGACCCAGCTATCCGGGCGTGCGCCGCTCGTATGGACGATCTTGGGATCAATCCTTTTAAGAATCCGATCAAGATCCCGCGCGCCGCGTCCGACGGCTGATAGCCGACCGAGATCGAGCGAGTGAACCTCTACATCAGAGGGAAGCTCGGAGCGCACGGAGCGATTGCCGCGCTCAGGTGATAAAACAACGAGACGAGGCATGAAGCGGTCACGGTCGAGGTTCTTTAGCAAGTGAAGTAACTGGGTAGTCGGGCCGGATGGTGGAAGGCTAGATACTACGTATGCGATCGTTTTCATGTCTTGGTTGAGTCAGCCTGGAAAATTTAGCATCTACCACATGAAAGCGCAGTGCTAGTCTTGGATCGTTAGGTTATGTTGTATCCAGAACCGAGGGTAACTCGTCTGAGGCACCGGATTACCCAGCGCCCGAAAATATGATAGTTTATGCGACGAATCTAAATATCATGATCATGGTGCCGAAGGTGTATCAGTGGCTGGAGCTTCGGTGATTGTATGCATTCCTTTCAAGTATTGATAGAGTCCACCAGAGGAAGAAAAGATCAAATGAGATGCGGCCAAACAGCATGTGGTTTTTGTATTGTAAAACAAAGAAAGATAATGCAAATAGAAAGAGCAATATGCTTTTACCAGTATAAACAAACCAAGCAATGACAAAGAAAGCCAATGCTGTGCCCGTTATTCCGTATACGTGCAGAAAACGGACGAAGCCTGCGTCGCTAGAGAAAGTTTTGTCGGGTCCGTACTCTTGGGCGTTTCCAAAAAGCCACTGTCCTGGTCTATCTAGCGGAGGCGTGCTGTAACTTCCTAATAATGATTGCTGCGAGGCCCTTGGGTCTCCATGTAAAACCTGTGAATCGTAAAAACCAAGTCCAGCAAAAACGCGAAGTAGACCCTGTTGAAGCCTCTGGAAGAGCAGGTTGTCAGGGTCTATAAAATATGCGAAGCATGTAAATGCCATGACGACCAAAAGTCCAACAGCCCATTTGGTGAAGGGTACAAGCCGCAGGCCTCCTGAGTACGTCCAATATAGAAATCCAATGGTAAAAGGGGCAAGGCCCGCCAAAGCGCTTAAAGGATAAAGAGGTAAAGTCAACAGGGCTGCCAGTGCGTATCTCGGGTTGTCTAATCGGCTCGACAGATAAAAATAATAAAGAGAAATGAAGCCAAGAATCTGCCCGCCTGCACTAGTACCTGGCGAAAGACCGCGACCACGCTCTATATTAAAAGCGCCGGTGGCTAAAAAGCTTGCAGCCCACCACTCATTGAATGATGGTATGACGACCTGAAGAAAAAGTATTAACGGATGCAGGGAAAGGACGGCTGCAAGTGTCTTGTGCGCAGCGTTTATGGATATATCAGGATTGTTTCGCAAAAGCGCCCACGTTATAATAAAAACCGAAGCATACGAAAGCAAAACCCGTGGTTGCTTTAGCAGTATATGAGAATCTACGGTTGGCTCTTGTGCGATTGATATAATGTATGTGTAAGCTGAAAAAGCCAATAGAAGAGCAAAGCCAGACAGAAAATGAAGTGGTAACCTCTGGCTGTGATACAGAAAAAAAAGAGACAGAAAGGCTAAAGGTATGGTTAGGTCATAAAGATCAACGCGTAAACGGAAAACCAATAAAAAAAACAGTAGGAACAACCCACCTAGAAAAAAAAGGCTCCCGTTCCCGGATGTTTTGCCGCGGTGGGTTGGCGGTTGGTAAGCTGGACTTCTTAAGCGTGTCATGCAGTAAAAAAATAAACTGGAGGGAGGCTCAATATTCAAAACCGCAACGCTTACCCTGAGTGGGATAGATGTTGCGGGAATTAATGATTAGGAGGCGCAGTACTCGTGGTTTGCGTGACTTAGAGGATAAGGAGACAAAAAATGTTCAGGGTGAGCCAGGATTTTTAGCGTTCCGGCGCGGTTTTGGATGCGGCACCGAATAGGTCGAGATATTCGCGCGCGATCTTTGGCGCGGCAAACTCCTGAGCGCGCTCTTGGCGCTCCGTTGGAGTCGCTCTTGGGTCCGTCAACGCCTCAGCGATGGAGTGGGCTAACGCGTCCGGGTCGTCTGGATCGGCAAGATGGCCCAGCTCGCCGTCTCGCAGTATTGAACGGTTGGCCCCGGGGCAATCGGTGGCGACCACCGGCACCCCTGTCCCTAAGGCTTCAAGCAGCACGTTGGGGAAGCCCTCCCAGCGGGACGACAAAACGAAAAGGGATGCGTGTTGAACGATATCGGTCGGGCGTGCAACGAACCCCACGAGATGCACACGGTGAGCGATGCCCAGCTTCTCGCTTTGTGCCTCCAGGGAGGGACGTAGCTCTCCTTCCCCTAGAATGACAAGGTGTACGGAAGTGTCGCTCAGCCGAGCGAAGGCCGTGAGAAGCGTGTCGAAGCCTTTTTGATAAGTCAGACTGCCGACCGCACAAATGAACCGGGGGTTTGGCCGGGGCAAAAAGTCAAGCGCCGCCGTCGTGCGCTCGATCGCTTGAAAGTCCAGGGCGGGGTTGCCGATGGTGGCGATGCTGTCGCGCACTGGGACGTTGGCGTCAAGGATGTTCGAATGAAGCTCCGGCGAAAGCGCGATGACGTGATCGGCTTGGGGGTACGTTAAGCGCATGAGGGCGCGTCTGACGCTCTCCTCCTTGCGTACGACGTTGGCTTCGCGGACGAGGAGTCGGCATGGTCGCCCGGCCAACCGCCACGCGAGGATTGTGACGACGTTGCAGTAGGTGAGTGTCGAGCACAGAGCCTGAGGTCGCACGGTCTGGAGGTAGCGAGTGAGCGCTGGTAGGGCATACCGCATGCGGCTGGCCCCCAGGTTGACGATCTCCACCTCAGGCCGTACTTCGGACCAGAACTCCCCGCCATCGCGGATGACCACCAAGTGGATCGGGTGCGCAGTCATATCGACGAGCGTGTTTGCCAATGTGACAAAGACGCGCTGCGCGCCGCCGCCAATCACGCTGGGGACGAAAAAGGCGATTGGGGGAATCTGCGATTCGCTTTTCATGGTGGAGGCCAACTGGTGCTCCCTAGTTCTGGAAAAGTAGGTGGTGACGCTGATCAGACCCAATGGAGTCAAACGCCCCCCGTGAGATAACGCTATACGCTGTTGATCGTCGCGTTGCGCGCTGCAGTTCACCTAAGAGGTCCGGCGATGAGTGGGCTCAGCGGCGCGATGGGTGGCCATCCGTACCAGGAGTAGCCGTTAGGGCACGCTCAGCCCGTGCCGTCCACGTGTATGTTTCTTCCAACTCCCGGCGCGCCCTCTTCCCCAGGTGCTTGCGTAAATCCGGATCGTCACGAAGGCTTTCAAGCGCGGTCGCCCAGTCATCAACCTGGTCGGGGGAGCAAAGCAGGGCGTTCCGTCCGTGTACCGCGACCTCGCGCAAGACCGGCACATCGGAACAAAGAATCGCGCGCCCGGCGGCCATGTACTCAAAAGCTTTTAAAGGCGAGGTCCAACGCCCGATGTCGGTGTTGCCCCCTTGGGTACTTACGTGCTTCTGGTTCGGCAGCAGTAAGACATCCATCGCGAGGAGGTAGCGAGGCACTTCGCTGGGGGGCTGGCGCCCATGGCACCGAAGGTTAGACGGTCGGTGTTCACTTCCGAGCCAAGCGGATAGGTCCTCTGCGGTGCCGCCAATGACGTGGAAGTCCGCCCAAGGGCATTGGCGCGCCAGGGGCAGGACGACCTCCATGCCTTTTCCGGGGTATAGGTTGCCGGCATAGCCCACCTGTAACCGCTTCTCATCGGAAGCGAGCGGTATAGGTTCCATCGAGTCATCCAAGGGATCCGCGCCGTCGGGGGCAACAGTGATCCGGCCCTTCAGTTCGGGCCAGTGGTGCTCGTAGTGCTCTTTTAACGCATGAGTGATAACAGCCAGGCCCCGGAAGTGCCGGCTGCGGATCAAGCGCCGGAAGAGTGCCCGTTGAAGACGCCCCGAGTCGTTGATCGGGAAGTGCGATTCATACAGTACGGGCAGGCCCAGCTGAGCCGCAAAGAAGCAGGCTGCGGTGTTGCGGCCGTACGCGAGCTCCGCGCCCCACCGTTTCGCCGCTCGGGCGGCACGCAAGCCATACCAATACCCTCGGCCCTTGATCGAAGGCCAGTGCTCGCGGTGTATCGTGAAGTTGTCTTCGACGCCATAGAAAACGTGAGGGCAGGTAGCGGCCTGCGCGCGCAGAGTGTCCAGCCTATCCGGCGCAATGAGCCGTACGTCATGGCCGAGCCGTGCGATGGCCTGGCACATCTTCATGACGTGGATGCTGTTTGCTGAGTCGGAGGGGATGGTGGAGCTGGAGAGGTAGGCGATGCGCATCTCAAAATGCCCTGAACCCAGACATCTTAGCGGTTAAATTGTCAACGCCCAGGCTCTCGCCGGCGGGATTGAGGCAGACCCGGCCAACGCCGTCATCGGGGATGTAGAAGTCCCGGTCGGTGTTGTGCATCGTCACGAGACTGGCCTGGTGGCCGTTCCGGACGAGGTAGTTGGCTAGGCCAACAGTGACGCACTCGGCTCCACCGCCGGTGAGGGAGCCGATGAAGAATAGAACCTTCATTGAACTCGTTCCCGGATGTGCTGGCCAAGCTCCGTTTCGAGTTTTTCTATCTCTTCTGAGGAGAGCGTTTGTCGATACTTTGAAATGTTTAAAGTTGACATCTCGGTCGAGTATGAACTTGGAACATCTGCTTCAATCCCAGAAAAAACGCACAAGCTTGATTTGGCGTCATGATGATCTAAAACAAAATCTTCAAAGCGCACAATGTGCAAATCCGGGTGCTCGATCTCAATTCGCTGTTGCATGGCACGATACCATTTGACGAACTCATCGACGTTACGCGCACGCTTAAAAGTTTTCAACTCGGCAAACTGATCGCGTGGGTCTCTTGTTACCAGGACGACCTTTCTGTGTGAGAAAAAGTCGGTAGACGCCACCGGGTTCCAGCCAGAGCCGGACTGGTTGAGAAGGGTGAAACTGGCCGAGGTGCCTGAAGGCATCACGAAGAGGCGGTCGTGCATACGCTGCGTAAGTTGAACGAACTCCTTTTCAGGGACCGGGAGCCAGGTGTTCTCAGGGGGTGACCTGTATCTGAGAAATCGGGCCAACACCCAATTGACGGTGCGCCTCAGCCGCGTCTCTTCCGCTTTTCTCCATTCTAGCTGTAACGGGAATTCAGCGGCAGTGGCATCGTGCACAAGCTGCCTAACCTCCTCTAGGAAGCGCGGCAGGAGTACGCCATATCCCTTTCCATATCGAGTCCGAGTCCCTGTGCGTGTCAGTTGTTCCGTAACGGAGAGAAAAGCCCTGACGGCATGGTCTGCTATAGCGTGATGGAACGATTCACCTATTGCAGAGCGCAGACACATCAGGCCATAAGGTATCTGCGGGAGGAGGTATTCGTGCCCGGCGAGTGGATCGTACCCGTCCCCTCGGTTGGCTAGATAGTCATAGACCGCGCCTGATCCAGAGTACGTTGTACCAAGGACGATGATTTTGGGAGTGCTGGGTGATTCTGAAGTCATAGAAAGTTGTTCAAATAATCGGCGATCATACGATTCGCATGCGCAGAGTGGTGCGATCTTATGTACAGCTCGTCAATATTCGGATAGTCGGCAAAGATATTAGCTTCATCCAAGAAGGTTATGCCCGGGAAGTGGTCCGCGGCCTTAGACAGTACCGAGGCCCAGGGCAGTTCGTGTGACGGTCGTTCCTTCAGGTACTCAAGGCTTCGGTTGTGGTGCTGGAGCAGAAAAATCGGCCGGAACCCATGTTTGTCGGCCAAGGCCTGATAGTAACCCATCATCCCAAAAAATAAACACTCGTGGCTCCGCCAGAAGCTAATCTCGTACTCAAAGGTCTTGTAAGGGGCGGGTAAAGAAGTGACCCCAAAGCGAGCGCCGATCTTTTTTGGTAATTGGTGCGTGTAGTAGTTAACTCGACTCCTTCGCCAAAAGCTATAGTGCTCGTCGTTCCCGCGAAAGAAGTCAGCATATTTTTCCAGCCTCAAGAGATCGTGCTTGTCGTTGAGCGGGTAATCAACGGTCTGCAGTGATCCATCCTGTTCGGAAAGCCGGAACCGTGGCTTGATCGCGAAGAGGTTACCGGGCTCTAGGTAGTGTCGGTACACGGACACACAGCGCGCCATGGTGATGGAGGTGACGGCAAGGACGACCGTGTCGGCCGGATCGTTACGGTAGTCTCGCCGCAGCCGGAGGAGGGCTTGGTCAAGCCCGTAGTTGCCAACGCCGTAGTTGGAGACACGGGTGCCCCTCCGGTCGCCTAGGAACCAAGGGAAGGTCTCATGATCATGAACGTCCCGGCACATGCAGTAGCCGTCGCCGTAGCAGCTGACATCTGGTTTTTCGGTCGGGTGGCGACAACTGCGGGAGCCCGTCTCGTCCGTGGAGAAGACGGCCAGTCCGGGGGCGTCTTTCTTGGTGCCGGCCGATCGATCAGATTGATCGACCTTCGTGACATTGGGCTGATTACACCAGCCCAGTTCTTGATCCCAGGACTGGAAGCGATCAAGGGCAGCCCTTCCAACCTCAGGAAACTCCCGCACCTGTGCGGGGACTAGCAGCTTGCGGATCTGGGCGGTACGCGCAGAAGGACTAGAGTGCGTGTTCTTGCGGTATGCAGTCCCAGAAAAGTAGGTCTTTTTATCGGCTGACTTCAGCGGTGTTCGCCAGTCTCCATAGAGTGCTTCCAGAAAGTCATCTGTAGGGCTAGGTGCGGGGAAGGTGTGCCCACGAAAGGTCACAGGCTCATGTTGTTCAAAGAAGCGGGCGGGCACTTCAGTCATCAACCGGATGCGTCCGTTGCCATCTTCGGCTAGGTACCGGCCGAGGATCTCGTACTCGGTTCCCCAGCCGGAGGCGACGATTTTAAAATTCTCATGCGACGAATCGGATGAGGTGATGGTGAATCCGGCCTCGAGGAGTGCTTTAAGAAGTGCGCCCTCTTTCGGTTGCGCTTCCTCGGTAAGCACCGTCACCTCAACGTCCCAATCCCATGGAATGAAGTCGCCATCTCGATAAGCGCCGAGGAGCGTTCCCCCGCTGAGAAACCAACGATCAAGGTGCTCACTGAGGACCTCACGGAGCGCAATGAGTCCCTCCATCTGCAAAGAGAGCTCGTCGGGAGAGCGGGTACGCAATTTGTTCTCGGTGTCGGCTTGACTCATCGCGTGTCCTTTGATTGTTGGTTGAGCACGTTATCCCGCACTCCAGAACCCGGTCGCTGCGGCGAGATCGGCCTCGCAGTCCACTTCCGCCCAGCCGTTGTCGATGAAGGCGGCGCGCGCTTCCCAGCCCATGTCGATGAGGTGCTGGATGAAGCTGGTCATGTACATGTTGTCGTAATCCTTGCCGTCGTAGGTGGCGTGCCGGTCCATGGCGCGCCAGACTTCGGGCAGCCGTCGCACATGGTCGGCGCGGACCTTGATGAGGCCGGTGTACTGGCCCTGGATGTCCGCGTAGCCCTCCGGCTTCTTGCCCAACTCCACGACCCGGTCGCCATCGGTGAGCTTCAGGGTCTCGGCGTCGGCCAGCGGGTCGTCCATGCGCGCCGCCCAGTAGCGCCGCCACTCGCGGTCCACCGCCAGTCCGATCGGGGCGTCCACCGCTTGCAGCGCCGCCAGGACCCGAGGCTCGTAGACGATGTCGCCGTAGCTAATAATCAGGTCGCTCTCCCCAGTCATCACCGACTCGGCAGCAAAGAGCGTGCCGACCATGTTGGTTTCGGCATAACGCTCGTTAATGTGGCGGGTGAACCCGGGTCGCTCCAGCTGATCGGCGCGGTAGCCAGCGACCACGTGGATGTCATCGACCCCGGCGGCGCGCAGCACATCAAGTTGGTGGTCGAGCAGGGATTTGCCCGCCAACTCAACGAGGCACTTCGGCTTGTCGTCGGTCAGGGGCCGCAGGCGGGTACCTTGTCCAGCGGCCAGGATGATCGCTTTCATGAGGTCTCTCCGTGGGAAAGGTCCAAAGGTAGGCCTTCCAGGTGGTTTCGAATTAGCTTTCGGTTAGACTCAGCGACGGGCGCGTCGCGCTCCGGGTGCCACATGATCCCGAGCCACGGCCACTCCCGGTGGCGCAGCGCTTCCACTGCGCCGTCCTCGGACCAGGCCATGGCCTCAAGGTCGTCACCGAGGTCGGCGTCGAGCATGCCCTGGTCGTGGTAGCTGTTCACCACTCGGCGGTCTGCCCCTGCCAGCGGGCCGCTGACCCGGTGGCGCACCGCGACATGCCTGGCGACCGCCCGCAGGGCGCCACCCTGGTAGTGGTTCATCATCTGCATGCCGCGACAGATCCCAACTACGGGCAGCCTAAAAGCGGCCGCGTGATCAAGCAGGGCCATCTCTAAGTGATCGCGCTCGGGGGCCTCGCCAATGTTGTTCCCGCCGCTAAGGACCACGGCCTCGGGCTCAACGGCCTCAAAGTAGGCAGCACGATCGGTGATGTGGCTGGCCATGGGAACCGGCAGAAACCCCAAATCCCAGAGCAGCGTCGCCAAACGCACGTCGAGGGTGTCGCGCACCTCGTCACGCCCGGGCACGGCATCGCAGCGCTGGCTGACGGCAACCCTGCGCCTCATCGGACCACCCGCAGGATGCCGTTGGCCGGGGCAAGCTCGACAACTCGCGCTTGGGCCAATTCACGGTAGCGTTGCTCGCCAATGCCGATGGCGGCCGGTAGACCGAATTCCGCAGCGCGGATGGCCATGTGCGAGTTGGCGCCGCCGTAGAGGGTCACCAGCCCGGTGATCCCCTGGCCGAAGAGCCAATCGTAGCCGGGATCGGCCTGAGGGATGAGGACGATCCGCCCGGACACGTCTAGGTCCGCATCGGCCGGTTGATCGCCGAGGTCCAGGCAGTCCGCCGTGATGCAGCCGGAGCCGATGAAGTTGGGTCGGTCGGCACCAATGACGAAGGCATCCAGGTCCGCCTGGCCGGTGATCAGCGGCGGTAGCTCGCAGGCCCCTGCCACCCGCCGGGCCTCGGCCTCCTCATCGGCGCGCATCCTCAGATGACGGGCGATCGCCTCATCAGAACGCGCCGCGGAGCGCAGGGCGAGTAGCTCGTCCAGCGGCAGGTGCGCGACCTGGGCGCGCTCCAGACCGTACTGTGCTCCCGCCTCAGCCAGTGCCTCCAGCGCCGCGGACAGGTTGCGGCTGAAGATGAACTTGGCGTATTCCCGCCCCTCGATGGCCTGACGCAGGAAGGTCTCGACCCGCTCCGGGTCGGCCGGCAGGCCGAGCTCGGCCAGTGCCGAGAAGAAGGCTGCGCGCTCGGCTTGCCAGGGCCCAGGGTTTTCTTCCTCCATGGCAGCCTCCCGGGCGTGCTCCACCAGCGGCCGGAGGAAGCGCTCTGGATCGGCGTCGTAACGGGGCGAGGTGATGTCATAGGTGCCCGGGCGCAGGTGGCCGTAACGAGCGATAAAGGCGTGCTCGCTCATCTCCCCGGTGGCGGTGGCCCGTGCGTCCGCCGTGAGCCGGTGGCTCACCGTTCGGACCGTGGAGAGAAAGCTCTCCCGGGCGGTTGCGCTGATCATCCCGCACGCCTCGGCTTCGCGCAGCAGTGTTACGGCGACGAAACCGCTGCGAGCCAGATGGGAGAACGGCAGTGTCCCAAGCCGCCGGCAGTCGTCCAGTAGGATCCGTGCGCGCTCCAGTGGTGCCAGCCGGGTATCGCCCTCGATCGCCTGGAAGCGTTGGCGCAGGGTCTCGATCTGCGCCAGATCGTCCTCGCAGCGGTGGAAGGCGCCGGCGGTGATCCGGCGTAGCCCCTCGCGCAGGGCGCGGACCTCGTCGGTACTGAAGCCGCCGTCCTCCTGCAGGCGCCGCTCCCAGCCCTCGAAGCCGGGGGCCAGGCAGGTGGGCACCACCTCGAACTCCACCTTGTCGTGGAGCTCCGGGCGCTGGCGCAGCCACTCCAGGTAGAAGCTCAGCAGCCGGCCGGCCAAATCGTCGGGGAGTTCCGCCGGCAGGAACGAGGCAAAGCTGGCACGCACATCCACATACGGGTGGCCAGCGAACTCCACAAGCAGTGGAGCCGGGCGCACGTCGCGGTAACCGTACTCGGCGCGCTGGATGGCCCAGGTCTCGTCCATGATCAGGTGACGGTAGAGACTGGCGGCCAGGGCGCCCGGAGCGGTGCCGATGATCTCCGCCGGATTCCAGTCGGGCATCACGCCATAGAGCGGCGCCGGATCCCCGGGCAGGTGGGGTGGGGCCGGGGTTAGCGTCTCCCATCGGGCGTGGGCGGCAGCCATGGCGGCGTCGAAGGCACTATCGTCCAGGTCGCTACCCTTGCGATCTACCGCGATGGGTCGGACCTGGAGGATGTGCACCGAGCCGGCGGGGTCGAGCGCGAATTCCACGTCCAGGGCGTCGTAACCGAGGAGGGCCTCGATCTCGTGCAGTGCGGCCACCAGCGGCCCCAGCCGTGGCTCCGGCAGCGTTTCGGGTTCCGCGCCACGGCGCAGCAGCAGCGTGCGGTGGTCACCGCTAGCCCCGCTGGTGATGGCTTCGGTGTCGCCGGCGGTCTCGTAGTTGACCACATACCACGGTGCCCCGTGCTCCAGGGTACGGGTAAAGGCGACGCCGCTCATGGCCACGTCGGTGACCATGGGCTGGATGAGCACCTGGTCGTCGTCATCCGCCGTCCCATAGGAAGCAATGACTTGCTCGACGGCCTCTTCAAGGCCATTCCGAGGATCGACGTTGAGCAGGCTGTCGTAGCCGCCAGCGTTCGAATGGTGGAAGGAGTCCTCGCTACGGGCGCTGGAGCGGACAACCAGCCGCTCTCCGGTGAAGCGCTGGCGCACCTGGTCCATCACCGCCGCGCGATCGGCTTGCCACTCGGCGACGGTGCATACGACTTGGTCCTGAATGACCGCGTGGCGGACCATGCCGCGCAGCCGGCCCAATGTCTCGGCCTTGGTACCGAGAATGAAGTGGGCGATGTCCCGTGGTTCGTTGAACTCGGCCCAGTCTCCAGCGACATCGACGCCGGCGACCGAAAGGCCGGCCGCACGCAGGTATTCGATGTATTCGGAGAGGTGGCGCTGGCGCAGGCTCTCGGGGCCGTCCGCGCGCAGGCGCTCCAGCCACTCCAGGGCGCGCGGGGAGAAGCGCACCAGGCCAATGAACTCGCCGTCGGCCCAGTCCACCGGCAGGTCGGCGCCGAGGCGCTCGATGCGCTCGCCGTTGACCATCACCTTCTCGCAGCGGGCCAGGTCCGCAGCCTCGCGCCCGGCGTAGCGGTGGTCCCAGGCGCTGTCCCAGGCCACTGCCACATCGGCCTCGCAGCGCGCCAGCGCCGTGGGCACTGTCTGACGGAAGAGGATGTCGCTGTAGCAGACCAGCAGGGGGGAGTTCGTACCAAAAGGCGCCGCCAGGAGTGAAGCGCCACTCCCCGTGTGCTCCCAATCCCGGTTTTCCACCACCGCCAAATCGGGATAACGCTCTCGAATTGCGTCTGCTTGGTACCCAGCGACGAAGGTAGTGCACTCGAGCGAGCAGCCGGACGCGTCCAGCAGCCACTGCAGGACCGAAGTGCCGGAGCGCGGCTCGCGCAGAGCGGCTGGAAGGTCCCCACGGTGGGGGGCGCCGGCGCCGAGGATTATAAGCGTACTATAGTCAGTTAGCTGTGGAACCATCGGGGCCGCTCGCAAAAAACGATCGGAAAAACAGAGGCAACATCGTGCATTATCTGTTAGTGATTCTTCAAATGTTTTTGTCGGCTTTTCTCAAGCGAGACAATACCTGTTGAGCTGCACTATTAGCGATGGCCTCAATATCTTGTGTGCCATCAATCTTAATAACGGTAGTCCGTGTGTTATTTTTAAGATAACGAGTTAACGTGTTGATATTTTTCTTATACGCATTTGCAAGATCGATAAATGTTGATTCGTCTAACGCTGAGTGCTTGTCCCCAGGGCGTTCTCTTTGTAGAACCCGGCTGCGCATTAAATCTGGCGGGAGGTCAATTACCAATATAGCATCGGGAAAAAAGTCGGCATGCAATAATCGATGGATGCCTCCCCGCCAACCACGACCATCAACAGGTGGAAGAAAAAGCGGCAAAATTGACGTTCTGGGCGTGTCTTCTAGAACTATTCTCCCGCTGTGCGTCCTGCGCGACAATGCGCGCAATGCAAAGTTATAAGCATGCCTAAAACGATAAACACGCCTGGATATTGAATAAAACCAAAAAACTATAGCTACATAGAGAGTAACTGGTTTGGTGATCCGCGTTGCGGAGCTACGTAAAAGGCGGTAGACATTAACGTTGGCCGCTCTTGTGCATGTAAGCGAATCAACAGTTTTTCCTTTGTAAGGGCTCGAGCTATCGACAAAATAGCCATTCTGCTCAAACTTTTTCTTTAAAAGATCAATTAACATGGTTTTTCCGCTGCCAGAAAAACCGACTACATCAACAGTTACAGGTTTTTGTTCAATTTTAGGCCACCCATAAGTCAAACCGAAAGTATGCTTTTTAATAGAGTAATTCCTTATAAACAGAACTGTAAGCTTTGTGCATTGCTGCCAAGCTAAAGTGCTCTTCCACAAGTTTGCGGTTTAGTTGGCCCAACTCCTGTAGCCCATTATTTTTTTGTTGCTTCAGCTCGTTCAGTTCGCGTATTTTTTGTTTCCAGAGAGAGAGGTCGCATTCAGCAACAATGGGTCCGTCTCCCTTAGAGCTTAGCTCTAAATGAGGGGGGATACGTGATAGCACTACGGGCAATCCAATAGCCATAGCTTCAAGCACCGCAACAGGCAAGCCTTCGTAAAAAGAAGAAGAGGCAAATATATCGTTCTGTGACAATGCGAGGAGTGCTTCGTCGCGCTCAAGCACACCTACGTGCCTCACGTTCTTTGTGTCGAGAGACTCGATTTTGTTTTTGTCTTCATCGGAAAGCGGGCCAATTACACTAAGATGCATTTCTTTTGGCAGTTCGCTAGCTAACTTCAGTAGGTGTGGCAGGTTTTTCTGCCCATTGTTCTTCGCGATTGTCGCCACTTTTATACGATAATCGTTCGGCTTTGATGTGCCTTCCCTGCGGTTGAGAGTAGAGTCAATGCGATCTATATCAACCCCGTTCGGTATGAATGTTGTTTTTTGTTTAAAAAGATGTCGATAAGGATATGCTTCATAAGCCGCGCGCCCGCAGAATACGGATTTGCTACTATGCAGGATGGATAGATTTGTGAGGCATTTCTTCCGAGCACTAAATTTGTTATAGGAGTTATGGATTGTATACACTAAAGGGATATTGTGGTGTCTTTTTTTAATAAAATGTGCGATTTTTTTTGTCGCTTTTGGGTCATGATTATGAATTATGATATTGGATGAAGGGGTGTGTGCATCGATTATATTTTCAAGTGCTTCAAAGAGTTTTTTATCGTTTCCTTTGCATTCAAATATCCGGAATTTCTCGTTGCTCTTAAACCGCTTTTCTTCTTTGCATGTATTAATAGCAATGTAGTAGTGCTGTTCTCTCGGGAAGTGTGATTTTCTATAGATGTAATGTTCATTAAGGGGTGAGCTTGTATACGCTGCGCTGTGTGAACAATAGACAATAACATTGCTGCACATTTTATTGGGCCACCTAAGTAATAGATCTTGCAAACCGCTAACAATCGAATAACATGAGGTCTAAAAAGGGTTGTTAGTAGTATCATTAACGGGACTGCGTCATTCCTTGGAGTCTGGACTCCCACCGCCAAGCGTCCCTCACAATGGTTTCTAGTGATTCGTAACGGGGTCGCCAGCCAAGGGTCTCCCGTAGAGCCGATCCGTCGGCCACGAGCTGCGATGGATCACCCGGGCGCCGGGGGCCAACATCCACTGGCAAAGGATGTCCAGTTACCGCGCGTGCTACTTCGATAACCTCTCGTACAGAATAACCCCGACCATACCCACAATTGAAAGTGCGTGATTCGCCTCCCGCCTCTAGGTGCGCCAGTGCTATCACGTGGGCCTCCACCAAATCCTCCACATGGATGTAGTCGCGGATACAGGTGCCGTCCGGAGTTGGGTAGTCGTCGCCATACAGGGTGAAACCGGCCGAACGCCCCGAGACCACCTGCAGCAGTCGCGGGATCAGGTGCGTCTCTGGCTCATGGCACTCCCCCAGCCGCCCCTTGGGATCAGCGCCCGCAGCATTGAAGTAGCGCAGGCTCACAAAGCGCAGTGACGTCCCCACGGAAACATCGGCCAGCATGCGCTCACACACCATCTTGCTTACCCCGTAGGGATTGATGGGCGCCGGCGCCACTGACTCCGGGATCGGCGACTCGGACGGCGCCCCGTACACCGCTGCCGATGAGGAGAAGATCAATCGCGTCGTCCCCAGCTCCAGGCAGGCGCGCAGCAGATTGAGAGTACCGCCGACATTGTTCTCGTGGTATTCCAGCGGCCGTTCCTCCGACTCCCCCACTAGACTGCTGGCTGCGAAATGCACCACCGCCGAGAAGCGGTAGCGCTGAAACAGGGTCGACAACGCGTCCCGGTCCTGCAGATCGCCAACCTCCAGGCACTCCTCCGGGACCGCCCAGCGATGGCCGGTGGAGAGATTGTCCAGGGCCACCACCTCGTACCCATCCGCCAGCAGGCGGCGCACCATGTGGCTGCCGATATACCCGGCACCACCGGTCACCAGAATCGTCATTCAGTCCTCCATAGTTACAATATGTGTCAAAATTGGGACTGATCGCATCTCAGCCCACGGTATTCACGACGCGGCCAAGCTGACCACCCCAGCGCGTGAGTGGGTCCGCTGAGGGGCGCAACGGCTTGCTGAAGGCATCGTTCTGCGGTCGTGGTGGCTGTGAGACGGGCATCTGGCAATAGGAAGCTACCGCCGGGGCTCATCCAGCGGCCGCTTCGACTCCATTGAACGTACGTGATGGGATGGCCTCCTCCCGCCCCTCTCTCCGACCATTAGAGTAACGGAGAGGGCCCACGACGGATGGTGATGGAGGAAGTCATGCCGCAGCAGATTGTCGCCGTTGACTTGGCAAAGAACGTCTTCGAGGTTGCCGTCGCGGACGGGCTGGGGACGAAGCCGCAGCACCGTCGCCTGAGCCGTGGGCAGTTCGAGCGTTTCATCGGGGAGCAGCCGCCAAGTGTCTTCGTCCTCGAGGGCTGCGGTATGGCGCACCACTGGGGCCGGAGACTCGGTGCTCAGGGACACGAGGTCCGGCTACTCCCTGCTCAGTACGTTGCCAGCTATCGGCGGCGAAACAAGACGGACCGCGCGGATACGCTTGCACTGCTTGAGGCGCACCGCGCCCCGGACATTCACGCAATCCGGGTCAAGAGCGCGGAGCAGCAAGCCGTGCAGCAACTCCACCGCGTCCGCGAGCAGTTGATCCGAAATCGCACGGCGTGGATCAACCAGGCACGGGGGCTGCTGCGCGAGCACGGGGTGACCCTACCCCAAGGCGCCCACGCGGCACGGCGTCGAACCCCCGGGGTGCTTGAGGATGCAGAGCAACCCGTGCCGGACAAGATCCGCCAGATACTGCACAACCTTATTGAAAACATTCAGCGCATGGATGACCAAGTCGCCGACATCGACGCGCAGCTGCAGGCCACTCAGCGCGAGGATCAGGATGCGGCCCGCATCAGTCAACTTCCGGGTATCGGGGCGATCACGAGCACCGCGCTGGTCAGCGCGGTCGGCGACCTGCGCCAGTTCATTAGTGCCCGGCAGTTCCCGGGTTGGCTCGGGCTCACTCCGAAGGAATACAGCAGCGGTTCGCGCAGGTGCCTGGGTGGAATCACCCGCAGCGGCGACCCGTACGTACGGAAACAGCTGATTCATGGGGCTCGATCAGCGCTGTACCGAATGCGCCGACGAGCCGCACAGCAAGCGGAACTCACGCCATTGGAGGCGTGGGCGATGAACACCGAGGCGCGGATCGGTCGCAACAAGGCGACGATTGCGCTGGCCAACAAGCTGGCCCGGCGCGCTTACGCCCTGTGTCGGGATCAAGGCACGTATGCGCCGTTCGATCACCCGGCACCGGCTCACGCCGCCTGACGGAGGGCGGTCGGCCAGCATTGCCGAGCAACCCCGCCGATGGCGGTTGCGGGCGATGAGCCCGAATCATGGCAAAACAGGTCGGACCGGCACCGGTGAAAGCCGATACCGGACAAGCGCCCGAGCAGAGGCCGTGTAAGTGATGGGCAGCCGGTGCGCGGATTCCATGAGGGCCAGGAGCGCAGTGACGCTCCACGAGAAAGCCGGATATACGACTGCAACCGCACCGTGTTTGCCAGATCCCTGGGGCGGCTCATCGACCCTTGCGGGAGGAGGCCATATACGTCCGGTGAACCCCGTGTATCGGGCGTGACGCCCGCCGGTTAGCTTGGCCCCGTGTTTTGATCCGCGAGCACGGAGGTGGCGATGGCCGGCGGGACTCAACAGCGCAAGCGTGCCTTCTGGCGCGAGGTGGTTCAGGGCTGGGCGGCGTCTGGTCTGAGCAAGGCGGAGTACGCCCGCCAGAATGGTCTTACCCAGCGAACGTGGACACGGTGTTAGCTATTAAGCCGGGCCTCGTAGTCGTCCGGGGATAGGTACCCGAGCGTGCTATGAAGACGCCGGCGATTGTAGTAGCCCTCAATGTATTCGAAGACGGCCTCACGCATCGATGGTCTTGCCCACCAACCGTGGACACCTCAATAGCTACCATTCGACGAGGTGATCCATGACGAGGCAAGCTACTCAGATGAGCAAGTCCAAGACGAAATCCAAGCGCACACGCTACAGCCAGGCCTATCGAGACGAGGCGCTGGCGTTGGCCGAGCGCGTCGGGGTCAGTGAGGCGGCGCAGCAACTCGGGCTCCAGCCGGCGCAGATCTACCAGTGGCGCACCAAGGCCCGGAACGAAGCGGACCGCTCGCAGCGAGAGCGGGAGTTGGCCGAGGAGAATGCCCGGCTCAAACGTCAGCTCTCGGAAGCGAATGAGGAGCTGTCGATCACAAAAAAGGCCGCGGCGTACTTCGCGAAAAACCAAAAGTGAAGTACGCGTTCATCGATCAGCAGCGTCACGAGCACCGAGTCCAGGCGATGTGCCGCGTCCTTGGCGTCGCTCGCAGCGGCTTCTACGCATGGTGCCGGAACAAGGCGGCCCGCGCCGCACGGGAAGAACGCCAGCAGGCCTTTGATGGACAGGTGCAAGAGGCCTTCGAAGACTCCAGGCAACGCTCTGGGGCGCCTCGACTGACGCGAGAGCTGGACGGGCAAGGCGTGTCGGTCAATCGCAAAACCGTGGCCCGGAGCATGCGCCGTCAGGGCCTCCGGGCACGCACGTCACGCCGGTTTAAGGTGACGACGAACTCGGCTCACAGCCTGCCGGTCGCCCCCAATCACTTGGCCCAGTGCTTTGAAGCGGGGCAGCGGAACCAGAAGTGGACTGGCGACATCACGTATTTTGCGACCGGCGAAGGGTGGCTCTATCTCGCGGTCGTCCTGGATCTTTGTGGCCGCAAAGTGATCGGTTGGGCCATGCGCGATCAGATGAGCGCTGAACTGGCCTGTGAGGCGCTTCTGATGGCCCTGGAACGGCGAGGCTACCCCACGGGGGTCATCGTCCATACGGATCGCGGCAGCCAGTACTGCTCCCGTGCGTACCGCAGGCTCATCAGCGACTACGGGCTGATCAGCAGCATGAGCGCGAAGGGCAGCTGCTACGACAATGCCTGCAACGAGAGCTTTTTCCGTTCCCTGAAAGTCGAGGCCCTGCATGGCGAGAAATTCCCCACGCGGGCATCGATGCGTGAGGCCGTCTTCGAATACATTGAGGGCTACTACAATCGCCGGCGTCTTCATAGCACGCTCGGGTACCTATCCCCGGACGACTACGAGGCCCGGCTTAATAGCTAACACCGTGTCCACGTTCGCTGGGTAAGACCAGGACAGTGGCAGCGCCTCGGAGAGGGCACCCCGCAGGGCGGGGTGGTCTCGCCGCTGCTGGCCAATGTCTTCCTCCATGAGGTACTGGACGAGTGGTTCGAGACGCAGGCCAAGCCGCGGCTCCGCGGTCCGGCCCAGCTGGTCCGGTATGCCGACGACGCCGTGTTGCTCTTCAAGCTCCGGGATGACGCCGAGCGGGTCCTCAAGGTGCTCCCGAGGCGGTTCGAGAAGTATGGGCTGGAGCTGCATCCGGAGAAGACCCGGTTGATCGGCTTCCAGCGCCCACCTCGGAACGTCAAGCGCCCCTGGCCTAAGCCGGAGACCTTCGACCTGCTCGGTTTCACCCTCTACTGGGGGCGATCCCGGCGCGGCAAGTGGGTCGTCAAGGCCAAGACGGCCAAGGACCGCTTGAGCCGGAGCCTGCGCAACATCCACCGCTGGTGCCGGCAGAACCGCCACCGGCCCGTGGAAGAGCAGTGGGAAGTGCTCTGCCGTAAAATGAAGGGGCACTATGCGTACTACGGCGTCACGGGCAACTACGACGCTTTGGATGCGTTCTCCCAGGGTGTCCGGCGACGCTGGCGCTTTTGGCTAGCCCGGCGCTCTCAGAAAGGCCAGATGCCGTGGTGGCGCTTCTCTCACCTCCTTCACCGGCTCCCTCTGCCACAGCCGCGGATCATGAAGCCTTATGCACGCCCTGCCATCTAGCGAAACCATCACTCGCGGAGCCGCTTGCTGGAAATCGGCACGAGCGGTTCTCATCGGGGGGCCGGCTGGGCGACCAGCCGGTCTACCCAACATGAAGAGAGCGAGAGGGACAATTCATGTCCTTTATCATCAACAACCTGCCGAGTCCCGAGGCCCAGCCTCAGCTTCACCCAAGAGGTGCAGCTGAGGTGCCAGGCAGGCGCTTTATATCTTGTTGATACAAAGGGACATATTGGTTTCAGGCTGTTCCAACGATGAATAATCCGGGTGGGCATCCTTCTGCTCCTGCTGTCGTGGCCCTGAAATCTACGTTAACCCATGCAAGGGTTGTATGGCTCCAGGTTGACAGACAGGGGGTCAGATGGGTGAGCTTGTCGCAGGCCAAGTTGCTGTTCACCGGACAAATTCGAATATTGATTTTCGGTCAGGCCTCGGCACCGTTCGTCAGCTACTAGCTCAAACCGGCTACTGCCTGGGTAGAACCTTGCTCAACTGGTGAACCGCGCGTTCTGGGCGCACTGAATGATCCGAAACCAGTTGTCAACCGTGATATGCGTACGCCCTAAGGTGTAAAACGGCGGATTTTATCCGTCTGTAGATGGGAATGGCTACCCGCGTTAAAAGAGGGAGGGGGGGCTTAGCTTTCGGGTTCAAGCACCTATTCGCTGCCTCAACATCACTATTAACGTATTCGGCCACATTTTGTTCGCATAAACCGTCAACAACATCGTGATTCGTCAAGTCGACGCTCATTGCAGACTGTAATGCCACGAGGTAGAAATTTTTTTGGGCTTTTTTTTTGTTTCTGTCGGATGAAACACATCCATCAAATACTTTTTTTTCGTATAATACTTTTTGTACATTCATTATTGGCGCAAGTTTGCTAATTCGTAGCCAAAGATCGGCATCTTGCGCATACGTGAACTCAGGTCTATAGCCCCCTGCTCTGTGGTATAAGTCAGCTCTTATCAAAGCAGAACCATGGGAGCCGGGTTTTGGTCTTTGGTAGGCAAAAGGGTTTCGAGTTTGCTTTTTGGTAGGTTTGCGTGTTTTTTTTGTGTCTTGTTTTAAACTCCTAACGTTAATCCAGGACCCTACTACCGAGCACCCTTCTCTTTCGGCCAAGTCATATTGCATTGCCAACCGATCCGGATAAGAAAAATCTCCTGCACCGTGCAAGGCAAAGAAATCACCTTGTCCATAACGCTCGATTGCCTGAATCAGTGAAACCGTGAATCCTTCGTTTTTTTTTCTCCAAACAAGCATTTCGAGGTTGTTACCTGCAGCTTTCTCTTTTGCTGACTCTAGCATCTCACCTGTGCCGTCCACTGAACCGTCATCTACCGCAATGATTCGATAGTTGGCGAAATTTTGAAAAATTATTGAACACATAGACTCAAAAACATGATCGCACCTATTATGCCAAATAGTAAAAACGTCTACGTGACTATGTGGACTAGGCCTAAACATTAAGCTCTCTTCCTGTTGTTGTTAAGATTTCAAAGTACATTAGTGTTTTCACGGCTATTCGCATTAAGTCGATTCAGGACAAAAATATTTTTTATGAATTTCGACATCTCTTTGGTACATGGCTTCAAACAGGCGACATTCACTTTCGCCAAAAAAAGACAAATAATGCGGGGGATATGTTAACCGGCTTAGATCTTCAATTGTTGCTTTGGTACAATCGATAACTTCTGAAGCGTAATTTGTTTTCTTTTGAATGCCAGAATGAAGGTTAGTCGCACCGCCTAACGAAATGTCAAAACCTTCGTTTTTGAGGTATGCTTCTATGTCTTCTATGTCTTCTAATGTTCCAATTTTATTAAAAAAATCTTCACCGTAATAATCAACCCAAAAATATTGTGGCAAAAAATGGAAGTTCAGCCGGTACTTTGGGACTTTTGATAAAAAAGACAGAAAATCTAAAAAAGTAATGCTACCCGTTTCTTTTTCTGCCTCTGCAGCAACCTCTTCACTATATTTAGGGTTTTTCTGATGTTTTTTTACAAGTTTATCATAAAAGCCGCTTACAAGCCTTTTTTTGGGGTCTCTTAAAACGATTAGTTTCTGGGTGGCATCTTCCATAATTTCATTAAAAGAACTTACCCTAGGAGACATGCTAGGTTGTTTTCTTAAAAAACTAGAAGGCGTTTCATGCATTGGGTCAAAACCTGATGACGGAGCATGATTGACCAGAAAAATTGATGTTAGCCATGTGTTAGCGTTTTTCGGTATAGGAAGAAGTGCGACATTTTTTTGAGAAGATTTTAGCCACCGATCATATTGAGGGTTGTGGCGACGTAAAATTTTGTGCTTTAAGCTGTGACTCAGAGGGCGTTTTATTACCATTAAAAACTCCTTAACAACAGGTTTTAAATAGTCGGTTCTGAATAACCGGTTCCCCGAGCGGATTTGTGACGCGGCACCCGCCTGGGAGAGCACGCTCGTCACTACTCGGGTGCTGGTGTTCCCATCGCAACATCCTCCTTCACTCCGGGTATGAGTGTTGTGTTTTAAAGTTGATTCTACGACTGTTATCTATTCAGGCTTGATGGGGCCTCTAAAAACTACTAAATGCCAGCAAGCAGGCGCCGCAACTCACTCTGTTCCACAAGAAGCGCCAACTTGCTGAGAGCAGGTTTCTAGAGGCCCCTGGTGGCGGGCAAGATCAATCCGCGAAAGGACCTTTTTTCATCATGCAGATACGATACTTCCTTCTTGCGTCACGAACCTGACTTCAGCTTCCATCTGATGCCCTGATTCAGCATAAACTGCTTCACGCACCTCACGGATAAGACGAAGCATGTCGGCCGCTCGGGCCGAGCCCTCGTTAACAAAAAAATTGGCATGTTGTGTCGAGACCACCGCATCGCCGATGCGATAACCCTTGAAGCCCATCCGTTCAATCACTGCACCTGGCGGACCGAACTCGGCATACATGGCCGGGTTGCTTTTGAAGACCGATCCACAGTTGGGTTTCTTGCGTGGAAATTTACAGTTGCGGTCATGCAAAAGTGCTGACATTTGTCGCCGTACGACACGTTTCTCTTCTATCTGTAAAAAGCGCAGACGTGCTTTAGAAATCACCAAATCTTGTTCCTGGAAAACTGAACGACGATAGGCAAAGCCACATTCCTTCTGGCTCAACGTCAGTGCCACTCCGTCTTTGTTAACTGCTGTTACTGCCAGCACAGCAGTGCCGATGTTATTGCCCTGACTACCACCGTTCATGCAGATCAAGCCACCCAGTGTTCCAGGTATCCCGCAGATGTGCTCGGCACCGGTCAGACCTGCTTGCATAACTCGGCGCGCGAAACACGGCACCCAGATACCAGCATCAGCGACAAGTTCATCACCATCAACTTGAACGTTGGCCAGCCTCGATCCAATCCGGATGCATATAGCTCGCAAACCTTCGTCAGCAAAGAGCAGGTTTGAAGTCTCACCGATCACTACATTTGCCAACCCCTCGCGAGAAATGAAGGCACGTAGCGCACTGAGCTCCTCCAGCGAGCCAGGTTCAACGACAAGGTCAGCTATTCCACCGATTTTCCAACGACTGAACTGCGCCAAACTGACATTCCTATGCACCCCGCCAGGACAGAGACGCGAGAGGCTCGAGATCAATTCTTCCACCAGCACTCCACACCCAATGCTGCTAGTTTTTCAGCAAAACGGTCATAACCCCGGAGAAGTTGCCACGCATCGTGGATCACGGTCTCGCCTTCTGCCGTCAGGCCGCACAGTACTTGTGCGGCACCTGCACGTAAGTCAAGTGCCCGTACTTCAGCCCCGTGCAGCCCGCCGCCATTACCATAGATCAGCAACATATCGCCATGTAATTGGTGGCAAAGACCCATACGAGCCAGTTCTTCCGCATAGGCATAGCGCCCTGGAAAACGTAAATCGATGATGCGCGACTCACCCTTAGCATGGGCTGCCCATGCCGCAAGGATCGGTTGCACATCAGAATTGATCCCGGGGTGCGGTCCGGTGCTGATTTCCAGCGGGTAGCATGGGCCTCCCCGCACAATGACCGATCCGGCACCTTGATAGATCTTCGCGCCCGCGGATTTCAAATGAGCAAGTACTACTTCCATGTCTGAAATCGGAAAACCCTCAATCTCCACATCGCCGCCAGAAATCGCAGCCCCAACCAGCCAAGTTATAGCCTCCATATTGTCTGCGATAACCGTATGCTCTGCACCGCCGAGGCCCTCTACACCCGTCACTTCGATGTGCTCCTGGCCAAAAACGCGAATGTGTGCGCCCATTTTGCGCAGTAGTTCGATCAGGTCGAGGATCTCTGGTCGGATATGTGGATTCCAGATGCGAGTGACACCACGGGCCAAGGTGCCACACAGAATTGCGTTCTCGGTCGCTCCTGTTGAGCGAATACGTAAGTGGATATCCATGCCTGTTAAGCCTTGAGGGGCCTCGGCGCAAAGTGTATCGTCTTCTTCCCAGACAGTAGCCCCCAGACTCTCGAGTACACTAACATGCAGGTCGTACTTCCGCTCACCCAGCTTACAACCCCCTGGCAAGGGAACCGCGCCAGCCCCGGTACGTGCGACTAATGCACCCAGGATCAACAGCGTGTTTCGAATCGATCGGCCTGTCCATTCTAACCGTGATGTTGAAGGCGTTAATTGGCTCAAGATGATGCAGTCTTGTTTTCGTAATGCCGCACGTTTGCCCAAGCGCTCCAGCATCTCGACGTGAATCTTCGCATCTAGCAGGCTGGCGGGGAAATTATTAAGAATCACTGGTTCATCAGTGAGCAAGCTGGCAGCTAAATGACGCAAGGCGGCGTTCTTGGCTCCCGATAGCCGCACCGTACCACTCAAACGTGCAGGTAGAATTTTGAGATAACCGCCGTTGTTCTCTTTTGGAACACTCGCCGTAAAGGGATCCACATTCAAAACATAAGTCCTCTTGGGCCCGGATAATTCACGACAGGCGGCAAATAGGTTGGCGTAGCGTCGGCTCTGGCTCGTGTAGTCTCCAACTCCATGATTATCCAAGGTATCCGGCGCTACGCCAATCTATCTCCCTGCCTGTCGTGAATTATCCGGGTTGCGGTGTCCTCATTCGGGGCTGTCTAGAAGCAGACCTTTGTATCGGTTTTTGGGGCGTGCCAGTGAGGTGTCGGTGGTCGTGCCACCAGCCGTGGACGCTTCATTGACTAATGTGCTCGGCTCTGACTGATGAGTGTTGGAGGGCGTTTAGGACAACCCGCTCGCCATCTCCTTGAACCGCTCACTCTGCCCCTGCAGCTCCTCAAATTGCCCGGCCGCCGTGATCTGCCCTTTCTGCAGCAGCACCACCTGGTCGCACTCGCGCACGGTGGAGAGGCGGTGGGCGATGAGGATCACCGTTTTCTGGTGGTGCAGGGCCTCGATGGCCTCCATGACCGCCTGCTCGGTGACGGTATCCAGGGCGCTGGTGGCCTCGTCGAAGACGAGGATATCCGGCTCGTGGTAGAGAGCGCGGGCGATGCCGATGCGCTGGCGCTGACCGCCGGACAGGCGCACACCGCGCTCGCCGACCACCGTGGCGTACTGCTGCGGCAGCTCGTCCATGATGAACGCGTGGACCTGTGCCATGCGCGCGCAGCGGGCCACCTGCTCGTGGTCAATCTGCTCGGGTGGTACGCCCAGGGCGATGTTCTCCGCCACCGAGGAGTCCGTGAGGAAGATATCCTGCGGCACGTAGCCCAGCGCCTGCTGGTAGGCGCGCAGGTTGGCGTCGGTCACCGGCTCGCCGTCCACGGTGATCGCCCCGGCGGTGGGGCGGAGCAGGCCGAGGAGCACATCCACCAGCGTGGTCTTGCCGGCGCCGGTGCTGCCCACCAGCCCCACCGAGGTGCCCACCGGGATGTCCAGGTCAATCCCCTGCAGCGCCGGCTGCGCGGCGTTGGGGTAGGTGTAGGTGACGTCCTCCAGCCGGATCGCCTGCTGCGGGCGCAGCGGCTGCGGGGCGCGCTTGCGGATCTCGGCGAGCTGCTGGCGGTGGAGCAGATCGTTGTAGAGGTTCTCCACCGCGGGGGCGGCGAAGCGCAGCTTGCTCACGCCCTGATAGACCTTCTGCGCCGCGGGCAGCATGCGTTGGCCGGCGAAGGCGTAGAGGCCGAGGATCGGCAGCACTTCGCCGAGCGCCCCGCTGGTCGCCCCGCCGTGGGTGGCCATCAGCACCAGGGTCAGGGCGATCATGCCGCCAATGGCCACCGCCTGGATGAGGAACTGCGGCACCTGCGAGAGCACGTTGCTGGTCGCCTGGTGCTTGGCAAAGCGCGCCGAGGGGCCGCGGAAGCGCTGCAGGTAGCTGTGCTCGCGGCCGAGCAGCTTGATGTCCTTGATCCCGCCGAGGGCCTCGCCGGCGGCCTCGAAGCGCTCTTTGTTGGCGCGCACCCGGTCGCGCCCGATGCGATCGAGGAAGCCGCGGATGGTGACATAGATCAGCGCGTAGGTGCCGCCGAGGGCCCCCGCCACGGCCAGGGCCAGCACCGGATCGATAACCACCAGCAGGGTGATCAGCGCCAGCACCACGATCAGGTGCGAGACGGCCTCCAGCGCCGGCTTGATCGCCTGGCCGACCACCTGCTGCGCCTCGGAGAGGATGGTCTTCGACATGTCCCCGCTGTGGTGGTCGAGGAAGTAGGCGTAGGGCTGGCGCAGGTAGGTCTCGAGCAGGCGCTGCGCGAAGCTGTGCACGCGCATCAGCGCCCAGCGGTTCATGGCGTAGATGGTCAGCGCGCGAAACAGCGCCGAGAAGACGATCAGCGCGAAGGCGGCCGCGCCGAGGGCCATCAGGAAGGTGTCCACCGACTCGAAGCCCAGGCCGTCGTAGAGGCTGGCGAGGACGGCGTTGGTCTCCACCACCTCGGGGTTGCCGAGGACGCTGAGAAACGGCATCACCGAGGCGACGCCGATGGTCTCGAGCAGCGCCATGAGGATGACCATGACCAGGACCAGGGCGCCGCGGCGCTTCTCCTGGGGGCTGAGTAGGTAGAGGATCTTCTGGAGCAAAGCGGTCTCGTTGGGCGGTTCGTGTGGGTGGGTGTGCGGGTTCGTCAGGACTGGCCCGGGTTGCGCGTGGGGGCGTCGTCCGCGGCCGGTGTCTTGTCGGCGGCCTCCACCTCGGCGCGCAGCTGCTCGATCTCCTGCATCAGCCGTTCGTGCTCGGCGCGCTTGCGCTGCAGGTGGCGGTAGGCCAGCTGCGCCTTCTCGCTCACCCCGGCGGGGGTGAGCCTGTACAGGTAGCGGCGCTTGTTCGGGGAGTGGGAGAAGTTCTGCGCCTTCACCCAGCCGCGCTCGATCACCGAGCGTACGGCGTAGTTCGTCTTGCCGACGGACAGCCCGAGCTCGCCGGCGATCTGCCGCTGGCTGAGATGCGGGTTGTCATCGAGCAGGCGCAGCACCTGCAGGTGGAGTTCTTCGGTGTCCATTCGGGGGCGCTTGATCAGGGCCGCGGCGCGGCCGGGGTAGGGCGTTCGAGCACGCTACCGCCGGGACGGTGACGCCTGGGCAGGCCCGTCCGGCAGGGGTGTTCAGGTTGTGAGCGGTAATGTAACCACAGGTGTTACGTGGGGGCAACCAACAGGCGGTAGAGCGGTCCAGCGGGGGAGTTTGGGTGCGCGGGGTGGCTGAGGCAATAACGGTAACGGAAGAGACAGCCGGGCGGCCTGAGTCAGTCCCATAAGGTGCTGTCTATGCGGCCCGTTGCGGCGCCGTGATGAATATTCCCGAGCGAGTCGCTTATGGGCTCTGAACGTCAATCGTCGAAGAGGTCGTCGACCCGATTGGCCGTGATGATGCGACGAAGCCACCGCTCGAGCTCCTCGGGGGTTCCTTGCTCCACGCGCTGGCGGTGGGCCTCCTTGGTTGCTTGGCCGAACTTCAGCTCGATCTGCTGGAGCAACGCTCGGGTCTCGGCCTCTTGCAGGCCTTCTTGCCGGCCCTCTTGCCAGCCCTGTTGTCTTCCGCGCTGGATCCACTCCTCGGCGACGGTCATGGTCAGCTCCTCCGCTTGCTCAATCGGCCGTGTCTGCTCCAGAGCATAGCGCACATCGGCCTCGGCGATGGAGCCGTAGGTCCGGGCGATATAGACCAGCAGCGGCTTCTCGAGCGGGTGGCCGGGCGGCAGGTCCCGGAGCAGGTGCACCAGGTCCTCGCGGCTGAGCTCCTGTACGCAGGACCAGGCCAGGGCGCGTAGCACGGCCCGCACGGCCGGGTCCTGGGAGTAGGAGGCGTCCGGTTCATCCGGCCGGAGGTGGCGGACCTGGTAGCCGAAGTGGCGCTGGAGCTCGAGGAGCTCCTCGTCGGCATCGATGCACTCGATCAGCGACAGCTTCTCGCGCAGGACGACGGCGGCCCGCTCCGGGGCCTCCAACAGCGCCTTGACCAGCGCATCGTGGGGGTTCGCTGGGTGATCTGCGGTTTCCATACCGAGCATCGCCTATCGCTAGGGTTAGCTGGCGCCAGCCATGCTCAAGGACTGCGTCACGAGGGCTGCGCCGGGCGCTCCGCCAGCTCTGCCTCTGCCTCCTCGACCTCGGCGCGCAACTGCTCAATCTCGGCCATCAGGCGCTCGTGCTCGGCGCGCTTGCGCTGCAGGTGCTCATAGGCGAGGCGGGTCCTCTCCTGGAGGCCGCTCGGGGTGAGCTTGTAGGCGTAGCCCATCTTGTGCCCCGAGCGGCGGAAGTTCTCGAGCTTGACCCAGCCGCGCTCGATCACGGAGCGCGGGGCGGTGTCTGCTCCATTCCTTCACTTTAACAGTTCCGGGGAACCCTGGCCGCGCGGGGCCGTGACGGTCGGGTAGCGTTATCCGATCAGATCGGGCGAGGGAGACAACTGCCGGGCGTAGGCCGAAAAGCCTTGGGCATCGTGAGACGGATTGGGCTATATTATGACTATCTAGATGGTCATGAGGGCATAAGAGTGTCCTCGTCGCGGCGCTAACCCGAGAGCCGCGTACTGCGGACACGCATGGCCTCGGCCAGGAGAGGCTGCGGTAATCGGTCACCCTTGGTCCAGCAATGCTGCCATGCTGCGCGCGGCAGCGCTTGCCGGCGCACGGGAACGCCCGCGGTACGGAGGTCGACCAGATCCACAGGGCGCCCGAGGCATTGGCCCAGGTCATGGATCAATGCGCGACGTTTCTCGGCGGGAAGGGGGCCCGCACACAGCACGCCCACGTCGAGGTCACTCTCGGGGGTGGCGGTCCCGTTGACCATGGACCCGAACGCCAGTCCCACGAGGATATCCTCGTCCTCGGCGAGCCGCTGGCTGACCGAATGCAACTGCGGATGCTGCGGGGTCTGCTCCATTCCTTCACTTTAAGGTGTGCTACGTGGACCTGGAGCGCCGGCAGCTGCGGGTTCGCGAGGCCCGGGTCGATGGGCGGCAGACGACCCTCAAGTACCGCAAGACCCGGCGGGATATCCCCTTGTCGCCGGGGTTGGCGGCGGAGCTGGATCGGCACATTCGGGGTCGGCAGGACGATGACTACGTCTTTACGCGCTCGGACGGGCGGCCGCTTCACCCGAGTTGGGTGGCCGAGCAGGTCTGGAAGCCCACCCTCAAGGCCCTCGGTCTGGCCCCCCCGGCGGGGCTACCAGACCCGCCATACGGCCGCCGTGCTCCACCTGGCTGCCGGCGAGAATCCGTTATTCGTCTCCCGGCTGCTTGGCCACTCCTCGACGAAGATGCTCTTCGAGCGTTACGCCCCCTTCGTGGCGAATGCCCTGGGCGACGACGGTTCCGCGTTCGAGGCGATGATGGCGAGCCAATAGTGCGGCGTCAGCTCACCTGCTCGCCGGAGTCGGCCTGAGCGATGCGTATGCCCTGCTCCCGTGCGATGGCGGCGACGGCTTTCAGGGGCTGTGCCGGATCCTGAACGACCAGGTCCACGGGCCGGTCGAGGGCCTCCTCCAGGGCAGGTCGAAGATCGCGAGCTACGGCGGCCCGCCGTGTGGCATCTGCGCCCTCGAGCTCCAGGTAGAGGTCCACATCGCCGCCCCGCGCCTCCTCATTAAGGCAGGAGCCGAAGACGCGTAGGCGCCATATGAGGTCGGCCGGCAGGTGGCTGTGGCAAACAGAGCGGATCGTGGCCTGCTCGGCGGGCGTTAGTCGCACCACGTTACTCCATGCTTTTCCTGAGCGTACTGGGTACACCGCCGTGCAACGCTCAGCAAGGGGGGTGTAAGCTGCCAAGCGGCGTTCAGGTTTGCCGCCTTCTCACTATGAGCGTCTGGGTACTCGTGGGCGAACTGATTGCGGACCTCCTGGATCTGTCGCCACTACGCGGCGTCCAGGATGCCACGGCGTTCCATCAACGCGATCCGCTCGCGGGTGGTCAGCTCTTGCCCGGGGGTCTCGTCCTCATCCGCCCTCGCCAAGCTGCGGAAAGTTGTGCGCCCGAGCATGTCCTGGAGGTCAGCGAAGCGCGTACGGAATGCGTCTAGGCCCATCGCCACCTCCACGGGCAGCATGTCCGGATCGAACTGCTCGGGGTCAAGCGGGAAGTGCGGGCGTAGCACCTCGATGGCCTGCTCGAGGCGGTATGCAAGGCGTTGGGTAGCCCGCAGCTGATGGGCTAAAGCCGTGGTGTTGTTGGCCATTCCAGCCTCATCTGATTGTGCAGCTTGCGGCCCGCGATCCCATCGACGATTCGCGGTCGGGGCGCTCCGGCACGCTACCGCCAGGGCGGTGACGCCTGGGCAGGCCCGTCCGGCAGGTGTGTTCAGGTTGTGAGCACAGGATTCCACCACAGGGGGAGGCCGCGGGCAAGGCCGCTACGGTGCCGGGCCGCTCGGCGGGGCCGGGGGCTAGTCGGCCTCGTCCACCGCCTCGTCGCCGGCCGGCTCGGCGGCCTCCACCTCCGCGCACAGCGCCTCGATCCGGCTCAGGACGCCCAGTCCTCCACTTTGAAGCCTCCGACGACTCATTTCCTGCCGGAAATTGAGTCGCGGAATCCGATCACTCACGCAGTTGCCGTGGCCGTGGGCCACAGGCTGGAGAGCGTCACCGGGCTTCGCGGTGTGGCAGCGGGCTTCGGCCGCTGCGCACCCGCCTGACTCTCGCGAGTCGGGCGGTGAATGCTGACAATGCCTCTTGCGGCGATGTTGTAGGCCGCATTGAGATCGGCGTTATAGCGCTTGCCGCTCGGGAAAGTGCAAAGACGGGCATTGGCTTGATCCCGCAGCACCTTGCCGGAGCCATCGAACGCCTGCGAAGAAGTCCCGCGCGGGTAGACCGTCCGTGTTCGCAGCCCGGCCTCAGTCGCCTTGGCCTCGATACGATCGACGAGCAGCCGGTGGAACCAGCGGTGGAAGCGCTGGCGCAGGGGGCTGCGCCGCCGACCGGCTCGGGGTCGCCAGCCCTTGAGGTGCTCAACGATGATGGCCTGGGCGCCATGCGCCAATGCCTCGTTGACGATCCGGCGGCTGATCTGGTGAGCGGCATTGTCGAACAACCCACGCAACCGGCGGTGATCCCGGGCGCAGAAGCCCGGTGGCAGCCGGCAGCCGTGGCGCGTGTGCTGTCGGGCCGCCTTCTGGATGCGGGCGATCAGCCGTGCCTCACGGTCTTTGTCGCAACGCCCGAGAAAGCCTCGGGCGTGCACAGTGCCGGTGGCATCGACAACCGCCCAGGTAGCGGCGGTGTTGATCCCGACATCGACCGACAGCACACGATCGACATCGGCATTGCGTGGCAGGGTGATGGGGCGCTCAACGGGCACGGACAGCGTGTAGCGCCCGCGCTTGGCCACAAGCTGAGGGGCACGCTGCTTGCCCGTGCCGAGATAGCGATGCGCACCGGTCAGCCGAAAGTGCATCCACACCCAGTCGCCTCGGTGAAAGACCTTGATCGCTGCCTCGGTGTAGCGTTCATTGAAGCGGATGCATTGGCCCTGATAGAGCGCTGGGAATGTATTCGTGGCACAAACAAGCCGTGGCGGTTGTGCATGTTGGTGCCTGCGATCACCGCAGCGCCAGGTGTCGAATCGGGTATGGAAGGAGCGCACCTGTCCGGCGGCATCCATGATCGCAACGCGGCGCAGGTAGCTCGGGAACTTGTAATAGCGGCGCGCGAAATAGGGGTAGCGTACCTGCGGGCGCTTGCTGGTGGGATGGATCAACCGCTCGACCTCCTTGACGATGGCGTTGCCCTCGAAGCGACCAAGTGCAGGCCAATGCGTCATCATCATCGTCATGAGATCACGCACAAGATTGCGATACACCGCCAGTGTCGCATCGAGGGCTTCACGCTGCTCGGGTCGATGAACCTTGACGCCGAGCTTGTCGGAGCGGATGAGTTTCACGGCGAAATTGTTTCAGATCAGGAATTAAAGTGCAATCGAACACAACGCTGAGAACCCGCATTTGTTGATGTGATCGGCAATTGGGGCTGCAGCACTCACTGAGTGCAACGGCGAGGCCGATCACGCGCATCTGAGCATCTCGCGCAGTGGTTCTGGAAGCCCTATTTCTGGTCGCGCGCCTATGCGGTCACAACGACCGGCGGGGCCAACCTCTACACCGTGAAGCACTAGGTCCTCAGCCAAGAAAGCCCGCCTTGACCGACGACTCATTCCCTGACGGGAATTGAGTCGCGGAATGCGGCGGGCACTTGTTCAAGAGGGTGAACTGTTCCGCGTAGTGGTGGCATATGACGGGGCTATCGGGATAAACCACGATGATTTCCTGTTTCAGCCTTTCCAGGCTCTGCAGGACCTGCGCTTTCCGGGTGCTTCTTTCTGCGCCCTTGAGCTGTTCCGCGAAGGTCACGAACGACATGCAGAGCAGATCTTCCCTGGGCAGGGCGTTGACCCGCTCAGCCACGGCGGGAGGGCGGTTCTTGATCAGGTAGATCAAGATGTTCGTGTCCAGGAGGTAAGTCACAGCGACTCCCGGTCCTGGGGTGGTTGCGGCTGGTCCCGCTCCTCTTCCAAGGCCGCAATGAACTCGTCGTCAAACCCCTCCAGGGCCGCCAGCAGTGAATCGCCGCGCCTCTCGGGCAACGGATGCAACACCAGATCGCCGCGTTCATTGCGCTCGATCAAAACGCGGTCGCTATCCAGGCGGTATGCGGCGGGGATACGCACCGCCTGGCTGTTTCCGTTCTGGAATACGCGGGTAATGTGTTCGCTCATGGTTCCCCCCTGGCCGGATACGCTCGGGCGGCCTAGTACACACGCTCATGTACATCCAAAGAATGGCGGGGGGTCCGGTTGATGTCCAGTACCCGATTCGCACAGGCCCTGGACCAGGGCGCCGATCTCAGCGAGCCGAGCCAGACCCAACTCAACGATATTGCGCGCCTTCTCAACCAGCGGCCGCGCAAGGCACTGGACTGGCGAGCCGCTGGCTGACCGAGTGCAACTGCGGATGCTGCGGGGTCTGCTCCATTCCTTCACTTTAACAGTTCCCGGCAGCCCTGACCGCGCGGCACCGCGACCGCCTGTTTGGGGGCCATCCGCCGCCACCGCGCTCATATGCGATCCGCGAAGCAAGTGCTCCCGTCAGCCAGTGGTGGACGTAGACCGCCCGTTCGGGCGTACGATTGATCATCGTCTCCAGGGAAGGAGAGGTGAAGGTCATGGCGAGTTTCTGTGTCCGCCCCAATGGGGTGCTGCAGTACGATCTGTGTCTGTACGGAAGGCGCTTCCGCGAGACCTCCGGGCTGCGCGATACGCCCGAGAATCGCCGGCGGATCCGGCGTGATCTGCGGCGGATCAACGCCGAGATCGAGATGGGGACGTTCGATTATGCGGCCTGGTTCCCCAACAGCCGCAAGCTGGCCGAGGCGCAGCGCTGGCTGCGCGAGCAGGGCTCGCGAGCGCCGGATCAGCGCTTCGGCCCCTACGCGTGGCAGTGGTATCAGCTCCACCTCGGGGACTGGAAGGAGAGCTACGCGCGGCGGGTGTGCGGTGTTCTGGAGGGCTATCTGATTCCGCACTTCGGCGAGTGGCCGTTGGATCAGATCACCGAGCGCGCGGTCCGCGCCTTTCGGCACGAACTCCTGGAGCTCACCAACGCCCGCGGCGAGCGTCGGCTGAGCAACGCCCGTATCAACTTCATCCTCACGCCCCTCGCCGGCGTGATGCGCTTCGCCGAAAGCGAACTCGGGATCGAGCACCCCATGCGCCAAATCCGGCCCCTGCGCGACGATCGCGACGATCCCATGCCGCTGACCGCGGAGCAGGTCCACGCCTTCCTCGCCGCCGTCGATCCGGATTACTACCTCTACTTTAAGCTGCGTTTCTATACCGGGTTGCGCAGCTGCGAGGTCGACGGCCTGAAGGTGTGCTACGTGGACCTGGAGCGCCGGCAGCTGCGGGTTCGCGAGGCCCGGGTCGATGGGCGGCAGACGACCCTCAAGCACCGCAAGACCCGGCGGGATATCCCCTTGTCGCCGGGGTTGGCGGCGGAGCTGGATCGGCACATTCGGGGTCGGCAGGGTGACGACTACGTCTTTACGCGCTCGGACGGGCGGCCGCTTCACCCGAGCTGGGTGGCCGAGCAGGTCTGGAAGCCTACCCTCAAGGCCCTCGGTCTGGCCCCGCGACGGGTCTACCAGACCCGCCATACGGCCGCCGTGCTCCACCTGGCTGCCGGCGAGAATCCGTTATTCGTCTCCCGGCTGCTTGGCCACTCCTCGACGAAGATGCTCTTCGAGCGCTACGCCCCCTTCGTGGCGAATGCCCTGGGCGACGACGGTTCCGCGTTCGAGGCGATGATGGCGAGCCAATAGTGCGGCAATCCTGCCTCGGCGCGCAGCACCTGCAGGCGGAGTGCTGCGGGGTTCATGGGGGTTCGCTTGTTCAGGCGACAAGGGAGCGATAGCTGCGCTCGATCTGGATCCAGAACGCGAGGAGCTTCTCCACATCTTGCAGGAAGCGGTTCAGGACCGCGGCCCGGATCTCGGGCTGATCCGGGTACTCGTGGGCGATCGCGTTCCGGGTCTCGCGCAGTTCGCGCCATGTTTCGGCAGAGGGGATGACGCCGATGCGCTCAAGCTGCTGGAGCTTCTGCGCGAAGGGGGTTTCCGGCGGCAGCGGCTCCTCGGCGAGCTCCAGGATGCCGGGTAAGGCTTGCTGGCCGATGGTGTCCTGGAGCTTGGTGAAGCGGTAGGCCATCTGGTCCAGTAAGCGCAGTCTGCCTCGGTCGAGGTGCGCGACGTATGGGGCGTCGTAGCGGTGATCGCCGTGCTCCGCCAGGTCCTCGTGCAAGATCTCGGCGTGCCAGGTGCAGGCATCGACCGCTTCCTGAAGTTTGGCCCGGTTGCCGCTGCTCATAGCTCGACGCCTTCCTGCCTGGCCACCTGGTCGATCGGCCTCGCGCTGTGCAAGGGGCTCTGAACGACCACGTCGATCTTCTCATCCTCCAGGGCTGGATCGGCATGGAGTGCCTGGAGGAAGGACAGCCGCGCCGCGACGAGGCGCTCAGGATCCGCCTCGGAGGTCTCGACGTGGAGGTCGAAATCGCCGCCTCGGGCCTGATCGTCGAGGCGGGAGCCGAACAGCTTGACCCGCGCGCCAGGGCCAAAGGCCCGTCGTGCTGCTTGCTGAATGACCTCCCGCTGGCGTTGCGTAAGGCGCATAAGCGATCTTCTCAGGTGGCCAGGGAGCGATCGCTGCGCTCGATCTGAGTCCAGAGCGACCACGTCGAGGTCACTCTCGGGGGTGGCGGTCCCGTTGACCGTGGACCCGAACGCTCGCTCCACGAGGATACCCTCGTCATCCGTTGGTAAGCTAGAGATGCTATCACTGCTTGCCTCCATGCCAGACGTCGGCCGTGACGATGACTTCCAGCGCGCCGATGATCAGGAGGGCGCGCCGCGTGTTTTTGATTGACACCAACGTCATCAGCGAGGCCAGAAAAGGCGGGCGCGCCAACTCCGGTGTACGGCAGTTTTTTGAGCGCTCAGCGGCCGACGGTCATGGCCTGTTTCTGTCCGTCGTCACGGTTAGTGAGCTGCGGCGGGGCGTCCGCGGGGGCGGCGGTATGCCAACAACGGTTCGGTTCAGGCGCTGACGGTGGATGGGGGTACGGTCTCGGCCAATCCATCCCCGGTGCGGCCCGGGTGGCCATGAGCGGCACGCCGGTGGAGAACCGCCTGGGGTGATGGGGGGCCCCAAGCACCGTGGTCGGTCCGCACACGCCCGGCCATCGCGGGTGCCGGCGAGTGGGTCGGCCCGTTGACGGCCGCCGCCGTTTCCGGTTCCCGTACCGGATCACCTTGGGGCAGGATCAGCGAGCGAGCCGAGCATGGATTACCACCACCTCGACACCCTGCGCCGTCACCACCCGGCCTGGCGGCTGCTCGCTGCCGATAGCGCGCCGCTGGTGCTCGGCTTCCTGCATCGTGCCTTCGTCGAGCCCAATTGCCGGGCGCGCGCCCAGGGGGAGCTGACCAACGCCCTGGAGGACTACCTGCACGGCCTGCGCGAGGAGTTGGGCGAGGCGGTCTATCCACGCTCGGCGGCGGAGTATCTCAATGACTGGGCGGCGGACGAACGGGGCTGGCTGCGCAAGTTCTACCCGCCGAATACCGACGAGCCGCACTTCGATCTGACCCCGGCGACGGAGACGGCGCTCGGCTGGCTCGACGAGCTCCAGGAGCGGCAGTTCGTGGGGGCGGAGTCGCGGCTGATGACGGTCTTCGATCTGCTCCGTCAGGTGGTCCAGGGGGCGGAGACCGACCCCGAGGCGCGGATCGAGGCCCTGGAGCGCCGGCGTGCCGAGATCGACGCCGAGATTGCCGCCATCCGCGATGGGCAGCTGGCGCTGCTGGACGAGACGCAGATCAAGGAGCGCTTCTACCAGGTGGAGCGCACGGCCCGCGGGCTGCTCTCCGACTTCCGGCAGGTGGAGCAGAACTTCCGTGAACTCGACCGCCAGGTGCGCGAGCGCATCACCACCTGGGGCGGCAGCAAGGGGGCGCTGCTCGGTGAGGTCTTCGGGGAGGCCGACGCCATCGCCGACTCGGACCAGGGCAAGAGCTTCCGGGCCTTCTGGGGGTTTCTCATGTCGCCGGCGCGTCAGGAGGAGCTCACCGATCTGCTCGAGCGCGTCCTGGAACTCGAACCGGTCCAGACCCTGGGGCCGGACCGCCGGCTGGCGCGCATCCACCACGACTGGTTGGATGCCGGCGAGGAGACCCAGCGCACCGTCTCGCGGCTGTCGGCGCAGCTGCGCAAGTTCCTCGATGACCAGGCCTGGCTGGAGAACCGCCGCATCATGGACCTGATCCAGGGGGTGGAGCAGCACGCCCTGGCCGTGCGCGATCACCCGCCTGGAGGATCGGATCGCCCAGCTCGACCGGACCTACGGCGAGCAGCAGGGCCAGCGCGACGAGCTCAAGCAGGCCATCGCCGACAATGGCGGGGATCGCCTGGAGCGGCTCAAGGCGGAGATCGCCCGCAAGAGCGAGGAGAAGGAGCGGCGCAGCGCCAGTGCCCGCACCTACAACGAGCTGGCCCGCGCCCTGGGGCTGCCGCTGGCTGAGTCGGCGGAGGTCTTCCGCGCCAACCAGCAGGCAGCGGCCGGCGAGCGCGAGGCCGCCGAAGAGGCGCTGACCCGGCTCCAGAACCAGCAAACCGAGGCGCAGGTGAGCATGCGCGACCTGCGTGCCGAGCACGCCGGCCTGGAAGAGGAGCTGGAGTCGCTGCGTCAGCGCCGCTCCAACATCCCGGCGCGCATGCTGGAGCTGCGCCAGCGCCTGTGCCAGGAGCTGAGCCTCGATGAGGAGGCCGTCCCCTTCGCCGGTGAGCTCCTCCAGGTCCATGAGCAGGAGACGGACTGGGAGGGGGCCATCGAGCGGCTGCTCCACAACTTCGGCCTCTCGCTCCTGGTCCCGGAGGCGCACTACCGCGCCGTGGCCGGCTGGGTGGATCGCAGCCACCTGCGTGGCCGGCTGGTCTACTACCGGGTGCGCGAGCCGCGCAGCAGTGAGCCGCCCGCGCTGCACCCCGAGTCCCTGGTGCGTAAGATCGCCATCCGTCCCGACTCGGCGTTCTACGCCTGGCTGGAGCAGGAGCTGGGTCGGCGCTTCGACTACGCCTGCACCCGGGATCTGGAGACCTTCCGGCGCGAGGATCGCGCCATCACCCCGGCCGGGCAGATCAAGGCGGGCGGGGATCGCCACGAGAAGGACGACCGCCACCGCATCGACGACCGCTCCCGCTTCGTCCTCGGCTGGTCCAACGAGGCGAAGATCGCCGCCCTCCAGGAGGACGACCTGCCCCGCTTCGAGGCCCGGTTCAAGGAGCTGCTCAACGAGAACACCATCCGCGAGATCGCCAACTTCAACGCCCAGCTCAACAAAGAGCGCGCGCAGATCCGCGAGCGCATCGCAACCATCAACGCCTCGCTGTTCGATATCGACTACAACTCGGGGCGCTACATCGAGCTGGTCGCCGACACCACCACCGACCCCGAGGTCCGCGACTTCCGCGAGCAGCTCCGGGCCTGCACCGAGGATACGGTGACCGGCTCCGAGGACGCCCAGTACAACGAGCGCAAGTTCCTCCAGGTCAGGGCGATCATCGAGCGCTTCGTCGCCAGTGTCGGCTTCGTCCACGGCGAAGGCGGGTGCTTCTCGCTGCTGCGCCATCTGAGCATCGAGGCGTACCACGCCGAAAAGGCCATCCGGCGCGCGGCAACCAGCGGATGAGCTGGACGACCCCCGCCGATCTGCGCCAGCAGGTGCAGAAGCGCTGGGATCGGGGCGAACTGCTCGCTGCGCGGGTGACCGGTGCCGCGCTCTTCCCGCTGAGCCTGCGGCTCCGCCGTCCGGGCTCCCGCGAACTGGCCGAGGACTTCGAGGGCGTTCGGCAGTGGGTGCAGCGCCTCGCCGCCGCCGACCGGGCGCAGCGCGGTTACGGTTTCGAGATCCAGTGGCGCACCGTCCGTCACCGCGTCCACGGCCGCAATGAGCTACCGGCCGGCGCCGTTGTACCGACCGAGGCCGACGCCCTGCGCCTGATCGGCCGCCGCCAGGAGGCAGAGCGTTTCGACGCCCTCTGCCGACAGGGCCTGGCGGCGTTCCCGGAGCTGGCCGACTGGCTGGCCCGCCGGCCGCTGACCGTGCTGGAGCACGCCGAGGCGTGGGATCGGATCCTCGCGGTGCTGCGCTACTTCCGGGACCATCCGCGCCCCGGCGTCTACCTCCGCCAGCTCGATATCCCGGGAGTGGATACGAAGTTCATCGAGGCCCGGCGCAAGCTGCTCATGGAGCTGCTCGATGCAGTCCTGCCGGCCGAGGCCATCCAGGCCGAGGCCACCGGCGCCCGGCGTTTCGCCGAACGCTACGGGTTGTGCCAGGAGCCGCCGCTGGTGCGCTTTCGGGTGCTCGATCCGGCGTGCGCCATCGCCGGGCTCACCGATTTGACCATCCCCGCCGAGCAGTTCCAGGCACTGGCGCCGGCGGTGGAGACGGTCTTCATCACCGAGAACAAGACCAACGGCCTCGCCTTCCCGGCGCACCCCCGCGCGCTGGTGGTGTTCGGTCTCGGCTACGGCCTCGAGCGCCTGGCCGAGGTGCCCTGGCTGCACCGCGTGCGTGTCGCCTACTGGGGGGATATCGACACCCACGGCTTCGCCATCCTCAACCGGCTGCGTCGGGCGCTGCCGCAGGCCGAGTCGCTCCTCATGGACCGGGCCACGCTGGAAGCGCACCGCCCCCTGTGGACCGCGGAGCCGAGCGAGCACCGCTTCCTCGGCGATCTGGCGCGTCTGACCGAAGCCGAGGCTGCGCTGTTCGAGGATCTGCGCCAGGATCGCATCGGCGAGCGCGTCCGCCTTGAGCAGGAGCGCATCGGTTTTCGCTGGGTCGTGGAGCGTACGCAGGGGCTGTGATGGCCGGAGGCCGGGTCAGCGCAGCCCTTCGAGCATCTGCACCTGCATCAGCTCCCCCAGTCGGTTGAGGCGTTCCACCGGGATCCCTTCCAGCTGAACGTCCAGATCTTGGAGGACCTGGATCAGTTGTCCATCCAGGCTGTTCTGTAGCACCAGGGTCATGCCCTGGTCGCCCAGGTGCATCTGTACGCCGTCGGTGGTGGTGAAGCGGAACGACTCGGCCAGTTGCCGGGCGGCCTGGTGGGCGCCGGCCCGGTCGCCGAGTGGCACGGCCACGGGATCGATCTGGGCGTGGCCCAGCGTTTCGCCGTTGACCGCCACCGCCTGCTCGAAGCCGAAGCGCACGAGGACACCGTCGGCGCTGGTCCAGCCGCCGCGCCACTGGGCCAGCTCGGCGGACGGCACTTGGGCCAGGTCGTCCCAGGGGGAGGCCGGCGTCTCCTCGGCGGCGGCGTGGCCGATGGCACCGATCAGCAGTGCCAGGCCCGCAGCCCAGGGGGCCCGGTGGGGGAGGGCGGTCGGCGCGGCCATGATCACCAGTCCCCCGGTCGGCGCAGGTTGCGCGTAAAGTCGCTCAGCCCCTGGTGCTCGCGGGCGTGCTCGAACGGCGGGCGGGTCTGTACGGCCCAGGCCCGGTCGGGGTTGAAGGTGAGCTGCGCCAGGTCGTGGCGGTCGCGGATGACCAGCAGCGGGCCGCGGCGCAGCTGCTTGAAGGTCTCGGCGTTGTAGGCCCGCAGCCCCATGGCCGGGTCGCCGACGAGGACCTGGCCGTCGCGGATGCCCTTGATCACCACGAAGTGCAGGTAGCCGCCGGTGTCGATCAGCACGATGCTCGGGATGCGCAGCGCCGCTACCTGCTCGAGGGTGAGGTTGAAGCCGTCGGCGCGGTAGCCCAGCTCGGCCAGGTAGCGCTGCATGTCGAGCATGGAGAAGCCATCGGTGCGCACCCGCTGCTGATCCGCGGCAGCGAACATGCCGGCGAAGACCTCGGGCTCGCCCACCGAGTGGTCGTAGTGGTAGCTGAGCAGGGTGGCCACCGCCGCCGAGCCGCAGCTGTAGTCCAGGGCCTGGCGTTCGACGCCCCGGAAGCGGACCGACTGCAGGCTCTCGACGACCACGTGGTGTCCGCCGCCGAGGTGCGGGATGGGTAGCCCGGCGGCCTGGGCCGGTGCCGGGGTGGCCAGGGCCAGGCAGGCCAGGGCGCCGAGCGTGGCCAGTGGCGTGGCGTGGCGGTTCATGGGGTTACCGTCACGTTGATGTTGGTGGCTTCCTGGATGATCACGTGGTGGCCCGAGTTCTGGATGACCGTGGTCAGCCCGTGATTGTCGCGCAGGGCGCCATCGTGGATGACGTTCATGCCGCTGGGGCTCGACTCCACGACGTTGCCGAGGACCGTGCCCTGTTCCGAGATGGTGCTGGTCTGGTAGCGGAAGGTGTCCGCCAGACCGCGTTGCTCGTCCAGCGCCTCGGCCGCCACCGGGGCACCGAGTTGCTGTTCGAAGAGCTGCTGTCCGTGGTGAAGCGCTTCAGCGGCCGCGAGTCCGGGCAGAGTCGCGAGGGCGGCGCCCAAGGCCAGGATCGGTGTGCGACCCGTGGTCCAATCAAACAGCCGTTGCCGGATGCCATTCATGAGGATGCTCCCGATGCGGTCCGCCCGGCGCTGCCGGGCGGGCCTGTCCTTGCCGATACTTCCCTGCCGGAGGGCCGGGGCGGCCGTGGCCGCCCCCAGTTCCGGGTGGTTACCGCTGACCGACTACTGGGCCGGGTTGATGCGCACGTTGCCCTGCATGGTCACGTTCTGCTGGATCAGGCTGCCGACGCCACCGTTCTGCGAGACCTGGGTGATGCCCGCGTTGCCGGAGATCGAGCCTTCCGCCATGCGGTTATTGACGTGCAGCCAGGCGTCGTCGTCGCCGCCGATGCGCAGGGTGTTGCCACTCACTGTGCCTTCAAGCTCGGAGCTGGCGACCGTCATCTCCATGTCGAGGTAGTGATTGAAGGCGTCGCTGATCTCGTTCTGCGAGTCCTTCATCGTGTTGTGGGAGTCCATGGTGTTGTAGGAATCAGCGATGCTGTTGTCGGAGTTGTCGCTCTCGTCGGTGTTGTACGAGTCGGCGGTGCTGTTATCCGAGTGGTCGCTGTTGTCCTTGTTGAACGAGTCGTTGTTGCTGCTATCCGAGTTGTGGGAATCCGCAACGCTGGTGCTGCGATCGGAGTTGTCGTTCTGGGAGTCCGTCAGGCTCCGGTCGGAGTTGTCGCTGCGGTCCGAGTTGTCGTTGTGGGAGTCCGCCACGTTGGTGCTGCGATCGGAGTTGTCGTCCTTGTTGTAGCTCATCTCCGAGCTGTAGTTCTTCTCGCTGTTGTGCGAGTCGGCCACGCTCGAGCTGCGATCGGAGTTGTCGCTGCGGTCCGAGTTGTCGTTGTGGGAGTCCGCCACGTTGGTGCTGCGATCGGAGTTGTCGTCCTTGTTGTAACTCATCTCCGAGCTGTAGTTCTTCTCGCTGTTGCTGTTGTGCGAGTCGGCCACGTTGGTGCTGTTGTCGGAGTTGTCATCTTTGGCATAGCTCATCTCGGAACTGCTGGTGCTGTTCTGAGAGTCCGTCAGGTTGGTGCTGTTGTCCGAGTTGTCATCCTTGTTGTAGGACATCTCCTGACTGCTGGACTTCGTCGTGTTCTGGGAGTCGGTCAGACTGTTGTCCGAGTTGTCGTCCCAGTTCTTGGACGTGGACGAGTTCTGGGAATCCGTCACGTTGGTGCTGTTGTCGGAGTTGTCATCCTTGGCGTAGCTCATCTCGGAACTGCTGGTGCTGTTCTGAGAGTCCGTCAGGTTGGTGCTGTTATCGGAGTTATCGTCCTTGTTGTAGGCCGACTCCGAGCTGTAGTTCTTCTCCGTGTTGTACGAGCCGTCCTGGGCGCTGTTGTTCACGTTGGCCGTCGAGCCTTCGCTGGCGGCGGCGCTGCCGTCGTCGGCGTTGGCGTTCACCGAGGCGGACAGGGTGTTCTCTTCGCCTTCGGCGATGTTCTGCGGGTTCGCCCAGGCGGTACCGCTTACAGCCATGGCCAGGACCAGGGTGCTGGCGAGCGTCGTTTGCTTGATCATGTCGTTCCCTCTTCTCGGTCGTAGTGGTTAACGCGGGGCCCGGCCGTCAGCGGCCGGGCCTCCGCGGGGGCGCCGCCTGGGGGGACGAGCAGCGCCGCAGCCTTATTAGTGCAATTGCCGGGCCAACCGGGCCTGTGAGCCGTAACATGCGGAGTGGCCGGGGTTTTTGGGGCGGTCCACGGTGGGGCCTTGCGCCGCAGCGAGCGGTCGAGTGCTGCGCCGGCGTAACGCCCTGCGGGCCCGGCGGGGTGCCGGGCCCGCAGGGCGGCGTTCTGCGCCTGCCGCGGCCGGTGTTGCCGCGCCCTTACACCGGTTGCCCGGGTGGGGCAGGGAGCGGCTGGTACCCTGTATCAGGGCCGGTCGAGGCCGGTCCGACGTGCACCAACCGGGAGGGATCGCTGCGCATGCCGGAACTCATCGTCGACGCGGTCGAGCTGCTGGGCTGGTTGGGGATCTTTGCGGTGATGATCGTGCTCGCCCCCGAGGCGGTCATGCCCTTCCTCGGCTACGCCGTCTACCAGGCCGAGCTCAACCCGGTGACCGTGTTGGCTGCCGCCAGCCTGGGGGCCACCCTGGGGTCAACGCTGATCTACCTGGTGGTGCGGGCGGTCGGCGATGCGCGGGCCCGCCGGTGGGTCCGCCGGGGCAGCCGCTGGTACCTGATCCAAGAGCGCGATCTGGAGGTGACCCATCGGGTCTTCCGCCGGCACGGGGCGTGGATCGTGCTCTTCGGGCGCTTTGTACCCACCGTGCGCAGCCTGGTCTCCATCCCGGCCGGGCTGTTGCCGATGCGGCTGGTTCCGTTCCTGCTGCTGACCCTGCTCGGCACCACATTGTGGAACGGCGTCCTCCTCGCCGCCGGGTACGCCACCGGCTCCAACTGGGCCCGTGTGGAGGCCTACCTGGGCACCTACGGCACCGTGGTGACGCTGTTGCTTCTGGTCGCCGTTGCCGGGTTGTTGCTGTACCGGCTGCGCAACCTCGTGCTGCGCCACCGGCGTGCCGGTTGACCGGTGGCGGGCGGATGGGTACAAGTTAGGCGCCGGCCCCGGTAGCTCAGCCGGATAGAGCAATCGCCTCCTAAGCGATAGGTCGCAGGTTCGAATCCTGCCCGGGGCGCCATCTTCGACGACTTCCGCGCAGCGTCCGTCACGCGGCCAGCTGGCGGCGCGCCTCCTCCAGGTCGTAAGCGTTCTGCAGGCGCAGCCAGTAGCCTTCGCTCGTGCCGAAGTAACGGGATAGCCGCAGGTCAGTATCTGCGGTGACGCCACACGCGCGCATGACCCTGTGCGAAGATGGCCGGTTGTATGAGTCGCAGGAGTGGGTCATGACGGACGGCTTCGCGGCGGGAGAGCGCTGGCAGTTCTGGATCGATCGGGGCGGTACCTTCACCGACGTCATCGCCCGCGCCCCCGACGGGCGCCTGATCGCCCGCAAGTTCCTCTCCGAGAACCCGGAGCAGTACACCGACGCCGCCCTCCACGGCATCCGCACCATCCTCGGTGTGGGGGCCGACGCCCCGATCCCGGCCGAGCGGATCGAGGCGGTGCGCATGGGGACCACGGTGGCGACCAACGCGCTGCTCGAGCGCCGCGGCGAGCCCACGGTCCTCGCCATCACCGAGGGCTTGGCCGATCAGCTGCGCATCGGCTACCAGCACCGCCCCGATATCTTTGACCGGCGCGTGCGCCTGCCGCAGATGCTCTATTCCGAGGTCATCGAGATCCCCGAGCGGCTCGGCGCCGACGGCTCGGTGGTCCGCACGCTGGATGCCGACGCCGTGCGCGCCCGGCTCGAGCACACCTACGCCGCCGGCTACCGGGCGCTGGCGGTGGTGCTCATGCACGCCTGGCGCGACGCCGCCCACGAGCAGGTGGTGGCCCGCATCGCCCGCGAGGTGGGCTTCACCCAGGTGACGACCAGTGCCGAGGCCGCCGCCGTGATGAAGATCGTCGGCCGGGGGGATACTGCCGTGGTCGACGCCTACCTGTCGCCGGTGCTGCGGCGGTACGTCGAGCGCCTGGCCGCCGAGCTCGGCGATGTGCCGCTGCTGTTCATGCAGTCCAACGGCGGGCTGACCAGCGCCGCGCAGTTCCAGGGCAAGGACGCCATCCTCTCCGGCCCCGCCGGCGGGATCGTCGGCGCCGTGCGCACCGCGGCCATGGCGGGCATCGACCGGCTGATCAGCTTCGACATGGGCGGGACCTCCACCGACGTGGCCCACTACGACGGCGAGTTCGAGCGCACCTTCGAGGCGGAGATCGCCGGCTGCCGCATCCGCGCGCCGATGATGCAGATCCACACCGTCGCTGCCGGGGGCGGCTCGATCTGCCACTTCGACGGCATGAAGTACCGGGTCGGGCCCGACTCCGCCGGCGCCGATCCGGGGCCGGCGGCCTACCGCCGCGGCGGGCCGCTGACCGTCACCGACTGCAATGTCCTGCTCGGGCTGATCCGCCCGGAGTTCTTCCCGCGCCTCTTCGGCCCCGGTGCCGATCAGCCCCTGGACGCCGAGGGGGTGCACGAGCGCTTCGCCGAGCTGGCCGAGCGCATCCACGCCGAGACCGGGGATGCCCGGGAGCCGGTGGCGGTGGCCGCCGGCTTTCGGCGTATCGCCGTGGAGAACATGGCCCAGGCGATCAAGCGTATCTCGGTGCAGCGCGGCTACGACGTCACCCGCTACGCCCTCAACTGCTTCGGTGGCGCCGGGGGGCAGCACGCCTGTGCCGTGGCCGATGTGCTGGGCATCCGCACGGTGTTCGTCCACCCGCTGGCGGGGGTGCTCTCGGCCTACGGCATGGGGCTGGCGGACATCACCGCCATCAGTCAGCGCACCGTGGAGGCGCCCCTGGAGCCGGCCAGCGCCCCGCAGCTGGCCGACGTGATCGACGAGCTCGCCGCCGAGGCCCGCGCCGGGCTGGCGACCCAGGGGCTGGCGGGCGAGGCGGCGACGCTGCGCGTGCGGGCCCACGTCCGCTACGCCGGCACCGATACCGCGCTCGAGGTCCCCGGCAGCGACGACGTCGCCGAGGTCGACGCGGCCTTTGCCCGGCTGCACCGCCAGCGCTTCGGCTTCACCCTCGATGACCGCCCGCGGGTCCTCGAGGCGCTCAGCGTCGAGGCGATTCACCACGCCGCGGCGGAGGAAGCGGGCGAGGGCGAGGCGCCGGCGCCGAAGGCCCCGCCGCAGCCGCTGGCCCGGGTCACGGCCTGGGATGGCCAGCGAATGGCGGAGCAGCCGGTCTACGCCCGCGCCGATCTGCTCCCGGGCACCCGGCTGAGCGGGCCGGCGATCCTCCAGGAGGAGAACGCCACCACGGTGATCGACGCCGGCTGGGAGGCGGAGGTGACCGGCGGCGATCAGCTGATCCTGCGCCGGTCGGTGACCGCCGAGGCGGGGCAGCCGGTGCAGACACCGCAGGTGGATACCCGGCGCCCCGACCCGGTGCTGCTGGAGGTGTTCAACAACCTGTTCCGCTCGATTGCCGAGCAGATGGGCACGACCCTGGCCGGGACGGCGCAGTCGGTGAACATCAAGGAGCGGCTCGACTTCTCCTGTGCGCTCTTCGACGCCGACGGCAACCTGGTGGCCAACGCGCCGCACATCCCGGTCCACCTCGGCTCGATGTCGGAGGCGGTGCGCACCATCCTCCATCGCCGCGGCGAGACCCTGCGCCCCGGCGACGTCTTCCTGCTCAACGATCCCTACAATGGCGGCACGCACCTGCCCGATCTCACCGCGGTGACGCCGGTCTTCTCCGCGGACGGGCAGGAGCTGCTCTTCTTCTGCGCCAGCCGTGGCCACCACGCCGATGTCGGTGGCCGTACCCCGGGATCGATGCCGGCGGACTCCACCCGGGTGACCGAGGAGGGGGTGCTCATCAACGACCTCCAGGTCGTCGCCGAGGGGCGTTTCCTCGAGGAGGCGTTCACCACCGTGATGAGCGGTGGCCCGTATCCGGCGCGCAACGTGGCGCAGAACATCGCCGATCTCAAGGCGCAGATCGCCGCCAACGAGAAGGGCGTCGCCGAGCTGCGGCGCATGGTGGCGCAGTTCGGCCTGGCGGTGGTGCAGGCCTACATGGGCTTCGTCCAGGAGAACGCCGCCGAGCACGTGCGCCGGGTCATCGATCGCCTCGCCGACGGCGAGTTCACCGGTGATCTGGATAACGGCGCGCGGATCCGGGTCTCGGTCCGCGTCGATCACGCCGCGCGCCGGGCGCGGATCGACTTCAGCGGCACCTCCGAGCAGCTGGCGGAGAGCAACTTCAACGCCCCGCTGGCGATCACCCGGGCGGCCACGCTGTACGTCTTCCGCACCCTGGTCGAGGACGATATCCCGCTCAACGAAGGCTGCCTGGAGCCGCTGGAGATCGTCGTGCCGGAGGGTTCGATGCTCAACCCGCGCTACCCGGCCGCCGTGGTCGCCGGCAATGTGGAGACCTCCCAGGCGGTGACCGACGCCCTCTACGGGGCGCTGCAGGCGATGGCTGCCAGCCAGGGCACCATGAACAACCTGACCTTCGGCAACCAGCGCTACCAGTACTACGAGACCCTCTGCGGCGGCGCCGGCGCCGGGCCGGACTTCGCCGGCAGCTCTGCGGTCCACACCCACATGACCAACTCGCGCCTAACCGATCCGGAGGTGCTGGAGTGGCGCTATCCGGTGCGCGTCGAGCGCTTCGCCATCCGTCGGGGCAGCGGCGGGGGCGGGGCGTGCCCGGGCGGCGACGGGGTCATCCGGCGCCTGCGCTTCCTGGAGCCGATGACCGCGGTGACGCTGATGAACCGCCGCCGCGTACCGCCCTTCGGGCTGGCCGGCGGCGCGGATGCGGCGTGCGGGCGCAACGCCATCGAGCGCCGGGACGGCACCGTCGAAGAGCTGCCGGGCACCGCCACCCGGGATCTCGAGGCGGGGGATCAGATCCTCATCGAGACCCCGGGCGGGGGCGGTTACGGGGCCGGCTGAGCCCGGCCCCGACGGCTCAGAAGCGAATCGGCAGGCGCAGGGTCACCTGCACGTCCGGGGCCTCCGCGGTGACCCCGACGCCCACCGACAGCCCCAGGCTGGTCCGCGGTCCGAGCCGGTGCGAGGCGCCGATCAGCAGCGAGCCCACCTGAAAACGGCCGAACTCGGCATCCACCCGGGGGGCGCCGTCGGTGCGCGTGCGCAGTACCGCGGTGTGGTCGTAACCGAGGCTGAGCGAGGTACGGTCGTTGAGGGCCAGCCCCATGCCGAAGCTCACCCCGATGGCGCTGCCCGGCTCGATGCGCACGCGCATCGGGCCATCGGACCCCTCCAGGGTCACGGTGCGCGGGATGTTGTAGAGGTAGCTCAGGCTGCCGTAGAGCACCGCCGGCTCCGAGGGGTAGACCCAGTTGAGGCTGGGCTGGACGGCGTAGAAGCCGCTGCCGGTGGGCTGTTCGCTGTAGATGGAGATGTTGCGTGCATCGCTGTTGCCGTCGTCGAGGGGGATCTCGTCGGTCTCGACCTCAAACGGATCCCGCCCGGTGCGGCTCTTCACGCGCAGGCCGCCGGTGAAGATGGCGCCGTCGCCGCGGCCGCTGCTCAGCTGGTAGCGCAACGAGGCCTCGACATCCCCCAGGCCGTAGCCGTCGGAGTCTCTGATGCCGGCGAAGTCCGAACTCTGCAGGATCTCGCGCTCGCGCACCTGCTCCTCGCGGTAGACGTAGGGGATGCGTGTCTCCACCTCCAGCCGGTCGGTGAGCCCGTAGCGCAGCCCCAGCGCGGCGGTGAGGCTCTCGCGCTGGGTCTGGCGCACCGAGATCAGCCCCACGGCGATGGCCGGCAGAATGGTGACCCCGTCGATGGCCACCCGCGTTGACGTGGACTGGGAGTAGCTCAGCGACGGCTCGGCGGTGAACGAGCCCTGGGGCGAGAGGATGGTGCGCTGCTGCAGTCCGCCGGCGGTCTCCTGGGGCGGAGGCGGGGCGCCCACCGCGTCGGGTTCGTTGGCGCTGGCCAGCAGCGGCGTGGCGGCGAGGAGCACGGCCAGGGGGAGGCCGGACCACCGTTGCATCCGGCGCCGCAGCGGGGGGCGGGCGCGAGGCCCGTGCCCCCGGCTCACGGCCTCAGCCCCAGGCGGTGCATGATGCGATAGAGCGTCACCCGCGAGATGTCCAGCTCGCGGGCGGCCCGGGAGACGTTGCGCTCGCAGCGCGCCAGGGCGCCAAGGATGGCCGCCCGCTCGGCCCGGGCCCGGGCGTCGTCCAGGGTCTCGGCCTGGCGGACGGTGCCCAGCCGGGCCTCCAGCCCCAGATCGCCGGGGCTGAGCAGCGCGCGCTGGCCCATGGCCACGGCGCGTTGGATGCGGTTGATCAGTTCGCGCACGTTCCCCGGCCAGCTGTGGCGGCGCAGTGCCCCCAGGGCCTGGCTGGTGAAGCCGCGCACCGGGCTGAGGTAGGCGCTGCGGAAGCGCTCGAGGAAGACGTGGGCCAGGCGCTCGATGTCGTTGCCCCGCTCGCGCAGGGGCGGGAGCTCGATGTGCAACACATTGAGTCGGTAGTAGAGGTCCTCGCGGAAATGCCCGCTCTCGACGGCGGCCGCCAGGTCCACGTGGGTGGCCGCGATGACGCGGACATCCACGGGGATGCGCTCGGTGCCGCCGACCCGCGTCACCGCCCGGTCCTCGAGGACGCGCAGCAGGTTGACCTGGTGCTCCAGGGTCAGTTCGCCGACCTCATCGAGGAGGATGGTGCCGCCCTGGGCCCGCTCCAGGTGTCCGCAGCGGCGCTGCTGGGCGCCGGTGAAGGCGCCGCGCTCGTGGCCGAAGAGTTCCGTCTGCACCAGGTTGGCGGGGATGGCGCCGCAGTTGACGGCCACGAAGGGGCCGTCGCGCCGGGGTGAGGCGTGGTGGATTGCCTGGGCGGCCAGCTCTTTGCCCGAACCGCTCTCACCGTGGATGAGCACTGTGGCCGGGCAGCGCGCCACCTTCGCCAGGTCGCGGCGCAGGGCCTGGATCCCCGGGCTGTCGCCGAGGATGCCGCCGGTGTCGGCGGTGAGTTCGGCCTGCCGCGACCGGGTGTGCCGGCGCAACTGCGCCATGCCGGCGGCGTGGCCGAGGGAGACCGCCAGCCGCTCAGGGTCCGCCGGCAGGGTGTGGAAGTCGTAGAAGGCGCTGGCCAACAGGGCCTCTACGGCGTCCTGGTTGTGCCCGTCGGGCGGGTCGCACAGGGCGAGCCACTCCACGCCGGCCCCGCCGGCGAGAAAGCGCTGGCAGGCCTCGACGTTCTCCGCCGTCACCCGCACCAGCCCCACCGGCGGGTGCTCGCCGGTGAGCAGGCGCTCGATGGCCGACCAGTCCTCGACGGGGGTCAGGTCCCAGCCCGGTGGGGCTGCGCTCGGTTGCAGGGCTGGGGTGGTCTTGCCGGGGTGAACGCTGAGGGCGCTGCGCAGTCCCGCAACGGCACGGACGAGGGTCGGGGCTCCCATGCGATTGTCTCTCCTGGCAGGTGGTACGGAATGGACACACGGCTGAGCAGGTTCCGTGCCGTTTTGCCAGGGCATTGATTGGAATCGCGTTTTTCGGGGCAGGCGAGGGTCGGGGTGTTGCGTTGTCAAAACTGCCGACAGCCGCAGGGGTCGGGCAGCTGTGGCCGCGGCGTAGGAGGGCGGCATCAGGGGGTGTGTCTGTGGTGGCGACGCCTGCGCCGAAAGCAGATCAGATCAGGCGAGCGGCTGACAGTAGCCCAGAGGCTACAGAGATGATCACGACGCCGGCCCAGGGGGCGAGCAGGAAGGCGACAGCGACCCCAATCGGAATGACAGTGGCGAGGATGATAAGAACGATCGAGTACGCCATCCAGTGGAGGCGACGGTTATCGTTTGAATCGTCGTCGGCCTGCCGCTGCTCGAGGTTGATGGACTTCTCCTTGAGCTCAAGCCGCTTTTGCTCAAGTTCAAGCCGCCTATCCTGGGCGTCTAGCTGGCGTCGGCTCTCCTCGTGCCGGGACGCTTGCTCCGCTTTGACCATGTCGATGACTTCACGTCCGAGTCCGCTCTGGTACGTGTCAAGTCGTCTGAGGTCCTCGGCGGATGGGAGGGGCGAAACCGATACGGAGAGATCCGGCGAATCAGCGTCCGAACTCGCCAGCTCTCCGCGTCGGGCAGGTTCGGCATCGGGATCGTGACGTGACTCGCCATCCTCGGAGTCACGACTCATGGCCGAACTCTTTTTCCTTCTCCGCGACCTTGCGGCGCATAGCCTTCGCAACGCGCTCGGTGCCGCCACGTAGTACTTTCCGGTCCGCGGCGAAGCCGTCCCGTGCCCGCGTCACCTTTTCAACTTGGGCTACTGGGCGCGAGAGCGTTGTCCTCGCTTTGACCTGCTTGCGCTTCCTTGGGCGCAGGGAGATCGCTCGCGCGCCGCTGGAGAGCGACTTCTTGGAGCGGTTGGCGACACGAAACATAGCTGGGCCTCATCGGGAAAACGGTCCATCTATCCGTACGGTCAGGCTAGCACACCAGTGAGCTCGTTGAGTTCCAGCAGTTCGTCAATGCGGAGCCGGGACCTGGGGACAGTCGTGAGAAACCAGGACGTCCAGAGTTGTCTGGTCGCACCGGGTCGAGACGGTCTGACCTGCTGGTCCGTGGCGATCCGTGTCGGCGCGTCGGGTCTTCGCAGGCCCCAGCTGTCGCACTCATCATGCGACGCTCAGCGCCCTGCGAGAATCCTGCGAAACGTGACGCCACTTATCTCCACCCGGCGCCACTAGATGCGCCGTAACTATCTGAGGATAAATGGTGTACGTTGGTGATAGGTGGTGGAGCCGAGGGGAGTCGAACCCCTGACCTCGACAATGCGAATGTCGCGCTCTCCCAACTGAGCTACGGCCCCATCGATCAGTTGCGCACTCTACCACAAGCCGACGCCCTGCAAAACCCCGGCCGCCCCTTGCAACTGGCCGGCAGCGCTTGGAAACTCCTCTCCATGGATACCCTGACCCTGCCCCGGCCCGACGACTGGCACCTGCACCTGCGCGACGGTGCCCTCATGCAGGCCGTGGCCCCCCAGGCCGCGGCGGTCTTCTCGCGGGCGATCATCATGCCCAACCTGCAGCCGCCGGTGACCACGGTGGAGCAGGCGGCGGCCTACCGCCAGCGCATCCTCGGCGCGCTGCCGGCGGGCTCGACCTTCGAGCCGCTGATGACGCTCTACCTCACCGACAAGACCTCGCCCGAGGAGATCGTCCGTGCGGCGGCCAGCGGTTTCGTGCACGCCGTCAAGCTCTACCCGGCGGGGGCCACCACGCACTCGGATGCCGGCGTCACCGATCTGCTGCTCTGCTACGATGCCCTCGCCGCCATGGAGGAGCAGGGCCTGCCGCTGCTGATCCACGGCGAGCGCACGGGCCCGGAGCTGGATATCTTCGAGCGCGAGACGGCCTTCATCGACGATGTGCTCCAGCCGCTGCTCGACCGGCACCCGCGGCTGAAGGTGGTGCTCGAGCACGTCACCACCGCCGTCGGCGCCGAGCTGGTGACCGGCGACGACCCGCGTCTGGCCGGGACCTTCACACCGCAGCACCTGCTCTACAACCGCAACGATCTGCTCGTCGGCGGGCTCAAACCGCACTACTACTGCATGCCGATCCTCAAGCGCGAGGCCGACCGCGAGGCGCTGCTCGAGGCCGCCACCTCCGGCCACCCGCGGGTCTTCCTGGGCACCGACTCCGCCCCGCACCCCCGGGGGGCCAAGGAGTCGGCGTGTGGCTGTGCCGGCTGCTATACGGCGCCCATCGCGCTATCGCTCTACGCCGAGGCCTTCGAGGCGGCCGGTGCGCTGGAGCGGCTGGCCGATTTCGCCGGGCGCAACGGCCCGGCCTTCTACGGCCTGCCGGTCAACCCGGAGACGGTTACCCTGGAGCGGGCCCCGCTGGAGGTGCCGGCCAGCTACCCCGGCGGCGATGAGCCGGTGGTGCCCCTGCGCGCCGGCGAGAGCCTGGCCTGGCGGTTGCACCAACCCTAGGGTGGGTGGGATGAGCGCGCCGGAGTGGCGTTTTACGATGCCCGCCAGGCGGTGGCCGGAAGCGGGCCCCGCCGCGGATCTGCCGCAGAGGATGGAGACGCAATGAGCGACGAATCGGTTCAGCAGACCATTGCCCGCCAGGTGTCGGAGAACCCGATCCTGCTGTACATGAAGGGCAGCCCGGAGCAGCCCATGTGCGGCTTCTCGCAGCGGGCGGCCCAGGCCCTGGCCGGCTGCGGGCGGGAGTTCGCCTACGTGGATGTGCTCCAGGATGAGCGCATCCGTCAGGGGATCAAGGACTACGGCGACTGGCCGACCATCCCGCAGCTCTACATCGACGGCGAGCTGGTCGGCGGCTGCGATATCATCATGGAGATGTTCGACTCCGGCGAGCTGCAGCAGCTGGTCGACGCCGCCGGGGCGGGCGCCAGCGGCTGAGGGCCGGGCGGCTTGCTCGCGCTCACGGGGCGCCGTAGCATGCGGCACCCGAATCCAGTTACGGCAGCCCCATGACCGAGCAGAACCCCGCGCAGTCGTCCGCCGCGGACGAGCGTATTCAGAGCACCGAGATCCCCCCCCTGCGCACCCGTTTTCGGGCCTTCCTGCCGGTGGTGGTGGATGTGGAGACGGGCGGGCTGCAGGCCGAGACCGATGCCCTGCTGCAGATCGCGGCGGTGATCCTGCGCGCCGAGGAGGGCACCGGCCGGCTCTATCCGGCGGAGACGCACACCTGTCATGTCCAGCCTTTCGAGGGGGCACGCATCGACCCCAAGGCGCTGGAGCTCAACGGCATCGACCCCGAGCACCCACTGCGCATGGCGGTGCCCGAGCGCGACGCCCTGGGCAAGATGTTCAACCCGGTCCGGCAGGAGTTGCGTAACACCGGCTGCAATCGGGCGGTGCTGGTCGGCCACAACGCCTTCTTCGATCTGGCCTTCCTCAACGCCGCGGTGACGCGGACCGGCTTCAAGCGCAATCCCTTCCACCCCTTCTCCAGTTTCGACACCGCCACCCTGGGCGGGCTGGCTTACGGGCAGACGGTGCTGGCCAAGGCGGTGAAGGCCGCCGGCATCGAGTGGGACGCCAAGGAGGCCCACTCGGCGATCTACGACGCCGAGAAGACCGCCGAGCTCTTCTGCGCCATCGTCAACTGCTGGGACGCGCACTGCGGCCGTCCGTCCAGCTTCTAGCCGCCGGGATTCCAAGGGGTTGCGGTGCTTGCGCCGGGTCCCGTCGGCGGTTAGGTTAGACGTTTTTTCCCGGCTTCTAGAGCCGGTTCCATGCGGGTATGAAACGGTCCATGCAAGCCCTGATCCCCACCTACAACCGCCTGCCCGTCGCCTTCACCCGGGGTGAGGGGGCGTGGCTGTACGACGAGCAGGGTCACGCCTATCTCGACGGCGTGGCCGGTATCGCCGTGTGCGGGCTGGGCCACAGCCATCCGGCCATCGCCCGGGTGGTGGCCGAGCAGGCGCAGACCCTGGTGCACACCTCCAACCTCTACCGGGTGCCGCTGCAGGAACGCCTGGCCGAGCGCCTGTGCGCCGCCGCCGGGATGGGCGCGGCGTTTTTCTGCAACTCCGGGGCCGAGGCCAACGAGGCGGCCATCAAACTGGCCCGCCGGTATGCGGCCGGCCGCGGCATCACGGCGCCGCAGATCGTGGTGGCCGACGGCGCCTTCCACGGCCGGACCCTGGGGGCGCTGGCGGCCACCGGGAACCCGCAGGCCCACGAGGGGTTCGCGCCGCTGCCCGAGGGCTTCCTGCGTGTGCCCTACGGGGATGCCGACGCGGTGGCGGCCGTCGACGATCCGGCGGTCTGCGCCGTGCTGGTCGAGCCGATCCAGGGCGAGGGCGGGGTGCAGATCCCGCCGGCGGACTACCTGGCGCGGCTGCGCCGGCTCTGCGACGAGCGCGGCTGGCTGCTGATGCTCGACGAGGTGCAGACCGGCATGGGGCGGACCGGCACGCTGTTCGCCTTCGAGCAGGCCGGCATCCGCCCGGACGTCCTGGTGCTGGCCAAGGCCCTGGGCAACGGTCTGCCCATCGGCGCCTGCCTGGCCGCCGCCGAGCACGCCGAGATCCTTGGCCCCGGCAGCCACGGCACGACCTACGGCGGCAATCCGCTGGCCGCCCGGGCGGCGCTGGCGGTGCTCGACACCCTCGAGGGCGAGGACCTGCCGGCGGCCGCCGCCCGAGCCGGCGAGGCGCTGCGTGCCCGCCTGGCCGAGGGGCTGGCCGGTGTCGACGGGGTGCGGGAGATCCGCGGCCGCGGGCTGATGGTCGGCGTCGAGCTCGCCGTGGAGGCCAGCGCCCTGCCGCGCCAGGCCCTGGAGGCCGGACTGCTGATCAACGTGACCGCCGGCCGCGTGGTCCGGCTGGTCCCGCCGCTGACCCTGGACGATGATGAGATCCGCCAGCTCGCCGACGGCGTCGTCGACCTAGTGCGCCGCCACCTGGCCGGCGCCTGACCTGAACCGAACCAAGGAGGGCGTCCTGGATGCGCCACTTCCTCACCCTGCGTGACTGCTCCGTCGACGAGATCCACCAGCTGCTGCGCCGGGCCACGGAGCTGCGCGACATGCACCGTGCCGGGCATCTGCACCAGCCCCTGCAGGGCCGGGTGCTGGGGATGGTCTTCGAGAAATCCTCCACCCGCACCCGGGTCTCCTTCGAGGCCGGCATGGCGCAGCTCGGGGGCCACGCCCTGTTCCTCTCGCCGCGGGATACCCAGCTTGGGCGCGGCGAGCCGGTGGAGGACACCGCCCGGGTGGTCTCGCGCATGGTCGATGCGGTGATGATCCGCACCTTCGGCCACGATATGCTGGAGCGCTTCGCCGGCCACTCGGCGGCGCCGGTGATCAACGGCCTCTCGGACCTGTGCCACCCGTGCCAGCTGCTGGCCGATCTGCAGACCTTCACCGAGCACCGCGGGCCGATCACCGACCGGCGCGTGGCGTGGATCGGCGACGGCAACAACATGTGCCATAGCTGGATCGAGGCCGCTGGCCTGCTCGGCTTCGACCTGCACATCGCCGCGCCGCCGGGGTACCGCCCGGAGGCGGACATCCTGGCGCTGGGCGGTGACCGCGTCCAGGTCTTCGACGACGCCTACGCCGCCGCCGAGGGCGCCGACCTGGTCACCACCGACGTCTGGGCGAGCATGGGCCAGGAGAGCGAGCAGGCGGCCCGCGAGGAGGCCTTCCGCGGCTTCTGCGTGACCGAGTCGCTGATGGAGTGTGCCGGCGAGCAGGCGCTGTTCATGCACTGCCTGCCGGCCCACCGGGGCGAGGAGGTGGAGGCCGCGGTGCTCGAAGGACCGCAGAGCGTCGTCTGGGACGAGGCGGAGAATCGCCTGCACGCCCAGAAGGCGCTGCTTGAATTCCTGATGCTGGGATACTGACCCCTGAACCTGAATACCGAGGAGCTCCCCATGTCGGACGTCAAGAAGGTCGTACTCGCCTACTCCGGCGGTCTCGACACCTCCGTGATCCTCAAGTGGCTCGAGGAGACCTACGGCTGCGAGGTGGTGACATTCACCGCCGATCTGGGCCAGGGCGAGGAGCTGGAGCCCGCCCGGCGCAAGGCGGAGGCGTTCGGGATCCGCGAGATCTACGTCGATGATCTGCGCGAGGAGTTCGCCCGCGACTTCGTCTTCCCGATGTTCCGCGCCAACGCCGTCTACGAGGGCGAGTACCTGCTCGGCACCTCCATCGCCCGGCCGCTGATCGCCAAGCGGCAGGTGGAGATCGCCCGCGAGACCGGCGCCGACGCCGTCGCCCACGGCGCCACCGGCAAGGGCAATGATCAGGTCCGCTTCGAGCTCGGCTACTACGGCCTCGAGCCGGGGATCAAGGTCATCGCCCCGTGGCGGGAGTGGGACCTCAACTCCCGCGAGCGGCTCCTGCAGTACGCCGAGCGCCACGGCATCGACATCGAGGGCAAGCGCGAGGAGGGCGGCGCGCCGTACTCCATGGACGCCAACCTGCTGCACATCTCCTACGAGGGCGGGGTCCTGGAGGACACCTGGACCGAGGCCGAGGAGGCGATGTGGCTGTGGACCAACGCGCCGGAGGCGGCGCCGGACGAGCCGCAGTACATCGACATCGCCTTCGCCGGTGGCGATCCGGTGGCCATCGACGGCGAGCGGCTCTCGCCGGCGGCGCTGCTCGGCCGGCTCAACGACCTGGGGGCGCGCCACGGCATCGGCCGGATCGACATCGTCGAGAACCGCTACGTGGGCATGAAGTCCCGCGGCTGCTACGAGACCCCCGGCGGCACCATCCTGCTGCGCGCCCACCGTGCCATGGAGTCGATCACCCTGGATCGCGATGCGGCGCACCTGAAGGACGAGCTGATGCCGCGCTACGCCGAGCTGGTCTACAACGGCTACTGGTTCGCCCCGGAGCGCGAGGCGCTGCAGGCGATGATCGACCAGACCCAGCAGGACGTCGAGGGCACCGTGCGCCTGAAGCTCTACAAGGGCAACGTCATCGTCGTCGGCCGCCAGTCGCCGAAGAGCCTCTTCGACGCCTCGGTGGCCACCTTCGAGGACGACGCCGGCGCCTACGACCAGAAGGACGCCGAGGGCTTCATCCGCCTCAACGCCCTGCGGCTGCGCCTCGGCGCCAAGCGCCGCGGCTGACCCCGGCGCGGAGGCACCGCTGCCGGCGCCCCGTCGGTAGCGGTGCCGGTGGGCTGCGCCCCCTCATGGCGCCGTGGCCGGTGCCCCCACCTCTTAGGTCCGTTCCGGGTCTTTCTCCGGGAAGGCGCACAGATCAGCGATCACGCACGCCCCGCAGCGCGGGCGGCGGGCGGTGCAGGTGTAGCGCCCGTGCAGGATCAGCCAGTGGTGGGCGTGGAGTCGGAACGGCTCCGGCGTCACCGCCTCCAGCCCCGCCTCCACCTCGCGGACGTTCTTCCCCGGGGCCAGCCCGGTGCGGTTGGCGACGCGGAAGATGTGCGTATCCACGGCGATGGTCGGCTCGCCGAAGGCGACGTTGAGGATGACGTTGGCCGTCTTGCGCCCGACCCCGGGCAGGGCCTCCAGGGCCGGGCGGTCGCGGGGCACCTGGCCGTCGTGGTGCTCGATGAGCTGCTGGCTGGCGGCGATGATGTTGCGCGCCTTGTTGTTGTAGAGCCCGATGTGCTGGATGTACGGCTTGAGGCCGGCCTCGCCGAGGGCGAGCATCGCCTCGGGGGTGTTGGCCACCGGGAAGAGCTGCCGGGTGGCGCGGTTGACGCTCTCATCGGTGCTCTGCGCCGAGAGCGAGACCGCCACCAGCAGCTCGTAGGGGGTCTCGTAGAGGAGCTCGGTCTCCGGCTCGGGCAGCGCCTCTCTCAGCCGCCGGTAGAGCTCGTGGCGCTGCTCAGCGTCCATGGCGGTCGTCGATGCGGTTCTTGATCGCCAGCAGCAGGGCCAGGCCGATGAACGCCCCCGGCGGCAGGATGGCCAGCAGGAAGACGTCGCCGTCGACCAGCTCGAGCGTCCAGTTCGCGGCGATCGGACCGAAGAGCTGTTCGGCGCCGTCGAGCAGGGTGCCGCGGCCGATGAGCTCGCGCAGGGCGCCGAGGACGATGAGCACGGCGGCGAAGCCGGTGCCGGTGGCGATGCCGTCCAGCGCCGCCGGGCCCACCGGCTGGCGCGAGGCGAACGCCTCGGCCCGGGCGAGGATGGCGCAGTTGGTGACGATCAGGGGCAGGAACAGGCCCAGGGTGCGGTAGAGGTCGTGGAGCCACGCCGCCACCACCAGCTCGACGATGGTGACGAAGGCGGCGATGACCAGGATAAAGACCGGGATGCGCACGTCCTGGGGGACGAGGTTGCGGATCAGCGAGACCACCACGCTGGAGGCGGTGACCACCAGCAGGGTGGCGATGCCCAGGCCGAGCCCGGCCACGGCGGTGGTGGTTACCGCCAGCAGTGGGCAAAGGCCGAGCAGCTGGACCAGGGCGGCGTTGTTGCCCCACAGGCCGTCGCGGAAGATGCTGCGTGGGGTGGGGGTCTCGCTCATCCGGTGGGGCCCTCGTCACTGTGGCCGTCGGCCTCGGGGTCGACGGCGGTGCCGTCCTCGGCCTGGTCGACACCGCGGTAGGCCTCCGGCTCGGCGGTGTAGTCGATCAGCACCTCGCGCACGGCGTCGACCACCGCCCGGGCGGTGATGGTCGCCCCGGTGATGCCGTCGAACTGCCCGCCGTCCTGGCGCACGCGCCAGTCGTCCTCCGGCGGGTCGCCCAGGGTCCGGTCGTCGAAGCCGTACATCCAGTCGCTGCGTGCGGTCTCGATGGCGTCGCCCAGCCCCGGCGTCTCGCGGTGGGCCACGGTGCGCACGCCCAGGACCCGGCCGTCGGCGTCGAGGCCGACGAGCAGGCGGATGGTGCCGGCGTAGCCCTCCGGGGTCTCCACCTCCACCGCCGCGCCCAGGTACTCGTCGCCGGCGTAGGCCGGGTAGATGCGCAACGGGGTGTCGTGATCCAGTGGGGTGGGGCGCTGGTAGACCTGGTCCTCGGGGGCGTTGTCGTGGCCCTCGGGCAGGACGGCGGCCAGACGATCAAGGACCACCTGCCGTTCGGCGGTGGCGATCCGCTCCCGGGTCTGCTCGTGGACCAGGGCCACGGCGGCCAGCCCGACGCCCACGAACAGGGCGAGGATGCCCCCGGCGCGCAGGCTCACCGGTAGGGTCATGCGGCCTCCCCGGCGCTGCGGCGTACCACGTAGTCGAGCAGCGGCGCGGTGGCGTTGAGCATCAGCACGGCGAAGGCGAAGCCGTCCGGGTGGCCGCCGAGTTCGCGGATGACCAGCGCCACCACGCCGATCAGTGCGGCGTAGATCAGCCGCGCCGTGGGCTCCCGCGGGGCGCTGACCGGGTCCGTGGCGATGAAGAAGGCCACCAGCAGGGTTGCCCCGGAGAGCAGGTGAAAGAGGACCGGGGCGCCGTCACCGAGCTGCAGCAGCGCCGCGGTGGCGGCGGTGCCGACCAGCACCCCGACCGGCAGGCGCCAGTCGACGATGCGCAGGGCCAGCAGGCCGGCGCCGCCGAGCAGCAAGGCGGCGCCGAGCCACAGCCAGGCGCCGGCGGCCTGGGTCTGCCCCCACAGGCCGCCATCGCCGGGCAGGGCGGCGAAGCCCTCGGTGGCCAGCCGGTCCAGCGGCGTGGCGTGGGTCATGGCGTCGGCAATGGGCGGCAGGGCGCCGGTGAGGAAGTAGTGCAGGGCCTCGGTGGCGGGTACCGCGGCCCCCACGCCGGTCTCCGGGGCCGGCCACAGGCTCACCGCCTGGGGGAAGGCGAGGACCACCGCCAGGTAGCCGACCATGGCCGGATTGAAGATGTTCTGCCCCAGCCCGCCGTAGACCTGCTTGCCCAGCAGCACGGCCAGGGCGCCGGCCAGGGCGGGGATCCAGAAGGGCAGCAGGGGCGGCAGGGCGATGCCGATGATCAGGGCCGCCAGGGGCGTGCTGCCGTCGGTCAGGGCCGGGGCCACCGGGCGGCCGCGCAGGCGCAGCGCCGCGGCCTCGGCGGCGACGCCGGCGGTCAGCGCGGCAGTGATGTTCAGGAGCACGCCGACGCCGAAGAGCCACACCAGCACGCCCGCCCCCGGCAGGAGGGCGAGCAGGACCCATCCCATGATCCTGGGCGTTGTGGGTGCCGCCAAGCTCAACCCTCCGTGGTCTCGCTCGGGCGGTTCTGTTCGGCCTGGGCGGCCATGGCCTCGCGCTTGCGCCGGCGTGCCTCTTCCTTCTCGCGCTGGCGGCGCGCCTCGCGGGCCTGCCGGGCCTCGTGGCGTTGCCGGGCCCGCTCGGCCTGCTCGCGCTCACGCAGGCGGGCGCGGGCGGCGTCCCGGGCGTGGCCGGTGATGCCGGCCAGGGGAATGGAGCTGGGGCAGACCAGTTCGCAGCTCGAGCAGCCGGTGCAGCGCATCGGGTCGAGGTCGATGTGCTCGGCGGCCTCGCCGACATCGACGCCGGCGCGGATGCGCCGGGCCATCTCGAACGGCTGCAGGCCCTCGGGGCAGACCTCGGCGCAGCGCCCGCAGCTGATGCACGGCTGCTCGAACAGCGGCGCCTCGTCGGCGGACTCGACCACGATCCCGTTCATGCCGTGGGTCAGCGGCACCTGCCGGTCGGTGACCGGGGTGCCCATGATGCCGCCGCCGACGATGGTCCGGCAGCCGGGCGTGCCGGCCTGGCCGATCAGGGCGTTCAGCGGGGTGCCGACCCGCACCCAGTAGTTGCCCGGCTCGGCGATACCGCCGCCGGTGACCGTGACCAGCCGCTCCACCGACGGCTCGCCGTAATGGACGGCGCGGTGGATGGCGTCGAGGGTGGAGACGTTCTGGCAGACCACCCCCACCGCCGGTGGCCGGGCACCGGCGGGGACCGTGCGCCCGGTGGTCGGGTAGACGATGTGCCGCTCGTTGCCCGCGGGATAGTCGCCGCCGACGCGCACCACCTGGATGTCGGCCTCGCTGGCCTCGATGGCGGCCTCGGCCGCTGCCGCGGCCTCGGGGGCGGAGTTCTTGACCGCCACCAGGATGCGCTCGGCGCCGCAGGCCCGGGCGGCGATGCGCGCGCCGTCGATGATGGCCGCGGCGCGCATGCGCAGCAGGGTCTCGTCACAGGTGAGGTAGGTGTCGCACTCGACGCCGTTGACCACCAGGGTGTCGACGCCGCTGCGGGCGCCGTCGGCGAGCTTCAGCGCCGAGGGGAAGGCGGCGCCGCCCATGCCGCGTACGCCGGCCTCGCCGATGCGCCGCAGCAGGGCCTCGGGGTCGGCCTGCAGGGGCGCCTCGATGGGCGGCATGGGGGTCTCGCGGCAGTCGGCGCCGTCACTCTCGACGATCAGGCACGGCGCGGTGCCGCCGGCCGGGTGGACGATGGGCCGGCGCTCGATGGCGCTGACCACCCCGGAGGTGGGGGCGTGCAGGGGGACCCCGTTGCGCCCTTCGGTGATCCGCGTGCCGCGCCGGACGTGTTCGCCTACGGCCACGGTGGCCGGGGCCTCGGCCCCGGTGTGATCGAGCAGCGGCAGCACCAGCTGCGCCGGCAGCGCCAGGCTGCGCAGCGGGCCGTTGCGGGAGTAGTCCTTGGCGTCCGCCACCGCCACGCCGCGCCGCCGGGGCTGCACCTGCTGGTGGCGCAGCGGTCCGGGCCGCTGTTCCGGCCGGGCGGTGGTCGACTGCGGCGTCGGCAGCGGGCGGATGCGGGCGTTCAGCGGCGGCTCCACCGGCTGCATGGTGATGCAGTCCATGGGGCAGGCGTCGACGCACAGGCGGCAGCCGGTGCACTCGTCGGCGAGCACGGTGTGCACCTGGCGCTGGGCGCCGACGATGGCATCCACCGGGCAGGCCGGCAGGCAGCGCGTGCAGCCGATGCACTGGCTCTCGTCGATGAACGCCACGGCCGGCCCGGTGCTGTCATCGGCCACCGGCTCCGGATCCACCTGGAGCAGGTCGGCGATGGCCCGGGCGGTGGCGTTGCCGCCGGGGGTGCAGAGGTTGGTGGCGGCCTCGCCGGCAGCCACGGCCTCGGCGTACGGCCGGCAGCCCGGGTACCCGCACTGGCCGCACTGGGTCTGGGGCAGCAGCTCGTCGATGTGCCCGACCACCGGATCGCGCTGCGCGGCCAGACGGCGCCCGGCGGCGCCGAGACCGACACCGCAGAGACCGGCGATGGCTGTGAGGGTCAGGACCGCGCTGAACATACGATACAGGGTAACATGATCGGTGGTGGCCTCACGTCGTCGGACCCGGCACCAGATCCAGCCGGGTCATGCGCAGGGACTCGTCCCGCGGGCGCTGCTGCTCCCGCTCCTGGGCCGCCTCCAGGACCTCCGGGGCGGCGTAGATGGTAGCCTCGGCGCGCAGCGCCAGGGCGATGGCGTCGCTGGAGCGGCTGTCGATGTAGCGCACCTCGCCACCGTCCTCGGGTGCCAGGGCCAGGGCGGCGACGTAGGCGCCGTCGACGATGGCGTCGATGTAGACGGCCTGCAGGGTGTAGCCGGTGGCGCGCAGCACGTTGCCGAACAGGTCGTGGGTCATCGGCCGCGGCGGCTCGACGCCGTGCAGGGCGTCGTGGATGGCCTGCGCCTCGCTGGGGCCGATGAAGATCGGCACCATCTGCTCGCTGTCCGGTTCGCCGAGGAGGATCACCGGCGCCGGGGCGCCGCCCTCTTCCAGGGTCAGGGTGGTGACCTCGACTTCCACCATGTCCTCGCGGTCGGTGGCCAACTCCCGCTCGCCGGCCTGGGCCAGGCCGGCGAAGCCCATGAAGCCCATGGAGAGGATCCCGGCGCTGACCAGGGCGATGGGCGCACCGCGGAAGGCGCGGGGCACCTCGGCGCTCTCCAACCGCTCGCGCAGGGCGGCGAAGATCACCAGCACCAGGCCGAAGCCGGCGGCCGCCGCGGCGCCGTAGACCGCCGAGGCGATCAGGTCATGGTCGCCGCGCAGGTTGAGCAGGGCGACGCCGAGCACCGCGCAGTTGGTGGTGATCAGCGGCAGGTAGAGGCCGAGCACCTGCTGGAGCATGGGGCTGGTGAAGCGCACCGCCATCTCGGTCAGCTGCACGGCGATGGCGATGATCAGGATGAACGTGGGCGTGCGCAGGTACTCGGCGTCCAGCGGCACCAGGATGTAGGTGAAGGCCAGATAGCTCAGCACCGAGGCCAGGGTGAGGACGAAGGCGGTGGCGGCCGCCATGCCCGCCGCCGTCTCGACCTTGCGCGAGACTCCCAGAAACGGGCACAACCCGAGGAACTGGGTGAGGACGAAGTTGTTGACCAGCACGGCCGCGACGGCCAATAACAGGAGATCCATCGCCATCCCCGTGTTGGAAATCGGTGGCTTGATCCGTTACGAACAGGGTGAACTTAACACCCTAGCCTTGTTGTCCACTACTTGATGAACAACCCACAGGTAGAAAGCCTTATGACGGTAGCACACGCGATGCAGCATCGACGCGCGCCGCGGATGGTGGTGGCGGCGCTGGCGACCGCTCTGATCGGCCTGGTGGCCACCCCGGCGCTGGCCGACGACCTGGAGCACCTCCAGCCGGATGAGCGCAACACGGTGGAGATCTTCCAGCGCTACGGCCCCTCGGTGGTGGCCATCGAGGTCGAGGTCCGCGGCGAGCGGGTCGACCCCTTCGACCGCATCCCCGAAGGGATGCTCCCGCGGGAATTCCGCGAGTTCTTCGAGCGCCGGCAGCAGCCCCGCGAGGACTCGCCCCGCCGCCAGGGCGCCGGGAGTGGCTTTCTGGTCGATGATGCGGGGCATATCGTCACCAACTACCACGTCATCCGCAACGCCCTGGAGGAGGAGAGCGTGGATCTGCGCGAGGGCGCTTCCCTGAAGCTCAGCTTCGCCGAGCACGAAGCGGTGCCGGCCCGAGTGGTGGGCGCCAACGCGCTCTACGACCTGGCCCTGCTCAAGCCCGAGGATCCGGACAGCATCCCGGACGGCGCCGAGCCGCTGCCGCTGGCCGACTCGGATCAGACCCTGGTGGGCCAGAAGACCATCGCCATCGGCAACCCCTTCGGGCTGAGCTCTACGGTGACCACGGGGATTGTCTCCGGTGTCGGCCGGGATCTGCCGGGGATCGGGCAGATCGAGATCCCCATGATCCAGACCGATGCGGCGATCAATCCGGGCAACTCCGGCGGGCCGCTGCTCAACTCCGCCGGAGAGGTGATCGGTGTGAACACCGCCATCGTGCCGGGCGGCGGCGGGCTGACCGGCCGGGGCGGCTCGGTGGGCGTGGGCTTTGCCGTGCCCAGCAATCTGCTCCAGGAGAGCCTGGACGAGATGGAGGAGGGCGGTCTGACGGATCTGACCTCCCGGGCCCGTCTGGGGGTGATGGTGGCCGGTCTGCAGGGCTATCCGGAGGGGGTCCGCGAGCGGCTGAATCTCCCGGAGCGCGGGGTGATGGTGGTGGATGTCGAGTCGGGCAGTCCGGCCGAGGAGGCGGGGCTGCAGGGGGCGTCGTTCGAGGTGAGTGTCGAAGGGCGTGCCATGCCGGCCGACGGGGATGTCATCACCCACGTGAACGGTGAGGCGGTGTCGGAGCCGCGGGAGTTGCAGCGGTTGGTCTTCGCCCGTCGGGCGGGGGATGCGGTGACGCTGACGGTCCTGCGCGACGGTGAGGAGCGGAAGTTCGAGGTGGAGCTCCGTGAGGTGCCGCGGGAGCAGCAGCGGCGCCGGTAGATCGGGGCCGCGGTTCCGGGGCGCAGTTCCGGGGCGCAGTTCCGGGGCCGTGTAGGCCGTCGTGGGGCGGGGACCGGGTGCCCTTTTGAGCGTGCCGAGCAGCGCAGCCCTGGCGGGGGTTCAGCGCGAACCTTCACCGGTTCGCGCTGAACAGCGAGGTCTTGTCCGAGCGGCGCGCCAGCGCCGCGAGTTGAGCGAGCGGCCCCGCCAGGGTGAGCAGCACAGGGGACCCCGCCGCCAGGCGGGGCGCGCTCAGCGGCACCCGGTCCCCGCCCCACGACGGCCCATGCGGTAGCTACGGCCCGCCCTGATTACTTCACCCGCATTCCCGGCTCCGCCCCCTCGTCGGGGCCGACCACCCACAGATCCTCACCGCCGGGACCAGCGCAGAGGACCATCCCCTCCGACGTCCCGAAACGCATCTTGCGCGGCTTCAGGTTGGCCACACAGACCACCCGCTTGCCGACCAACTGCTCCGGGCTGTAGGCCTGGCGCACACCGGCGAAGACCTGGCGCGTCTCACCGCCGAGATCCAGCTCCAGGCGCAGCAGCTTGTCCGCGCCCTCCACCGCCTCGGCCACCCTCACCTCGGCGACGCGCAGGTCGAGCTTGGCGAAATCGTCGATGGTGATCGGCTCATCGATCGGATCCTCGGCCAGGCGGCCGCTCGGCCCTTGCGCCGGCTCACTGGATTCGGATTGCGCCAGCGTCTCCTTCGATGCGTCCACGACGGCCTCCACTTGTTGCGGGTCGATCCGCGTCTTCAGCGGTTTGAACTTGTTGATCCCGTGATCGAGCAGCGGCGCCTGCACATCTGCCCAGGCGAGTGGCCCGATGGCCAGGAACGCCTCGGCGTCTTCTGCCAGCCGCGGCATGATCGGCTTGATGTAGATGATCAGCACCCGGAACAGGTTCAGCCCCATGGTGCAGATCTCCTGCACCGCCCGCGCCTGCTCGGGGTCCTTGATCCGCTCCCACGGCTTCTCGGCGTCGATGTACTGATTCGCCTGGTCGGCCAGGTGCATGATCTCGCGCACCGCCCGGGCGTACTCGCGCTGCTCGTAGAGCTCGGCGATGCGCTCGGCGCTGGCGGTGAACGTCCGGAACAGCTCCGGGGCGCTGAGCCGGGGTGCCAGGCGGCCGTCGAAGCGCTTGGTGATGAACCCGGCGCAGCGGCTGGCGATGTTCACCAGCTTGCCCACCACGTCGGAGTTGACCCGCTGGACGAAGTCGTCGAAGGAGAGGTCGATGTCCTCCACCGAGTCCGAGAGCTTGGCCGCCGTGTAGTAGCGCAGGTACTCCGGATCCAGGTGATCGAGATAGCTGCGCGCGGTGATGAACGTTCCCCGGGACTTGGACATCTTCTGCCCGTTGACGGTCAGAAAGCCGTGGCAGTAGACCGCCGTCGGGGTGCGGTAGCCGGCGCCGTGGAGCATCGCCGGCCAGAACAGCGTGTGGAAGTAGGCGATGTCCTTGCCGATGAAGTGGTAGAGCTCGGTCTCCTCGGCGCGCCCGGCATCCCAGAAGGCGTCGAAGTCGATGCCCCGCTCCTCGGCCAGGCGGCGGAAGCTGGCCATGTAGCCGATGGGCGCATCCAGCCAGACATAGAAGTACTTGTCCTCGGTGCCCGGGATGCGGAAGCCGAAGTAGGGCGCGTCGCGGGAGATGTCCCAGTCGCGCAGCCCGGCCTCGAACCACTCGTTGAGCTTGTTGATGATCTCCGGCTGCAGGTGCTCGGCGCTGGCCCACTGACGCAGCAGTGCCTCGAAGTCCTGCAGCCGGAAGAAGAAGTGTTCGCTCTCCCGCACCTCCGGGCGCTCGCCGGAGATCACCGAGACCGGATCCTGGAGCTCCGCCGGGGTGTAGGTGGCGCCGCACGCCTCGCAGGAGTCGCCGTACTGATCGGGGGCCGCGCAGCGCGGGCAGGTGCCCTTGATGTAGCGATCGGGGAGGAACATGCCCTCGCCGGGGTCGTAGAGCTGCTCGATGGTGTGTCGCTCGATGTGGCCGCCGGCCTCCAGGCGCTGGTAGATCAGCTCGGCGAAGTGGCGGTTCTCCGCCGAGTGGGTGGAGTGGTAGCGGTCGAAGCCGATGAGAAAATCGGCGAAGTCGGCCTGGTGGCTGGCGGCCATCTCCTCGATGAGCTGCTCCGGGTCGACGCCGCGCTCGCGCGCCTTCAGCATGATCGGCGTACCGTGGGCGTCATCGGCACAGACGTAGTAGCATTCGTTGCCGCGCAGCCGCTGGAAGCGTGCCCAGATATCGGTCTGGATGTATTCGACCAGGTGGCCCAGGTGGATCGGGCCGTTGGCGTAGGGCAGGGCGCTGGTGACGAGGATGCGGCGTGCCATATCTCCGGATTCGGTTTGCTGTGCGGGAAACCGCGCATTATGCCAGATCCCGCAAGATCAATAGGAGGCAGTATGCAACGTTACGGTGGGTGGATGGCGGCGGCCGCCGGCCTGGGGGGCGCGCTGGCCAGTGGCGCGGCGGTGAGCGGGCCGCTGCCCGGCGACGCCTACGAGATCACCGAGGCCGAGCTGATCGACCGGCGCAGCGGCACCGTGGACTTCTGGCACCAGGAGGTGGATCGCAGCGAAGGCGACCGTGTCGGCACCTTCGGTGCCCTGACCACCCGCGGTACCGGTGACTGGCAGACCACCGTGGGGCTGGGTACCCAAGGCACCGAGGGGGCCGATGCCAACGCCTTCCTCGACGTCGAAGGCCTGTGGCTGTGGCGCGACCGGCACCGCGACGGTTACGGACTCGGCCTGGCCGCGGGCCTGGACTACGACATCAGCGATGACCGCCGCCGCGACCACTTCCTGCTGGTGCCGCTGACCGTGGACTGGGGCCAGCGCACCACGGTCCACGCCAACCTCGGCGTGAGCCACAACCGCCAGGACGACGACACCGACGGCATCTGGGGGCTGGGCCTGGACTGGCGCTTCACCGAGCGCTGGGACGTGATCCTGCAGGCCACCGGGGATACCGACAGCGATGAGGATGCCCGGGGCGCCTTCGGCCTGCGCCGCAGCATGCTCGACGACCTGGTCCAGCTGGATCTGGCCTACGGCCGGGTGATGTCCTCCGGGGAGGACGACGAGTTCTACCTGGGGGTCTCCTTCGACGCCGTGCGCTTTTAACCGGCCGATGCGGGGAGGGAGGTCAGACTGGACCATCCCCCGGACGATCCGGCACTCCCCGCGAAGCGCGAAACGCACGCCATAGCCTGAAAGGCTTGGCGGGAGTCGTTCATATCGGCAGGTCGATCCAGCCGAGCAGGATGGCCGCCGCCAGCGCCCAGACGTAGAAGGAAAACACCTTCAGCTGGGCGCGGTAGAGGAAGTAGATCACCAGCTTCAGCGAGACGATGCCCACCCCGGCGGCGACGACAAAGCCGGTGATCAGGGCGGCGACGCTGACGCTCTCCAGGCCGCCGAGCTGGTAGACCTCGATGGCCTGGAGCAGCGTGGCCGCGCAGATGGTGGGGATGGCCAGGAAGAAGCTGTACTCCGCCGCCCAGCGCCGCTTGAGCCCGGCGAACAGGCCGAAGACGATGGTCATGGCGCTGCGCGAGAGCCCGGGCATCAGCGCGAAACCCTGGGCGACGCCGATGAGCGTCGCCGTGCCCACCCCGGTCTGGCGCAACCCCCGGCGCCGGGGCGGGAGCTTGTCCGTCCAGAAGAGCAGGGCGCCGGTGAGGATCAGGGTGAAGGCGATCATCCACGGGTTGGCGAAGACCTGCTCGAAGGTCGCCTTGAGCGTCAGGCCCACCACGCCGGTGAACAGCACCGAGAGCATCCCCAGCAGGAACAGCCGGGCGTAGAGCGGTGGCCCCTGAAAGCGTCCGGCGCGGGCCCAGCCGTAGGCATCGCGCAGGCTGTAGCGGGTGAAGCGCAGCAGGCTCGGGGCGAAGACCACCACGATGGAGACCAGGGTCCCGACGTGGACCACCAGGTTGAACAGGATCATCTCGGCGCTCTCCGGCGCCGGCATTGGGTGATCGCGGCCGATCAGCCAGTGCTCGAGCAGCACCATGTGGGCCGTGGAGCTCACCGGCAGGAACATGAAGATCCCCTGCACAACCCCCAGCAGTACGGCGATCCAAAGGGCCATCGGGTGCGTTCCTCGCGTCGTCAAAGACAGCCGGAGTTCATACGCGAGGGGGGCGAATGGGTCAACCATGGTGCGCTGCAAAAATTGACGCAAGCGCCGACCATCGCTATTTTGAGGCCGGTTTCAGCGGACCGAGTGAATGGATGGCCCCCGCGGCCGCCCCAACGCACCGAATGGACAGCCAAGTACCGAGTACCAGCGCCGCAGCCCCGGCGACCATGGCCGGCGCGCTGCGGCACGACCGCCTTGTGGTGGCTCGCTCGGCCCGGGTCTGACCCGACCCGGCCCTGCCTGGAGCCTGCCACCACGGTCGGCTGCAATCAGGCAGGGTCGGGGGCTCGCGAGATCTAGGGCCTCCCCCCTGATTCATCCACCCGGCGCGCCGGCACGCGCTGCCGCGTGCCCTCTGCACGCGCAACAGGAAGGAGCCCCATCATGGCTTACGAAGAGCTGCTCGAAGAGATCCGACAGCTCCTCGATGGGAGGCGCTGGAAGGACGTCCGCGCTCGCATCGAGGAGCTGCCGGAGCAGGACATTGCGGAACTGATCCTGAGCCTGGAGAAATCCCGGCGCATCTTCCTGTTTAAGCTGCTGCCACGGCCCCGGGCCTCGGAGGTGTTCTCCTACCTCTCCGGGGACAACCAGGATGCCCTGCTCCAGGACATGACCGACCATGAGACGCGGGAGATCGTCGCCGCGCTCACCCCGGACGACCGCACCGCCCTGTTCCAGGAGCTGCCCGCCGAGGCCACCCAGCGGCTGCTGGAGCTGCTGCCCCCGGGGGCACAGCGCGAGGCCCGCGAGCTGCTCGGCTACCCGGCGGAGAGCGTTGGCCGGCTGATGACGCCGGACTACATCGCCGTGCGCGCCGACTGGACCGTGGAGCGCAGCCTGCAGCACATCCGCGGCCAGCGCGAGAAGGCCGAGACGGTGAACGTCATCTACGTCACCGACCGCGAGGGCCGGTTGCTCGACGCCCTGACCATCCGCCGGTTCATCGTCGCCGCGCCGGAGACCGTGGTCGAGGAGCTGATGGACTACCACTTCATCAGCGTCTCGGCCTTCGAGGATCGCGAGAAGGCGGTGGAGACGGTGCAGCGCTACGACCTGACGGCGCTGCCGGTGGTCGATACCGAGGGGGTGCTGCTCGGCACCGTGACCCCGGACGACGTCATGGACGTGGCCGAGGCCGAGGCCACCGAGGACTTCCAGAAGGTCGGTGGTGTCGGCGTGCTCAACTTCAGTATGCGCGACGCCAGCATGAACCTGCTCTACCAGCGCCGTGTCGGCTGGCTGGTGCTGCTGGTGTTCATCAACATGTTCGGCGGCGAGATCATCGCCGCCTACGAGGAGACCATCGAGGCGGTCATCGTCCTGGTCACCTTCCTGCCCCTGGTGGTGGATACTGGCGGTAACGCCGGCACCCAGTCGGCGACCCTGATGGTGCGCGCGCTCGCCACCGGTGACGTCAAGGCCAAGGACTGGTTGCGCCTGTGGGGCAAGGAGGCCGGTGTGGCCATCGCCCTGGGTGTCACCGTGGGTGTCGCCGTCTGGGCGCTGGGGCTCTACCGCGGCGGTCTGGACATCGCCTGGGTGGTCTCCCTGGCCATGGTGGCCGTGGTCTTCATGGGCAGCATGATCGGGATGCTCCTGCCCTTCGGTCTGGCCCGGCTGAACCTCGACCCGGCCACGGCCAGCGCGCCGCTGATCACGTCCATCGCCGATATCGGCGGCATCCTGATCTACTTTGCCATCGCCACCGCGATGCTCGGGCACATGCTCTAGCGCCCTGTGCCGGCCCGGGTGCGCGTCCGCTGCGGCGGGCGCGTACCCTGGTCATCGGGCGCGCTGCCCCCTAGAATCCTGACCAGATCGCAGTCACCAGAAGGCGCCGCATGACCATCAAATCCGACCGGTGGATCCGGCACATGGCGCAAGAGCACGGGATGATCGAACCCTTCGAGCCGGGGCAGGTGCGCGATACCCCCGAGGGGCAACGGGTCATCTCCTACGGCACCTCCAGCTACGGTTACGACGTCCGTTGCGGGAAGGACTTCAAGATCTTCACCGATATCAACTCCGCGGTGGTGGATCCGAAGAACTTCGATGCGGCGAGCTTCGTCGATGTCCACGGCGACGTCTGCATCATCCCGCCCAACTCCTTCGCCCTGGCCTACACCCTGGAGTACTTCCGCATCCCGCGGAACGTGCTGACCATCTGTCTGGGCAAGTCGACCTACGCCCGCTGCGGGATCATCGTCAACGTCACGCCGTTGGAGCCGGAGTGGGAGGGGCGGGTGACCCTGGAGTTCTCCAACACCACCCCCCTGCCGGCGAAGATCCACGCCAACGAGGGCGTCGCGCAGATGCTCTTCTTCGAGTCGGACGAGCCGTGCGAGGTCTCCTACGCCGACCGGGGTGGCAAGTACATGGGCCAGGACGGGGTGACGCTGCCGCGCTCGTGACCCCGAGGCCTAGTCGTCCTGGATCGGCCCGCTGACCTCGGTCAGCTCCATGACGAAGGTGCGCCCGCTGTCGGCGTGCTCGATCTTCACCGGCAGGTTGTGGAGTCGCCGGTAGACCCAGGCGTTGGACTCGCGGGAGCTGTCGCCGTCGCGCACGCGCTGGATGCGTTCGGCCCGGTACGAGCCGGCGGCCACCGAGACCCGCTCGCGGCCCTTGCGCTCGAAGCTGTAGTCGGAGATCTCTTCGTCATCGGCGATGCGGTAGGTCAGCACCCGATCGAAGGTCGCCGAGAGGTCGCGCATGATCAGCAGCTGCGGCAGCAGGCGGTCCACGGCGCCTTCCTCGAGGTCGATGGCGGTTCCGTCCGCGAAGGTCACCTTGCCGGCGTCGTGGTCGAAGGTGATCGCCTCGTGACGCTCGTCCCGGCCCTCGCGCTTGTGCACGAACCGATCCGGGCGCAGCGTGCCGTCTGCGAGGACCTGCCCCTCGCTGATATCGGTCAGATCGGTGCCGAGCACCGCCCGCGCCAGCCCCCGGGGGCGGACGAACATCTCGTAGCGGTAGCGGTCGTCGCCCAGGTACTCCAGCTCCAGCCGGCTGGTGCCCAGGGTCAGACGGCCGTACTTCACCTCATACTCCGCCCGGAACTCGGGGATTCGCTCGGCCTCGGCTGCTGCGGCGGGCGCTGCCAGGGAGGTGGTGGCGGTCAGTAGGCCCAGGATGAGCCATGCGGCCGCGCGCTGGACGCTGAAGGTACGTTTGGATGGGGCCCTCATACTGACTCCTTTCCGGGCGGGCGGCGTTGTAGGTTATCCGTTAGGCAGTGATGGGCCGTCGAGGTTCGCCGCGCAGTGCCAGCCCCACCGGTCGAGGCGTTGCTGGCCGTCTGGGGGCGCCCCGTGGGTCGAGCGAAGACGCGCCCCCCGCGGGCGTGCCCGGCGCGGTCGGGCCGCCTGGGGGGTATGCCCCGTGGGTCGAGCGAAGGACGCGCCCCTGCGGGGTCCCCTGTGCTGCTCACCCCGACGGGGCCGCTCGCTTAACTCGCGGCGCTGCGCGCCGCTCGGACAAAACCTCGCTGATCAGCGCGAACCAGCAAAGGTTCGCGCTGAACCCCCGTCGGGGCTGCGCTGCTCGGCGCGTCCTAAAGGCTCGACCCACGGGGCACACCCCCCAGGCGGCCAGCAGCCCAGAGGCGCGTCTTCGCTCGTGCCCCCCTAGACGGCCAGCAACGCCTCGACCTAAAGCCGATCGACCGCCGTCTCCGCATCCACCCGCACCGGCGCCTCCAGCACCTGCCCGTCCAGGGCGACCCCCGACTCCGTCAGCGCCAACCGCCCGGACACGAACCACCGCACCGCCAACGGATAGACGCGGTGCTCCTGCACCTGCACCCGCTGCGCCAGCGCCTCCGGCGAATCCCCCGGGTGGACCGGCACCACCCCCTGGACGATGGCCGGGCCGGCGTCGAGCTCCGGCGTCACGAAATGCACCGTGCAGCCGTGTTCCTCGACCCCCGCCTCCAGGGCCCGCTCATGGGTGTGCAGACCGCGGAAGTCCGGCAGCAGCGACGGGTGGATGTTCAAGAGACGGCCCTGGAAACGCTCCACGAAGACCGGCGTGAGGATGCGCATGAACCCGGCGAGCACCACCAGATCGACCCCGACCGCCTCCAGGTGCTCGGCCAGGGCGCGGTCGAAGGCCTCGCGGTCGGGGTACTGGCGGTGATCGACGACCGCCGTGGGGATGCCCGCGGCCTCGGCGCGCTGCAGGCCGTAGGCATCCGCCCGGTTGCTGAGCACGCAGGCGAAGGTCGCCGGCAGCGCCCCGGCCGCGTGTTGGTCGAGCAGCGCCTGCAGGTTGCTGCCACTGCCCGAGAGCAGGACGGCGATCCGCGGCGACGGGGTCACGGCGCCTCCCCGTTGATGGTCAGCCGCGGGGTGTCGTCCTCGGCGGCGACCACCTCACCCAGTCGCCAGGCGGCCTCACCCTGCTCCTCGAGCACCTCGAGGGCGCGCTCGGCATCCTCGGCGGCAACGCAGGCGACGAAGCCGACGCCGCAGTTGAAGGTGCGCAGCATCTCGCCGCGCTCGACGTTACCGGCGCGGGCCAGCCAGTCGAAGACCGCCGGCCACTGCCAGCGCTCCAGGGCGGCCGCGCAGTGCTCGGGCAGCACCCGCGGCAGGTTCTCGGGCAGGCCGCCGCCGGTGACGTGGCAGAAGGCCTTGACCGGCACCTGCTCGGCCAGGCGCAGCGCCGGGGTGACGTAGATGCGCGTCGGTCGCATCAGGTGGTCGGTCAGCGACTCGCCGTCGAGCATCTCGTCCAGCGCGCCGGGGTGGCGCTCGAGGATCTTGCGGATCAGGGAGTAGCCGTTGGAGTGCGGGCCGGAGGCGGGCAGGGCGATGAGCACGTCGCCGGGGGTGACGGTGGTGCCCTCGATCAGCTGCTCGCGCTCGACCACGCCGACGCAGAAGCCGGCCAGGTCGTAGTCGCTGTCGGCGTACATGCCGGGCATCTCGGCGGTCTCACCGCCGAGCAGGGCGGCGCCGGCGTCGCGGCAGCCGGCGGCGATGCCCTGGACCACCGCGGCGGCGGTGTCCACATCCAGGTGGCTGGTGGCGTAGTAATCCAGGAAGAACAGCGGCTCGGCGCCCTGGACCACCACATCGTTGACGCACATGGCCACCAGGTCGGTGCCCACGCCCTGGTGGCGCCCGGTCTCGATGGCCAGGCGCAGCTTGGTGCCGACGCCGTCGGTGCCGGCCACCAAGACCGGACGCCTGTAGCCGTCGGGCAGCTCGACCAGGCCGCCGAAGCCGCCGATGCCGCCGAGCACCTCGGGCCGGCGGGTGGACTCGACGGCGGGGCGGATGCGGCTGACAAGGTCGTTGCCGGCGTCGATATCCACACCGGCGTCGCGATAGGTCAGCGGGTGTTGCTCGTCCAAGGCGATTCTCCTGGGATGTCCAGTGGGGCGGGGCCCGTGGGCCAACGCCGCGTAGTATGACCGCCGGCCCCCGGGGGCGCCAAGCACCTTGCCCACCGCGCGGTCCGCGCGGCCGCCGGCTGGCCCTGCGGTGGCTCAAAGCCGCGGGCGGCTCGTGGTATGTTGGGCGGGTTGTCTGATGACGACCGACACCCACCGACAGCAACCGATACCCCGCCCATGCGCACGGCCGTACCCCTTGCCCCTTCCTTCGCCTCTCGCCGTCCAGCCGGTGTCGTGCTGGCCGCCGTCCTCGCCGCGTGGACCCTGCTCGCTGCGGGCACGGCGGCGGCGAGCGATCTCTTCACCGCCGAGATCCCCGTGGAAGGCCGGCAGGACGCCGAGCGCGAGGCGGCCGTGGAGGCGGGTCTGGAACAGGTCATCGGGCGCATGGTGGGGGTGTACCAGGGTCTGGGGGATCACCCGGCGGCGGAGTTGCTCGAGGACGCCGGGCGCTACCTGGCGAGCTACCGGTACGTGCGGGTGGACGACGAGCTGGCCGTGGAGCTGCGCTTCGAGGGCGATGTGCTGCGCCGCCAACTGGGCGAGCGGGAGGTGGCGGTCTGGGGTGAGCACCGGGCGCCGATCCTGCTCTGGGTGGCGACCGAGATCGACGGCCGGCGGGATCTGCTCGGTTTTGCCGCGTCCGGGACCGAGGGCGAGGTGCTCGAAGCACTCCATCAGGGGGCCGAGCAGCGGGCCCTGCCGCTGATGTACCCGACGCTGGATCTTCGCGACCGGCGGGCGGTGGGGTTCGTGGATATCTGGGGCGGTTTTGATGAGTCCCTGCGCGAGGCCTCGCAGCGCTACGGCAGCACCGCCGTGGCGGCGGTGGGTCTGCGGCAGACCGGTACCGGCGCCTGGCGGGCGCGCTGGACGGTGCTCACCGGCGACGACACCCTGCAGCACCACACCGGCCCGGGCGATCTGGAGCGGGTGGTCCGCGAGGGGCTCGACGAGGTCGGGGGCGCCCTGACCCGGCGCTTCGCCGTGGTCCCCGGTGAGCACGACGGTCAGCAGCTGGAGATCGCCATCACCGGGATCGAGGGCGTCGAGGACTACCTCGGGGCGGTACGCTATCTGGAAGACGTCACCGGGGTCGAGCAGGTGGACGTCCAGCGCATCGCCGGCGATCGGGTCACCCTGCGGCTGATGCTCGAGCGCGCCCCCGAGCGGGTGGCGGCCGATTTGGACGATGCCGACACGCTCTGGCCCGAGGCCCTGCCCGCCACCGAGATGGGGCCCGGTGGCGGGCAGCTCACGCGCAGCTACCGCTGGCAGCGGTAACGGTGCGAACGGCGCCCGGCGTCACCAGTCGTAGGTCAGGTTGACCAGGGTGGTGGCGTCGTAGCGGGAGTCCGCCTCGGTGTTGTTGTCGTAGTCGTAGTTGAACTGCAGGCTGGCGCTGAGGTTCTCCATCAGGGGCATGCGCAGCCCGGTGCGGGTGGTGACGAACCACTCGTCGGCGTCGTCCACCTCGGTGATCAGCTCGTGGCGGTGGAAGAAGCGCAATGCCCCCTCGGCGAAGTACTGCCGGTAGTCCAGCGCCCAGCGCAGGGCCCCCTCGCGGCTGCGGCTGCCGCCGAGCGTCTCCTCGCTGATGTAGGTGGGGCCGGCCTCCGCCGAGAGGCGGGTGCGGTCGTCATCGAAGAACTGGTAACCGGCACCGAGACCGGCGACGTAGCGCTGGCGCAGGTCGGCCTTGCGGTCCTGGCGCCACGAGAGCGTGGAATTGGCGTACCAGGGGCCGTGGAAGAACCAGTCGTAACCGCCGCCGATGCGGGAGTTGTTGACGTCCTCGTCGCCGTCGCCGTCCTTGCCCCGGTTGAGCTCCAGGTTGGCGGTGAAGCGGTGGGCGTTGGTGCGCTCCAGGTAGTCGGCGTTGAGGTTGTAGCGTTCGCTCTCGGTGTTGCCCTGGTTGATGGCGATGCCGAGGCTGGCTGAGGCCTCGCGGTCCTCGGCGGCGGCGCTGCCGCCCGCGACACCCAGCGCCAGCGCGGTGGCCAGGGGGATCGAGCGTCTGTGCATGATGGGGGTTCCCTCGCTCCGTGTTGATGTTCGGCCGGCGACCGGTCCACTCGCGTACCGGCTCCTCATGCGCGCGAGGTTACCAGTCCTGCCGTTTCGGACAAGGCGGCGCTTGACAGGGCGGCGGCGGCGCCCTGGAATGAGCCCACCCGCAATACCCACCGGGGGGATCGGTGCAACTGCCACTGAACATCCGCTGGAACGCCGCCGCCGAGCTCGATCGGTTCGTCCCCGGCGAGAACGACACGGCCCTGCGCCTGGTCACCGACCTGGCCGACGGCCTGCTGGAGGCGCCGGCGCTCTACCTGCACGGCCCCCACGGGGTCGGCAAGAGCCACCTGCTCCAGGGGGCCTGCCGCCGCGTGACCACCGCTGGCGGGGTGGCGGTCTACCTGCCGCTGGATCAGCTGCTCGGCCACGGCGCGGCGGTGCTCGACGGCTGGGAGCAGGCGCAGCTGATCGCCCTCGACGACCTCGATGCGCTGGACGGGCGCGATGAGTGGCAGGGCGCGGTCTTCCACCTCTACAACCGGGTGGTGGAGCGCGGCGGACGGTTGCTCTTCGCCGGGCGTCAGCCGCCGGCGGAGCTGCCGCTGGACCTGCCGGATCTGCGCTCGCGTCTGGGCTGGGGGCCGGTGGTGGCGGTGCGCGAGCCCGATGAAACCACCTGCCTGGCCATCCTCCGCCAGCGCGCCGCGCAGCGCGGGCTCGAGCTGCCCGACGCCACCGCGCGCTACCTGATCCGCCGGCTGCCCCGGGAGCTGCCCGGTCTGCTGGCCTTCTTCGAGACCCTGGACCGCGCCTCGCTGGCCGCCGGGCGGCGGCTTACGGTCCCGTTCGTTCGCGAGATCCTGGCCGAGCGCTCCCGGCCTGACGCAGATACATCAGGGCAGCCGTGAAGTAGACCACCGCCAGGACGATCTCGACGATCCCCAGCCACCGCTCCGGGCCGGGCACCGCGGCGTAGGTGACGCCGTGGATGAAGTAGATCAGCACGAAGATGGCACTCCAGGCCACGGTGTAGCGCCGGCCGTAGAGCACCCCGCGGGCGGTGAGCGCCAGCGGCCCGAGCAGGGTGATCAGCGCGATGGGCATCAGCGCATCCGCCGGCGGGTAGAGCCACAGCAGCCAGCTGAGCATCAGCACCACCAAGCCGACAAACGCGGTGACCGCGATGCCGTGCAGGGTCTTCGCCGAGATCATTCGGACGCCCCGTAGAGCTGGACACTGAGCCGCGCCACCCGCCGCCCCAGGGCGGCGCAGAGGTGGCGCTCCTCCTCGGTGATCGGCCGGTTGCCCGCGGGCCCGGCGGTGTGGCTGGGGCCGTAGGGGGTGCCGCCGCTGGTGGTCTTGGCCAGCGCCGGCTCGGTGTACGGCAGGCCCACCAGGTACATGCCGTGGTGGAGCAGCGGCAGCATCATGCTCAGCAGGGTGGACTCCTGACCGCCGTGGAGCGTGCCGGTGGAGGTGAACACCGCCCCGGGCTTGCCGGCCAGCGTCCCCGAGAGCCAGGCGCTGGTGGTGGTGTCCAGGAAGTACTTCAGCGGCGCGGCCATGTTGCCGAAGCGGGTGGGACTGCCCAGGATCAGGCCGTGGCAGTGCTCGAGCTCCTCGACGATGGCGTAGGGGGCGCCGTCGTCGGGGATCTCCGGGGCGACGCTCTCCCAGTCCGGGGAGACCGCCGGCACCGTGCGCACCACGGCAATGGCGCCGTGAACCGCCTCGACGCCGCGGGCGACGTGGCGGGCCATATCGGCAGTAGCGCCGCTTCGGCTATAGTAGAGCACCAGGATCTTGGCCACCGTAGCACCTCCCTCGATTGCGGTACTCGGCATTCTAACGCCTGCACGGAGAGGCTCCACCGTCAACGTACCCCGCCCTGAAGGGTGGCTACACATGCACTATCAACTACGGAGGCGCGGAACCAAGATGACGGAACTGCGCGGCCGCCTGCGTGCCGCCGGCGACAGGCTTCGGGCGCTGCCCACCCACCCGGGGGTCGGCGAGGCGCGGGGCTTCGGTGAGTATCTGATCCAGCGCATCCAGCAGGACCAGTGCGCCAAGAGCGCCGGCATGCTCGCCTACGTCACCCTGCTGGCGATCGTCCCGCTGATGACCATCGGCTTCTCGGTACTCGCCGCCTTCCCGGTCTTCGAGGGCGTCACCGATCGCCTGCGCGAGGCCATGGTCGACTACCTGGTCCCGGCGGCCAGCGACGCCATCGACGAGCACCTGGAGAACTTCATGGGCCGCGCCGCTGAGCTCACCGCGGTGGGCATCGCCGGTCTGACGGTCACCGCACTGCTGCTGCTCAACACCATCGAGCGGGTGCTCAACGAGATCTGGCGGGTGGAGCGGCCGCGGCCGACCCTGCAGCGGTTCATGGTGTACTGGACGGTGCTGACCATGGGGCCGCTGCTGCTCGGCGTGAGCGTGGCCTCCACCTCGTACATGGGCACGGTGAATCTGGGCCCGCTGGAGCCGCCGTCGGACCTGATCGCGCAGCTGCTCAATCTGGCGCCCTTCGTGGTGCAGGCGATTGTCTTCTCGCTGATCTACAGTCTTGTCCCGCACCGCAGTGTGCCGGTGCTCCACGCCGTCATCGGCGGAGTGGTGGCCTCGGGGCTGTTCGAGCTGGCCAAGGGTGGTTTTGCCGCGTTCATCGCCCGCGCCCCCACCTACGAGGTCGTCTACGGGGCCCTGGCGGCGCTGCCGATCTTCCTGGTCTGGCTGTACATCTCCTGGCTGGTGATCCTCATCGGCGCCGAGGTCACCCAGGCCCTGCGCGGCTACCGCTGGCGCACCGGCGGCGATCTGGCCCGCAACCGCTGGGCACTGGTGCTGGCGGTGCATATCCTGGGGCACCTCTACCAGGCGCAGCGCCGCGGCGCCGGGGTGACCTTCGCCGAGCTGCTCGAGCAGGAGCCGGACGCCGGAGAGCCCGCCCTGGCCGAGGCCCTGGAGACCCTGCGCCGGCACCACGTCATCGAGCGCAGCGCGGACGGGGCGTGGCTGCTGGCGCGGGATACCTCGACCTTCACCCTGGCCGAGCTGCACCGCATGCTCGCCTACCCGCTGCCGCCGGCGGCGGGGCTGGAGACCGGGGCACCCTGGGACCGTCGGCTGGCCGAGCGGCTGCGCCGGGTGGAGGAGCGTTGGGAGCAGAGCTTCGATCTGTCGCTGAGCGACCTGCTCGAGCCGACCGCCGAGGAGGCTGGAGCAGGGCGTTCGGCCCGTGCGGAGGTGGCATGACGACGACGCAAGAGAAGACACGCTGTACGATCAGTGGCCGGGTGCAGGGGGTCTGCTTCCGGGCTGCCACCCAGGAGCAGGCGGTGCGCCTGGGGGTCACCGGCTACGCCCGCAACCTGCGCGACGGTCGGGTGGAGGTGCTCGCCTGCGGCCCGCCGGAGGCGGTGGCGCAGCTGCGCGAGTGGCTCCACGAGGGGCCGCCGGCGGCCACCGTGGAGTCGGTGGCCTGCGAGCCGGCGGACGACCCGGCGCCGGCGGAGTTCAGTGTCGGCTAGCCGGGCCGTGCCGGGCGGCCCCCGCCGCGGCTATCCGCCGATCAGCTCGCGGTACCCCTCGCGGAAGGTCGGGTAGCGGAAGCGGTAGCCGCTGGCCTTGAGCTTGCGGTTCGATCCCCGCTTGCTGCCCACCCCGCGCATGCCGCCGCTGCCCGGCTCGCCGCGCGGTGGCCGCGGGACGCCGAGCAGCTCGGCGATGCCGTCCATCACCTCGCACTGGGTGCTGGGGGCGTCGTCGACCCCGAGGTAGACCCCGCCGGGCACGTCGGCGCGGCCGAGGTGGGCGAGGCTGCCCACCACGTCGGCGCTGTGGATCCGGTTGGTGTACTGCTCGGCCTGGCACGGCTCGCCGGCCTCGACCTTGCGGATCAGGAAGTCCCGCCCGGTGCCGTAGATACCGCCGTAGCGGGCGACCACGCCGGCCCACGGGCCGCCGAGGGCGATGGCCTCGGCCTCGAGCAGCCGCTGCCCGGAGAAGCGTCCGGGCTCGGTGGGGCTGTCCTCGTCGATCCACTCGCCATCCTGCTGGCCGTAGACCGCGGTGCTGGAGACGAAGACTAGCCGCTGCGGCGGGCGCGGATGGCCGCGCAGGAGATCGGCCAGGTTCTGCAGGCCGTCGACGAAGGCGCGGCGGTAGCCGTCGTCGTCGTAGCTGCCCGGGGTGACGATGTAGTAGACGCCGTCCAGATCCTGCGGCACCGCTTCGGCCAGGGCCGCCGGGTCCTCCAGGTCGGCGGCCACCGGGGTGATCCCGGCGGGCAGGCCCTCCGGGCGGCGGCGCAGCCCGAAGACCTCGGCCCCGCCGGCGGCCAGGCGTTCGCCCAGGGCCTGGCCGATGCGCCCGCAGCCGGCGATGAGGATGCGTCCACCCGGCCCAGCCGGGGTTACGTCAGACGGTTCTTCAGCCATGTCACGATCTCCGCTCGGGGGACGTGGGTCGGGTCCGCATCCTGGCGCCCCTTGTATTCGACGCTGCCCTCCTGGATGGCCCGGGGGCTGACCACCACCCGGTGGGGGATGCCGATGAGCTCCATGTCGGCGAACTTCACCCCGGGGCGGGCGTCGCGGTCGTCGTAGAGGACGTCGATGCCGCTGGCGGTCAGGTCCGCATAGAGCGCCTCGGCGGCCTCGGCCACCGCCGGGTCCTCGGCCTTGATCGCCACCAGGGCCACCTGGAACGGCGCGATGGGCGCCGGCCAGCAGATGCCCCGGTCGTCGTGGTTCTGCTCGATGGCCGCGGCCACCACGCGCGAGACGCCGATGCCGTAGCAGCCCATGGTCACCGTGCGCTCCTGGCCCTGCTCGTCGAGGACGCTGGCGCCCATGGCCTCGCTGTAGGTGGTGCCGAGCTGGAAGATGTGGCCGACCTCGATGCCGCGGCGCAGGGTCAGCGTGCCCTCGCCGTCGGGGCTCGGGTCGCCGGCGGTCACCTCGCGCAGGTCGGCGGTCTCCGGCTCGGGCAGGTCGCGGCCCCAGTTGACGCCGGTGAGGTGGTAGCCCTCGCGGTTGGCGCCGCAGGCGAAGTCGGCCAGGTGGGCGGCGGCGTGATCGGCGATCAGCGTCACCCCCGTCAGCCCCACCGGCCCCAGGGAGCCGAAGGGGCAGCCGAGCTGGCGCTCGACGCGCTCGGCCTCGGCGAAGGTCAGCGGCGCCTTCACCGCCGGATGCTTCTCGGCCTTGAGCTCGTTGAGCTCGTGGTCGCCGCGCAGCAGCAGCGCCACCAGGCCGCCGTCGGCCCCCTCGACCAGCAGGGTCTTGAGGTTGCGGGCCTCGGGCAGACCCAGGTAGGCGGCCACCTCGGCGATGGTCCGCTGCCCCGGGGTAGCCACCTCCGCCCGCTCCGCCTGGGGGGCCGGGCGCGGCTCGGTGGGTGCCACCGCCGGGGCCAGCTCGACGTTGGCGGCGTAGCCGCTGGCTTCGCAGACGGCGATGGCGTCCTCGCCGGAGTCGGCCAGGACCATGAACTCGTGGGAGACGCTGCCGCCGATCGCCCCGGTGTCGGCCTCCACCGGGCGGAAGGCCAGGCCGGTGCGCTGGAAGATCCGGCAGTAGGCCTCGTGCATGCGCTGGTACTCGGCGCGCAGGTCGTCGTCGTCGAGGTGGAAGGAGTAGGCGTCCTTCATCAGGAACTCGCGGGCGCGCATGACCCCGAAGCGCGGCCGGATCTCGTCCCGGAACTTGGTCTGGATCTGGTAGTAGTTCACCGGCAGCTGGCGGTAGCTGCGGATCTCCCGGCGGAAGAGGTCGGTGATCACCTCCTCGTGGGTGGGGCCGAAGCAGCCCTCGCGGTCGTGCCGGTCGCGGATGCGCAGCAGCTCCGGGCCGTACTTCTCCCAGCGGCCGGACTCCTGCCAGAGCTCCGCCGGCTGCACCGCCGGCATCAGCACCTCCAGCGCCCCGGCGCGGTTCATCTCCTCGCGCACGATGCGCTCCACCTTCTGCAGCACGCGCAGGCCCAGGGGCAGCCAGGTGTAGAGCCCCGAGGAGAGGCGGCGGATCATGCCGGCGCGCAGCATCAGCTGGTGGCTGACGATCTCGGCGTCGGCCGGGGTCTCACGGGTGGTGGATAGTGGAAAACGGGTGACGCGCATCGATTCGCTCCCTGTCTGGATCCGGTCGTCGGCGACGGCGAGGCCGCGGAACCGGACTAGGGTAGCGCAGCAGCCGTGCGCGGGCGAAGGGCGCGCGGCGCTAGGGCGCGGTCGCCAGGTGCTCGGACACCGCCGCCGCCGGGGCCGGGTAGCCGAAGTGGTAGCCCTGCGCCTCGGTGAAGCCCAGCTGGCGAAGGTGTTCCGCCTCCTGCCGGGTCTCCACCCCCTCGGCGGCCAGCTCCAGGCCGAAGCGTTCGCCCAGGCGGGCGATGCTGGCCACCAGGGCCTGCTGATCCGGGTCCGTGGGCAGGTCGCGGATCAGGGTCTGGTCCACCTTGAGTCGTCCCGCCGGCAGGTCGCGCAGGGAGATCAGCGAGGCGTAGCCGGTGCCGAAGTGGTCGATGGTGACCCCGAGGGTGTGCTCGCGGATATGGGTCAGGCCGTCGTGGCCGGCGCCGCCGGTGTCGAGCAGGTGGCGCTCGGAGAGCTCGATGTCCAGTGTGCCCGGCGGTAGTCCGAGGCGCTCCAGGCGCTTGCTGAGCACCGCCGGCTCCAGGGCCCCGGTGCCCAGGGTGCGCCCCGAGGCGTTGACGCTCACCCGCGGCACGCAGCAGCCCTGGGATTGCCAGTGGGCGAGGTCCGACAACACCTGCTCGACCACCCAGCGGTCCAGCTCACCGAGCAGCCCGGCCTGCTCGGCGGCGTCGATGACCTCGCCGATGGACGGCTGGGAGGTGTCGCCTTCGGGCCAGCGCAGCAGCGCCTCCAGGGCGGTCAGCTCGCCGCTGGCCAGATCGAAGACCGGCTGGTAGTGCACGCACAGGCTGCGCCGCTCTAGGGCCCGGCGCAGGTCGCGGATCAGCGCCACGCGCCGGGCCACCCGGTCGCCCAGGTCCGGCTCCACGATCTGCCCCGGTTGGTGGTCTCCCGCCGTGCGGGTGGCGGCCGAGCGGGCCTGTTCGAGGAGGGTGACGGCGTGGTGGCTGTGCTCGGGGAACAGCGCAATGCCGATACGCGGCTGCAACTGACAGGCGCAGGAGCCGGTCTCCACCGGATGCTCCAGGCTCTGGCAGATGCGCTGGGCCACCTGCAGGGCGCCGCTGCGCGAGCCGGTATCCGGCAGGATGGCGGTGAACTGGCCCCGTTGCAGGTGGCCGAGGAGATCGGCGTGGCGCAGCTGACCGCCGACCCGCTGGGCTGCGGTGTGCAGCACCCGGTCGGCGATCTCCGGGCCGAGCCCGGCTTCGGTCCGGTCGAAGCCGTCGAGCTCGATGACCAGCACCGCCAGCTCGCTGCCCCGCGACTCGGTGCGCTGCATCGCCCAGCGCAGAAGCGCCTCGGTCGACTCTCGGTCGGGGAGGCCGGTGAGCGGCTCGCGGTCGAAGGCGGGGGGCGGTGCCTCGGCCGCCGTCCCGTTGGCGGGATCCCCGGGGTCGAGGAGCAGCAGGACCACATTACGCTCGTAGAGCGGCGCCTCGACCAACTGCGCGCGCGTCTGCAGCAGGCTGCCGTCCTCGCCGCGACGGGTGCTCAGCCGCAGGCTGCCGCGGGGCGTGGCGTGCGGCTGAGTCGGTGCGCCGCTCATCACCGGGCACTGCGCGCGGATGCGCCCCAGCGCCTCGCCGGGCAGGATGCGCTCGGCCGGCTGGCCGAGCACTCGCTCCGGGGGGCGCTGCAGCTGCTCGGCGGCGGCCGGGTTCAACAGCGCGACCTGCCCATCGGCGTCCAGGCCGATAACGGCCTGGGGCGTGTGCTCAAGCAGCGTCGTGGCCAGCTCGGCCCGGTCCAGGTTCCAACGCAGGGTGTGGCAGTGATCCTCGGCCGCGCCGTCGTCGGGGAACTGCAGCTCCAGGAGCCGCAGCGGGTGCACCCCGAGGACCTCGGCCAGCTCGACGATGGTGGCCAGGTTCGGGTAGCCATCCCGCGACCAGCAATCGTAGAGCGACTGCCGGCTCATCCCGGCCCGCCGCGCCACCTCGGCCAGGGAGAGCCCCTGCTCATTGGCGCGCCGACGGATGAAGACCTCGAGCTCCGTGCTCATGGTGCTGACTCCCTGTGCAACAGGCCGGTCCGGGGCTGCGGTGTCCCTCCTGGCCGTCTCCCCCGGCCATGCCCCTATTCCCGAAACCAGTACAACGGAATACCCCCGAGTCGTGGAAGGGCAAGCTGTCCAGATCGGCAGACAACTTCAGCGCCGAACTTCTGTCCACTGTGTCTGACACCTGCGCCCCGTCTTTCGTCCGATCAGCTGGACGAGAACGGTCAGAACCCTTTGGTAGCGTTCTCAATGCCAGCGAATCCCGGGTCGCAAACCGGAGAAATGGCCTGGGGCTGGCCCATCGCAAGTTGCTTTCTTGCATAACGCGCAAAGGATTCGCACAGGGAAAAGAGGAGAAGCAGTCATGCGGAAGTTCGACTGGACCAAGGGTGCGCTGGCGCTGACCGCCGGTTCCGTTCTGGCCATCGGTGGTGGTAAGGCATTGGCGGACTTGCCGGACGGCGCCGAAGACAGTGATTCATTTGACGTCTCGCTGGATGTTTGGCAGCCCATCGATGTTTCGGTGAGCGATGAGGCGGACCTGCCCGACACCATCATCGAAGGCAACACCGTCGATGATGATTACACCTTCACGGTGGGTGGAGAAACCGGTGAACAATATAGCTATACGGTGACCCACTCTGTCGATGAAGAGGGTCTGGATCTCTCGGACGAGGAAATCTCCGGAAGTGGCATCATCGGCGACGATGATATCGAGGAAAATCTTGAGGTCACCGGCGACGATGCTGGTGATTATGAGGTAACCGTCGAGGCAACCGCCAACTACGACGAGCTCTAAAACGGTCTTCTAACTGTGGGCCGGGCCCGTTCGGTTCGGCCCGATGAAGGTGGGGCCCCTGGGGGGTTAGCCGTGAGCGCTAACCGGGGCCCCAATCCGTTAGAAAATCCATTAGAAGGGGGTGCCCATGAGACAAAGAGACAGTTACAGGAGCAGCCGATGGGCGTTGCCGCTGGTTTCTGCTGCTGCGGTGCTGATAGGCACGCCGGCGGTGGCAGATGATACGCCGGATGGTGCTAAAGCCGATGAGAGCTTCACGACCGACGTTACAGTGAGCAATTCGATTGGCGTCACTACCGAAGGCGACATAATCTGGGAGTCCGGCAGTGTCGTCGCCGGACAAGAGCTCCCGATTCCGGACCAGGATGGCGTTAACATCGACGTCGAGGGTGAGGAAGGAGAGGAATTTTACATAAGCCTTGACGGCGACATTCACAACCCTGATGGTCACACCGTTTATCTCGAGCTAGAGAACGGCGACCACGATACGATTATTCCCCTCTCTTCCTCATTCGGTTTTGACGACAACAATAGCTCCAGTGACCCGATCGCCTTAGGGGAAGACGGGGAGAAGCATGAGTGGGTCGAATTTTGTAATCAGTGCGAGGATTATAGTACGGCCCCTGAAAACGCCGGAGTATACAGCAATACATTCACTGTATCGGTTGAGTACGCGGACTAGTCTCCGCCGCGTTGGGATCCCGCCTTCTCCCCAGGGAGGAGGCGGGGAAACCTCGGTTTTAGATTGGAAGCGGATGGGGGGGTGCCCCAAGGGTCATTAGGGCAATGATAGCGGATAGGAGCGAAATCCATGAGGCGGGTGGTTAGGTGTCACTGGGGAGCTGTTGGTTGCGTGGCAACGACTTTGGTATTTGCCGCGACGCAGGCGTCGGCGGCGATTCAGATCGCGCCGCAGCGGCTGTTCTTCGACGATCAGCAGCGCAGCGCGCAGGTCGAGGTGTTTAACCAGAGCGATGAGGTCCAAGAGTACCGGGTTCTGGTGACCGATGTCGAGGCGGATGCCTACGGGCGTTCGGAGCTGATTGATCCCGTGGAGCCTGAAGCCGGGGAGCGGGGCCACCACGGGGCCGACCTGCTGCGCCACCATCCCCGCCAGATGACCCTCCAGCCGGGCGAGAGCCAGACCGTGCGCATCATGTCCCGTGTGCCGGATGAGATCGATCCGGGCGAGTATCGCGCCCGTTTTGCCGTTCGGACCATGCCAACCGCCGACGGACAGGCATTCGCCGAGGAGGAACTCGAGGACGACGAGGTGGCCGTCGATATTCAGGCGCTCTTCGCCATGACGATTCCGGTCGGTATCCTAGTCGGTGATCCGGACGGCGAGCCGGAGATTCGGGGTGCTCGCTTCGAACCAGCGGAAGACGCGGACGGCGAGGACTCAGTGGAGATCACGGTGGCCCGCAACGGTGAGCGGGGGGTTTACGGTTCCCTGGAGGTCTACCGGCCCGGAGAGGATGAGCCGATCCACGAACGCTCTCGGGCGGCTGTCTCCACATCGATGGATGAGCGGATTCTGCCCTTCTCGGTTGAGAATCACGATGTGGCCCCGGGCGATGAGTTGCGGGTGGTGTATCGGGCCTTCGAGGATGACGAGGAGGGCTTTGGCGAGAGCGGTGGTCACGTGAAGGCGGAGCGCACCGTCACCCTCGAGTAAGTCGGTGAGATGGTCTCGCGTGGGTGCGACTGGGCGGTCTGTTGCGGTCGCGGTTTGGCTCCTGGCCGCGGCGGGGGCGTTCTGGTCGCCCAGCGCGCCTGCCCCGCTTTCTGTGGAGAGCCTCCAGGAAGAGGATGATGGCGAGGGGGTGGAGGATATGGTGCTGCGCGTGGAGCTGGAAGGCTACCCCCTCTCCGAGAGCGAGTATATGCTCCAGCGCAAAGGGGAGATCTACTACCCATTGGGCCAGCTCGCCCGCCATCTGGAGCTGGCGGTCGAGGTCGACCCGCTTGAGGGGCAGGTCTCCGGCTGGGTCCTCGATCCGGACCGGACGGTCTCCTTCGATACCGCCAGCGGCATGGGCGAGGTCGGCGACCGCCCGCTGATCCTTGAGGAAGAGGATTGGATCCAAGAGCACGATGACATCTACTTCCGTGAGGATGCCATCCAGGAGTTCCTGCCCGTTGGCTTCGAATATCGCCCGCGCCGCGCTGAGGTCCACATGCGTGCGGACGAGGAATTGCCGATCCTTAGCCGTCTGGAGCGCGAGGCCCGGTGGGCACGACTGACCGATGACGGGGCGGGTATCGGCGGTGAGGAGTGGCTGCCCCGTGAACCGCTGCCGGCCCGTTTCATGACCCGTCCTGCATGGTCCCTGAGCCTCAATCACCAGCAAAGCGGGAACGGTAGCAGCACCAGCGGTAATCTCGCAGGCGCTGGAGATCTCCTCTGGCATGAGGCGGAGTGGCGGTTACAGGCGAATGACACCGACGGAATCCGGCGCTTCGACGGGACCCTCGGGCAGCAGGTCGGCCACCCGGCCCTGGAGCGCTACGAGCTGGGGCGGGTGCGCGCGCCCCGGTACGACCTGATCCGGCGTGGCGGCTCCGGGATGGGGGTGACCCTGACGAACCGACCGGAGGGTATGGCGCGTACCACGTTTACCGATCAGTCCATCGAGGTGGAGGTTCCCGAGGGCTGGGACGTCGAGCTCTATCGCGACGGCGATCTGGTCGACTTTGCACACGATGTGGACACGGATCGCCACGAGTTCGAGGACATTGACGCCCGGCCGGGCACCAACCCTTACACCATTGAGTTCTACGGACCCCACGGCGAGCGCGAGACCATCTCGCGGACGATTGAGATCGGCCCGGGGCTGCTGCCGCCGGGCATGGTGCACTACAGCCTGGATGCCAGCCGAGAGGGGGTCAGTCTCTATGAGCACCAGCCGCGCGATGACCAGGACCGGCGCGCGGCGGCGCGGATGGACGTCGGGGTGACCGAGACCCTGACGGTCGGCGGCGACCTCCACTACATGGAGCCGGATGACGAGGAGGACGAGCTGACGCGCCGAGAGCTGGTCGGGGCGGACGCCTCGTTCAGTGCGTTCGGGGTTTGGGGCCGTCTTCGCGGTGCCTTCGAGAATGACCAAGGCCGGGCTTGGCAGCTCGCGCTGGAGCGCGGTCTGGGCGCGTGGAGCCTGGACTACGAGTACACCCTGGTGGATGGCCTGGAGACCGACGAGCTGCGTAGCCGCGTCAGCGGTGACTTGCGTCACGGCCACGAGTTGCAAGTGCGCGGCTCTTTGGGGCCGCTGCGCACCCGTCTGCGCTACGAGCATCAGGAGTCCGCGGACGGCGAGTCGACTTGGCAACGCCTGCGCACCCGCGAAAACGTGAGCATCGGCGGTCAGCGGCTCCGGCATTCGCTGACCGTGAGCCAGGCGGATGACGGCGACCCTTCCGCGCAGGGCAGCCTGCAGACACGCTGGGGGCGTTATCGGGAGGGGCGGCTGAACCTCGGTGTGAGCTATGGCCTGGCGCCCGAGGCGGAGCTGGATAGCGCCAACGCCGAGTACAGTCAGAGCCTTCATGACAACTGGCGGGGCAGTGCCCAGGTGCGCGGCAGCTTCAATGACCGTCCTCATAACCTCCGTCTGGGCATTTCCCGTACTGCTCGCGAGTACTGGCGCTTCTCGGGGCAAGGTCAGGTGGATACGGGGGGTCGGTGGCAGGTGTCGGTCGGCCTGGATGTGGGAGGGCTGCCCCATCCTGCCGGGGGGTGGTACCCGGATCCCGAGGCCGGGCGCGGCTACGATCACGGGGCGGTGATGGCAAGGGTTCATCAGGATGGCGAGCCCGTGGAGGGGGTCGATGTCTGTGCAGGCCGCAGCTGCGGGGGCACCGATGAGAACGGGGAGGCCTGGGCCGCCCGTCTGGATCCCCACGATCCGGTCAACGTGGAGGTGGATGTGGGGTCGATCGACAATCCCTTCGTCCAACCTGCAACCCGGGGGGTAAGCTTCGAGCCGCGCCCGGGTCGGGTACTCCCCCTGGATTTCGAGCTGCACCTCACGGGCGAGGTGGATGGCGTGGTTCGTCGCCAGCGTGGCACGGCAGAGCCATCGGAGGTCTCCGGTTTCGAGATGGAGGCGGTGGATACCGAAACCGGGGAGGTGGTCCAGACGGATCGCAGTGTCTTCGATGGTCTCTTCATCCTGGATCAGCTGCCGCCGGGAGGGTATCTGGTGCGCGCTTCGGAGGAGCAGGCAGAGCGCCTGGATGTCCCGCAGACCGCCACGGCGCAGCGCATCAGCGTTGAGGGGGATGGTGATCTGGTGAGTCATCAGGATCTCACGATCCATGACGGTGGTGAGATCGTCCGGGTCGCTTCGCCGGCAGAGGCGGTCGAGCAGATCACCTTCAGCTACGACTCGAGCCACACCCTCCGCGATCACCTGGCGCAACTCCTTGATCGCCTGGGTGCGGAGCAAGTCGAAGGTGGCCTGGAGTCGCTCTACGAGGAGGTGGTGATCCTCAACGGCGAGGTCGAAGACGGTGATCGTGTGATGGTCCCGGCGGATCGTTCGCCGCTGGACGAGATCACCCACTGGCAGCATCAGGAAGAATTGGAACTGGCGGAAGAGGGTGACTGATGTCGGTTGCAGGCTGCTCTTGCAGCGTGTTTTGAGGAGGGCCTTATGGGGGCGGTCAGTTCAGCCAGGGAGTGGGGCACGGATCGCGCGACAGGCGTGCGGCGCAAGGCAGTGGCCTTGGGCGCTGCGCTTCTGGGCGTCTCGGTGATGGCCTTCGCGGAGCCCGAATCGGCTCGGGATACATTTACGACGGAGCTCACCGTGGCCCAACCTATTGATATGCAGGAGAGCTGCGCCAACAGGGTCGTCCATCTGGGCCCCTTCGTGGCTGGGCAGCAGGATCTGTCTATGGGGGAGAGGCAGGATCCGCCCATCTGCCTGGATTTCACCGGTGAGCCAGGGGCAGACTTCAAGGTGAGCTTTGACGGTGCCCATGACGCTGAGGGTGCGTGCAACGACCGAGGACAGGATGATGGTCAATATGAAGTCTACCCGTTGACCTCCGATCAGCATGGTGTCGATTCGATCGACCTCTGCGTGGCGCCGGAGTCCAACTCGAACTCTCACCGGTTCAACATGAATGATGGGGAAAAGCGGGTGCCGGTTGAGGCCTTCCTCAAGAAGGACCATATCCCCGAAGGAGCTTCCGGAGACTACTCTACAACCATCACGGCGACCGCGGAGTACGACCTCTGAATGGGGCGGGCGTCTATGCGCTAGGCCTCAGTAATCGGGGGAGCCGCTTCCCGCGGCTTGGTTTCTAGGCCGCCTCGCCGGTCTCTGTCCGCATCGACTCCGCAGTCAGCAGTCCAGGGGAAGGGCGAGGTCGGGGGCAGTCCACCGACGTGGGGATCACCAGTCGTAGGCTGCCGTGATCGTCACTTCCCACTGGTAGCCGCCGGACGGTGCCTCTTCCTCGGTCTCGGCGGTGACCTCGCCCGTGTCTTTGTGGAGCAGTTTGACGAACTCGTGCCGATCGTCCGGGACCTCTAGATTCGCATGCTCGCTGCCGCCGTCGGGGGCCTCCTGCAGCGTTCCATCGAACGAGATCTCCATGGTGCCGAGCCCCACAACGAGGTACTTGAACGCCCCGGAAGCACTCTCGCCTGCGGTGACGGGCGCGCCACCGTTCAGCTCGAGGTGGGGGTTCGGTTCCTTGATCTCGGCGCTGGCGGCCTCCACTACCTCCACTTCTTGGGTGAAGTCGGCCTGGTCTGACCCAGGGGTTTCGGCGCCCGCCGAGCCGGCGGTAAGGAGCGATACGCCGAGCGTTGAACCGGCGAAGGCTAGCGTCCAGTGCCTGTTCGCGCGCCTCATCATTCCTCCCGAAGCGCAGGGTTTAAATGGAAGATAGCTCGCGCGTGTGTCGAGGGTCAATCGGTTGCGGGCTCGCCTTGCTTGACCTCCAGCCCACCTGCCAGTATTTTCCCGCATTTACTCCGCACGCTGCGGTCCCGGGGGAGAGCTACATGCGGCACATCATCTCGATGCTGGTGGAGAACGAATCCGGAGCGCTGTCGCGCATCTCCGGGATGTTCACGGCCCGTGGCTACAACATCGAGTGCCTGACGGTGGCTCCCACCGACGACCCGAGCATCTCGCGGCTGACCCTGGTCACCATCGGCGACGATCAGATCATCGAGCAGATCATCAAGCAGCTGAACAAGCTGCTCGATGTGATCAAGGTCGTCGACATGACCGAGGGCAAGCACATCGAGCGCGAGATGATGCTGATCAAGGTCACCGCCGGCGTTGCCGAGCAGCGCGAGGAGTTCAAGCGCCTGACGGACATCTTCCGTGGCCGCATCCTCGACGTCACCGAGAAGATCTATACCATCGAGATGACCGGCACGAGTGACAAGCTCGACGCCTTCATCGAGGCCATCGGCCCGAGCAACATCCTGGAGGTGGTCCGCTCCGGTGTCATCGGCATCAGCCGCGGCGAGCGCCATCTGCGCGTCTAGCGCCGTCCCGTCTCATCCCCGCCCGTCCGGTGGCGGGCGGACTCGCGAATCCGTTCAGGGGGAAACATGAAGGTCTATTACGATCAGGACGCCGATCTTTCGCGGATCACCAGCCGTCGCGTGGCGATCATCGGCTACGGCTCCCAGGGCCATGCGCACGCCAACAACCTCAAGGAGTCCGGCGTCAACGTGGTCGTGGGCCTGCGCCCGGGCTCGAGCTCGGCGGCGAAGGCGCAGGAGGCCGGCCTGGAGGTCGCCTCGGTGGAGGAGGCCACCCAGGGCGCCGATGTGGTCATGATGCTCGTCCCCGACGAGGCGGCCCCGGATATCTACAACCAGCAGGTGGCGCCGAACCTCAAGGATGGTGCGGCGATCGCCTTCGCCCACGGCTTCAACATTCACTACGGGCAGATCCAGCCGGCGGCCGATCACGACGTGATCATGATCGCCCCCAAGGGCCCCGGCCACACCGTGCGCTCGACCTACGTCGCCGGCGCCGGCGTGCCCTCGCTGATCGCCATCGAGCAGGACGCCAGCGGTCAGGCCAAGGAGATCGCCCTGGCCTACGCCGTGGCCAACGGCGGCGGCCGCTCCGGGATCATCGAGACCTCCTTCCGCGAGGAGACCGAGACCGACCTCTTCGGGGAGCAGACCGTGCTCTGCGGCGGCATCGCCGCGCTCATCGAGGCCGGCTTCGAGACCCTGGTGGAGGCCGGTTACGCCCCCGAGATGGCGTACTTCGAGTGCCTGCACGAGACCAAGCTGATCGTCGACCTGCTCTACGAGGGCGGCCTGGCGAACATGCGCTACTCGGTCTCCAACACCGCCGAGTACGGCGACTTCACCCGCGGCCCCCGGGTCATCAACGAGGAGTCCCGCGAGGCGATGCGCGAGATCCTCGAGGAGATCCAGAACGGCGACTTCGCCAAGGAGTACGTGCTGGAGAACAAGGCCGGCGCGCCGACCCTGCACGCCCGCCGCCGTCTGGCCGCCGAGCACCCCATCGAGGAGGTGGGCGAGCGTCTGCGCGGCATGATGCCGTGGATCGCCGCCAACAAGCTCGTCGACCGCGACTGAACCAGCGTGCGCCGGCGGTGCGGCCCCCCGGGGTTCGCCCGCCGGCGGCGCCGGGAGCCCCATGACCGAGCTGCTGCACTGGATCGAGGAAGACCCCGTCCGCTTCGTGGCGCTGGCCGCCGTGGCGATTCTCGGCGGGCGTTTGCTCTGGCGCCGGCTGACCCGGCGTTATCGACCGATCCCCGTGACCGAGGCGGTGTGCTGGGTCAACGACGGCGAGACGCTGTTCCTCGATGTGCGGACCACGCCCGAGACCCGCGGCGGTGTCCTCCCTGGTGCCGTGCATATCCCCAAGCACCAGCTGCGCCGGCGCCTGCAGGAGCTGCGCAGCCACTCCGCGGCGGGCGGCCCGGTGGTCGTCTACTGCCACAGCGGCATGCGCTCGGCCGGCGCTGCCCACCTGCTGACCCGCCACGGCTTCGAGCCGGTCTACAACCTCCAGGGTGGGGTCATGGCCTGGCACGCCCAGGGGCTTCCGTTCGAGTCGGGGCCGGGAGCGCGTGATGAATAAGAAGGTCCGTCGCCGCGGCATCTTCCTGCTCCCCAACCTGTTCACCACGGGCTGCCTCTTCTTCGGCTTCCTGGCGGTGATCTCCGCCATCGACGGCGAGTTCGGGCGGGCCGCCGTGGCCATCCTGGTGGCCATGGTCTTCGATGGCCTCGACGGCCGGGTGGCCCGGCTGACCGGCACCCAGAGTGACTTCGGGGTGCAGTACGACTCCCTGGCCGACATGGTCAGCTTCGGCCTCGCCCCGGCGGCGGTGGCGTTCCTCTGGGCGCTGGGCAACACCGGGGCCGGTGCCCCCTGGGACAACGTCGGCTGGCTGGTGGCCTTCCTCTTCGTCGCCGGGGCGGCGCTGCGTCTGGCGCGGTTCAACACCCAGAGTGGCGTGGACGACAAACGCTACTTCCAGGGGCTGCCCAGTCCGGCGGCCGCTGGCGCGGTGGTCGGCCTGGTCTGGTTCGGTGATCGGGTGGGGCTGACCGGGCTTGAGGCCGCCATCCCGGTAGGGGTGGTGGTGGTGCTCGGTGCCGTGCTGATGGTCAGCAACGTCCGCTACGAGAGCTTCAAGGAGCTCGACTTCCGCTACCGGGTGCGCTTCACCTCCGTGGCGGGGGTGGTGCTGGCCATGGCGCTGGTGGCCCTGCACCCGCCCACGGCCATCTGCCTCGGCTTCCTGATCTACATGTTCTCGGGGCCGGTGCTCACGGTGCTGCGGCTGCGCGACCGGCGCCGGCATCGGCGCGCCTGAACGCTTGCCGAGGCGGCGCTGCGGCGATATATTCGAAAGCATCATGAAGACCTGCCCGTCCAACCCCGCGCCCCACGCCCGCTGGCTTCGCTGCAGCGGTGCCGGGGGCGTGCGGCTGCTTAGCAACGCCCGCCTGCGCGGCGGGGGTCGACTGCCGGCCTGAGCGGCCGGCCGAACATCCCACCCCACCGCTTCTGCACGGGCGCCCCGGCGGCGCCGTGGACGACTTCCATTCGGCGGTGCTGACCGCCACGACACAGGGCTGAGCAGCCATGGGTGCAAGCGACCATCTCTACATCTTCGATACCACGCTGCGCGACGGGGAGCAGAGCCCCGGCGCCTCCATGACCCGCGAGGAGAAGGTGCGCATCGCCAAGGGGCTCGAGCGCATGCGCGTCGACGTCCTCGAGGCCGGCTTCCCGGCGGCGAGCACGGGCGACTTCGAGAGCGTCCGCGCCGTCGCCGAGGCCATCAAGGAGAGCCGGGTCTGCGCCCTGGCGCGGGCGCGGGATCCGGATATCCACGCCGCCGGCGAGGCCCTGGCCCAGGCCGAGGCCGGGCGCATCCACACCTTCATCGCCACCTCGCCGATCCACATGCAGAACAAGCTGCACATGACACCGGATCAGGTGGTGGATGCGGCGGTGCATGCGGTGAGTCTGGCGCGGCAGCTCTGCGACGACGTGGAGTTCTCGCCGGAGGACGCCGGGCGCTCCGAGCACGACTTCCTCTGCCGGATCATCGAGGCGGCCATCGACGCCGGGGCGCGGACCATCAACATCCCGGATACGGTGGGCTACAACCTGCCGGAGCAGTTCGGTGGGCTGATCCGCACCCTGCGCGAGCGCATCCCCAACTCGGACAAGGCGGTGTTCTCGGTGCACTGCCACAACGACCTGGGCGTGGCGGTGGCCAACTCCCTGGCCGCGGTCCAGGCCGGGGCGCGGCAGGTGGAGTGCACCATCAACGGCCTAGGCGAGCGGGCCGGTAACGCCGCCCTCGAGGAGGTGGTCATGGCGGTGAAGACCCGCCAGGACGTCTTCTCCTGCTCGACGCGGATCAACGCCCGCGAGATCGTGCCCACCTCCAAGCTGGTGGCCAACATCACCGGCTTCCACGTCCAGCCGAACAAGGCCATCGTCGGCGTCAACGCCTTCGCCCACGAGTCGGGCATCCACCAGGACGGGGTGCTCAAGCACCGCGAGACCTACGAGATCATGCGCGCCGAGGACGTCGGCTGGCACACCAACCGCATGGTCCTGGGCAAGCACTCCGGGCGGAACGCCTTCCGCTCGCGGCTCGAGGAGCTGGATATCCACCTCGACTCCGAGGAGCAGCTCAACGAGGCCTTCGCCCGCTTCAAGACCCTGGCCGACAAGAAGCACGAGATCTTCGACGAGGACCTGCAGGCGCTGGTCACCGAGGCCGGTGCGGCGCTGGAGAACGAGCGCATCCGGCTGCTCGCGCTGCACGTCTGCTCGGAGACCGGGGAGCAGCCGGAGGCCACCGTGTCGCTGCTGATCGACGGCGAGGAACGTCAGGCGGTGGCCCCGGGCAGCGGCGCGGTGGATGCGGCGTTCATGGCGGTGGACTCGCTGGTGCAGTCGGGCACCGAGCTGTTGCTCTACTCGGTGAACAACATCACCTCCGGGACCGACTCCCAGGGCGAGGTCACCGTGCGTCTGGAGCGCGGCGGCCGGGTGGCCAACGGGCAGGGCGCCGATGTGGACATCGTCATCGCCTCGGCGAAGGCGTATATCAACGCCCTGAACAAGATCCTCGCCTCGCCGGATCGGCGCCACCCGCAGGCCGGAGACGTCTAAGGCGTGGATACCCGGCGGCTCAGCTACCTGCGCCAACTGGGGGTGGACTGCTACATCCCCCGCGACGCCGCCGTGCTGGAGCCGGCGGCGCCCCGGCAGGCGCCCTCCGCCGATGCCGCCGGGGCCGTCTCGACGCCGCCTGGGCCTGCGGCGCCCGCCGGTCCCCGGCAGGAGCCGGTAGCCCCGGGGGCGGGGGCCCAGACCGGGTCGGGGCGCGCCGGGATGGAGGCCGGATCGGCGGGCGGTGCGGAGCCGGCGTCGGCGCCGACGACGGCCCCGGAACCGGGCGGGGCCCCGCAAGCGGCGGCCCCGGAGGCGGGCTGCGAGGACCTGGACTGGGACGCCCTCGAGGCCCGGGTGGCCGGCTGTCACGCCTGCAAGCTCTGCGAGGGGCGGACCCAGACGGTCTTCGGCGTCGGCGACCGGCAGGCGGATCTGGTGATCATCGGCGAGGGCCCGGGGGCCGAGGAAGACCGCCAGGGCGAACCCTTCGTCGGGCGGGCCGGGCAACTGCTCGACGCCATGCTCGCCGCCATCGATCGTGGCCGCGACCGCGGCGGGGTCTACATCGGCAACATCGTCAAGTGCCGCCCCCCCGGCAACCGGGACCCGCGGCCCGACGAGGTCGCCGCCTGCACACCGTATCTGCGCCGGCAGCTCGAGCTCCTCGAGCCGAAGGCGATCGTTGCCCTGGGGCGGGTGGCGGCACAGCAGCTGCTGGAGACCAAGTCGCCGCTGGCCAAGCTGCGCGGGCGCGTCCACCACTACGGGGCGCAGTCGATCCCGGTCTGGGTGACCTACCACCCGGCCTACCTTTTGCGCTCGCCCGGCGAGAAGGCCAAGGTGTGGCAGGATCTCAAGCGGATCCGCGGGCTGGTCGAGGAATGACAGCGCGGCGCCCCCGCGTTGCCGTGCTCCCTCGGTGGTGCTAGCGTCGTTCCCATGACTTCCGTTGTCGAACTCTACGAGCAGCTGGCCTCTGCGCCCGACGATAAGACGCGTGCGCGTCTGATCGCGGAGGCGTTCGAGCGCATGGAGGAGCGCTACCCGGAGGTCAAGGACCTGGCGACGCAGACGCACCTGCGCGAGACGGAACTGCGCCTGCAAAAGGAGATTGAGCAGCTACGGGGGGATCTGACGAGAGAGATCAAGCAGCTGCGCTCCGGCGTCGTGCGCTGGGTGGTGGGCCTGCTTGCCGGGCAGACGGCCGTGATCCTGGCCGCGTTCTTTGCGGTCGCCTGGCTGTAGCAGCGCCGGGGCTGAACAACCACAAGAAAGACACAGCCATGGCGGATTCGATCGGCAGAGCCCGGCCGATGACCTACGAAGACCTCCCCACCGTGCTCGCCATCGAGCAGCGCTCGGTGGCCTACCCCTGGAGTGGGCACATCTTCCGTGACTGCATGTCGGCGGGCTACGGCTGCTTCGTCCAGCAGCAGGGGCGGGAGATCCTCGGTTATCTGGTGGTCAGCTGCGCCGCCGGCGAGGGCACCATCCTCAACATCTGCGTCGACCCGGACTGGCGCCGGCACGGTATCGCGAGCCACTTGATCGCCGTGGCCGTCGAGCGGGCCGAGGTCATGCAGGCCGAGAATCTCTTCCTTGAGGTGCGCCCGTCCAATACGGCCGCCATCGCCCTCTACGAGCGCCACGGCTTCCACGAGGTGGGCCGGCGGCCGGACTACTATCCGGCCGCCTCCGGTCGTGAGGATGCGCTGATCATGGCAAGGGTCATTCTGCCTGGCTGGAATACGCCTTGAGGCCTTGCCGGCTTCGGCTCGTGACAGGATGATGGGTCGATGAACCGCTGAGGACGCGGCTATGGATCGAGACGAAGTATTGTTCCTGCTTGGTCGCAGTTTGCCGGAGTTGCGGGAGCGATTTGGTGTCGAGCGGTTAGCGCTGTTCGGCTCCACGGCGAGGGGAACGGCTACTGAGGGGAGCGACGTTGACGTGCTTGTCGCGTTCAACGGACCTGCCACCTCCCGGCGCTACTTCGGGGTGCAATTCTACCTCGAGGATTTGCTGGGATGCCCGGTGGACTTGGTGACTGAGCAGGCTTTGCGCCGGGAGCTGCGCCCTTACATCGAGCAGGAGCGCATCAATGTCTGAACCCGGTGCAAGGCAATGGTCATTTTACTTGGATGACATGATCCGGTTTGCCAATAAGGTGCAGGCTTACACGGATGGCCTAGATTTCGCTAGTTTCGTGGCGAACGAACTGGTCTATGATGCCACCCTCCGTAACCTGGAGCTGATCGGCGAGGCGGCCACGCATATCCCGGAGCAGGTTCGGTCTTCATCGCCAAAGATCCCTTGGCGCATGATCATTGCGACGCGGAACAGGCTGATCCACGGTTACCTTGGCATTGACCAGGAAACGGTCTGGAGCATTGTCCGGGAGGAGATCCCCGAGTTGCTGAGGGAGCTTGAGGCCTTGAGAGAGCAGTGCCGCACCCTGTGATGGCAGGGCACGGCACGGCGATCCGCAATTGATTACTTAGAGCGCCTCCACCCGCCGCTCTTGTTCGGCGACCTTCTCCAGGGCCTGCTGCGCCTCGTTGAGCTTCGCGCGCTCCTTGTCCACCACCTCGGCCGGGGCCTTGGCGACGAAGCTCTCGTTGCCGAGTTTCTTCTCGGCGCGCTCGATCTCGCCCTCGAGCCGCGTCCGCTCCTTGGCCAGGCGGGCGAGCTCGGCCTCCTTGTCGACCAGGCCGGCCATGGGCACCAGGACCTCCATCTCGCCGGCCAGGGCGAGGGCCGACTCCGGCGGCTGCTCGTCGGCCTCCAGCACCCGGATCGACTCCAGCCGGGCGAGGGTGGTGACGAAGCCCTGGTGCTCGGCGAGTCGCGCCCGGTCCTGTTCGCCGGCGTGGCGCAGCAGCACCGGCACCGGCTGGCTCGGCGAGATGTCCATCTCGCCGCGGATGCGCCGCACGCCGAGGATGACCCGCTGGACCCAGTCGATCTCGGCCTCGGCGGTGGCGTCGCGCCGCTGCGCATCCGCCGCCGGGAAGGGCTGGCGCATGATCGTCTCGCCCTGGGCACCGGCGACCGGGGCGACGCGCTGCCAGATCGCCTCGGTGATGAACGGCATCAGCGGGTGGGTCAGGCGCAGCAGCTCCTCGAGGACCTGGATCAGCGTCTGCCGGGTGCCGCGGGCCTGGGCCGCGGTGCCCTCGCGCAGGGCCGGCTTGGAGAGCTCCAGGTACCAGTCGCAGTACTCGTCCCAGGTGAACTCGTAGATGGCCTGCGCCGCCTGGTCCAGGCGGTAGTCGGCGAAGGCCTGGCGGACCTCGGCGACGGTGCGATCCAGTCGCGAGCGGATCCAGCGCTCGGCGGCGCCCAGCTCCACCGGCCCGCCGCTGCCGCAGTCGGCGCCCTCGGTGTTCATCAGCACGTAGCGGGCGGCGTTCCAGAGCTTGTTGCAGAAGTTGCGGTAGCCCTCGACCCGGCCGAGGTCGAAGACCACGTCCCGCCCGGTGGTCGCCAGCGAGGCGAAGGTAAAGCGCAGGGCGTCGGTGCCGTGGGCCTTGATGCCGTCCGGGTAGTGGCGGCGGGTCATGGCCTCGATGCGCTCAGCCAGCTGCGGCTGCATCATATCGGCGGTGCGTTTGGTGACGAGGGATTCCAGATCGATGCCGTCGACGATGTCCAGCGGGTCGAGGACGTTGCCCTTGGATTTGGACATCTTCTGCCCTTCGGGGTCGCGCACCAGGCCGTGGATGTAGATCTCGCGGAACGGTACCTCGCCCATGAAGTGCAGCCCGAACATGATCATCCGGGCGACCCAGAAGAAGATGATGTCGAAGCCGGTGACCAGCACCGAGGTCGGGTAGAAGGTGCGCAGGGCATCGGTCTGCTCGGGCCAGCCCAGGGTGGAGAAGGGCCACAGGGCCGACGAGAACCAGGTGTCGAGGACATCGTCGTCGCGGGTCAGCGGCGCGTCGCCCAGGCCGTGGCGCTCGCGGACCTCGGCCTCGGAGCGGCCCACGTAGACGTGGCCCTGCTCGTCGTACCAGGCCGGGATGCGGTGGCCCCACCAGATCTGCCGCGAGATGCACCAGTCCTCGATGTTGCGCAGCCACTCGTAGTAGGTCTTGTCCCAGTTGCCGGGGATGAAGCGGATGCGCCCGTCCTCGACGGCCTCGATGGCCGGGCGGGCCAGCGGCTCGGCGCGCACGAACCACTGCCAGGTCAGGTACGGCTCAATGACGGCGCCGCTGCGGTCGCCGCGCGGGACCATCAGTTTGTGGTCCTCGACCTGCTGCAGAAGGCCCTCGGTGCGCAGGTCCTCGACGATCTGCTTGCGGGCCTCGTAGCGGTCCAGCCCCTGGTAGCGCTCCGGGGCGTTGGTGTTGATGCGGGCGTCCTCGGTGAGGACGTTGATCCGCGGCAGGTCGTGGCGCTCGCCGACGGCGAAGTCGTTGAAGTCGTGGGCCGGGGTGATCTTCAGGCAGCCGCTGCCGAAGCTCGGGTCGACGTAGTCGTCGCCGATGATCGGGATCTCGCGGCCGACCAGGGGCAGGCGCACGCTCTTGCCGATCAGATGGGTGTAGCGCTCGTCCTCCGGGTTAACGGCCACGGCGGTGTCGCCGAGCATGGTCTCCGGCCGGGTGGTGGCCACCACCACCGAGCCGCTGCCGTCGGCCAGCGGGTAGACCATGTGCCAGATGTGGCCCTGCTCCTCGGCGGAGACCACCTCCAGGTCCGAGACGGCGGTGTGCAGCACCGGATCCCAGTTGACCAGGCGCTCGCCGCGGTAGAGCAGATCCTCCTCGTAGAGGCGTACGAAGACCTCGGTAACCGCCTCGGAGAGGCCCTCGTCCATGGTGAAGCGCTCGCGGCGCCAGTCCACCGAGGCGCCCATGCGCCGCAGCTGGTTCTGGATGGTGCCGCCGGATTCGGCCTTCCACTGCCAGACTCGCTCCAGGAAGCGCTCGCGGCCCAGGTCGTGGCGGCTCAGCCCCTCGGCCTCGAGCTGGCGCTCGACGACCATCTGCGTGGCGATCCCGGCGTGGTCGGTGCCCGGCTGCCAGAGGGTGTTGTGGCCGTCCATGCGGTGGTAGCGCACCAGGGCGTCCATCACCGTGTCCTGGAAGGCGTGCCCCATGTGCAGGGTGCCGGTGACGTTCGGCGGCGGGATCATGATGCAGTACGGGCTGCCCTCGCCGGAGGGGGCGAAGTGGCCGCCCTGCTCCCAGAGCTCGTAGAGTCGGGACTCGATTGCGCTCGGGTCGTACGTCTTCTCCATCAGGGCCTCGTTCTTAACGATTCGGTGCGGGTTGGTTCGTGTGGGTGTCCGCCCCGGGGGCGTTGTCGGGTGTGCCGGGGGTGTCGGTCGTCTCCGGCGTCTGCTGACGGCGGCTGGCCGCCACGGCGTCGATCAGGGCGTCATCCACCGCTTTGCGGATGGGCGCCTCGGCCTCGCGCAAGGCCTCGGGCAGGCGGCGCTCGAGCTCGCTGCGCAGGTGTCGGGCCAGGGCCCGGGTGGCCTCGCGTTCGATCTCGGCGCGCTGGGCCGCGTCGGCGTCTGCGGCGGGGCGGCCTGAACCGGTCTCGCCGGGTTGCGCCGCCGGGCCGGCGGGTGTCGACGCCTCTTTGGTGAAGGGCGGCTGCGGCGGGTCCGGGGCGTCCCCGCCGTCGCCCTCGGGGCGCAGCCACGGGCCGCCGTCGGCGCGCACTTGCTCGCCGGGGATGACGACGTCGTAGAGCAGCGGCGGTTGCGGCTGGTCGTCGGGCGAGTTCATCGGCGCCCCTCCTCGATGCGGTGGGTGTGCGGCTCGCAGCCGGCCTCTTTGTAGATGCGGTAGCGCTGGCGGCTGGCGCGCAGCACCGCCTCGCGCTGGTCGACTACCTCGGCGATCCGCTGGCGGGCCTGCCAGGTGGCCGGGGTGCGGTCGGTGAGGTTGATCAGTACGGCGTCGTCGGCGGCGTGCTCGTCGCCGCCCACCGCCACCGGCTCGCCGTCCCGGGCGGCGAGGGTGGCGTGGGGGACGAAGCTGCCCTGGCGGAAGGTCCAGAGCAGGGCGTCGAGGCGCTCGGTCTGTTCATCGTCCTCGGTCAGAAGCAGCACGCCGTAGCCGTTCTCGTACGCCTTCTCGGCCAGCCGGCAGGCGAAACGCTCCCGTGGCGCCTCGCCGGGGCCGTCGAGGATGTAGAAATCCACCCGGCTCACAGCGTCCAGCCGGCGCGGCCGGCGAGGAAGTGGGTGAGCAGGGGAACCGGCCGCCCGGTGGCGCCCTTGTGCTCGCCGCTCTTCCAGGCGGTGCCGGCGATGTCCAGGTGCGCCCAGCGCAGCCCGCGGGCGAAGCGCTGCAGGAAGCAGCCAGCGGTGATGGTGCCCGCCGGCTGTCCGCCGATATTGGCCACGTCGGCGAAGGGCGAGCGCAGCTGCTCATCGTACTCTTCGTCCAGGGGCAGCTCCCAGCCGCGGTCGGCGGCGCGCTCGCCGGCCTGGAGCAGGTCGCGCACCAGCCCCGGGGCGTTGCCCATCACCGCGTGGCGGTGGTGGCCGAGGCCGATGATGGCCGCGCCGGTCAGGGTGGCTACGTCGACCACCTCGCTCGGCTCCAGGCGGCGGGCGTAGGCGAGGCCGTCGGCCAGCACCAGGCGGCCTTCGGCGTCGGTGTTGAGGACCTCGATGCGCTGCCCGTCGAGGCTGTCGATGATGTCCCCGGGGCGGGTGGCGCGGCCATCGGGCATGTTCTCGGTGGCCGGGATGACGGCCACCAGGTTCAGCGGCAGCTGCGCCTCGGCGGCGGCGTGGACGGCGCCGAAGACCGCGGCGGCGCCGGACATGTCGTACTTCATCTCGTCCATGCTCGCCGACGGCTTGATGGAGATGCCGCCGCTGTCGAAGGTGATGCCCTTGCCCACCAGGGCCACCGGGGCCTGGTCGTCGTCGGCGCCGCGGTAGTGCAGCACCACCAGCCGGGGCGGCGCCTCGGCGCCGCGGGCCACGGCCAGCAGGGCCGCCAGGCCCTGCTCTTCGAGTTCCGCCGGACCGAGGATCTCGGCGCGCACGCCGTCGAAGCGCTGGGCCAGGGCCTCGGCCTGTTCCCCCAGGTAGCCGGGGGTGCAGATGTTGGCCGGGGTGTTGCCCAGGTCGCGGGAGAAGTTGGCGCCGCGGCCGGCGGCCTGGCCCAGGGTGAGCGCCGGCTGGGCGCGGCGCAGGTCGGCACGCCGCGGGACGGCCAGGGTGGCCTGGCGCAGCGGGCGGCGCGGCGGGCGCGGGTCGCTCTTGTAGGTGTCGAAGCGGTAGAGCGTGGTCTCGAGGATCTCGGCGGTGGCGGCCACGCGCCAGGCCACGTCGCGGCCGCGGACGGGTAGCTCGGGCAGGAACAGGATCGCCTCGCCGGTGCCCGCCTGCTCCAGCGCGCGGGCCGCCGCGGTGACGGCCTTGCGGTAGGTGCGCTCGTTGAAGTCGCGCTCGCGCCCGCAGCCGACGAGCAGTACGCGATCGGTGCGCACCCCGGGGCAGTCGGGCAGTAGCAGGGTCTGCCCGGCCTCGCCTTCAAGGTCGCCCCGGCGCAGCAGATGGCTCAGGTAACCGTCACTGGCGGCGTCGACGGCCCGCGCCGCCTCGCTCATCCGTCGGCGCTCGTAGACGCCCACCACGACACAGGCGGTGCGCTGCCGCGCCGGATCCCCGCTTTTGGTCTTGAGCTCCATGGAAGCCTCCCGTGCCCTCGTCACCGCGCGCTGGCTCGGTTATGCTCGGCCGCGCTGCGTCGGTTGTCTTGCGCAGGCGCACAGTCTACGGAAATGCGGCGCTTTTTTGCAGCGCACGCCGGGGATGGGGCCGTCACCCTTGGGTCTGAGCATCATCGATCGCTATCTGGTCCGCGAGGCGGCCGGGGCGGCCCTGGCCGTGCTCGCCGTGCTCTTTGCGGTCCTGTCGGCGAACCAGCTCATCGACTACCTGGCCGATGCCGCCGGCGGGGATCTGCCCGGCGAGGCGGTGGCCGCGCTCATGGGGCTGCAGATCCTGCGCTATCTGGGGGTGGTGATCCCGGCCGCGCTGTTCCTCGGCATCGTCCTGGCCCTGGGGCGGCTCTACCGCGACAGCGAGCTGCCCGTGCTCGCCGCCTGCGGCGTCGGTCCCGCGCGGCAGATGCGCGGTCTGCTGCTGCTGGCGCTGCCGGTGGCGGTGGGCGTGGGGGCGCTGTCCACCGTGGCCGCGCCGTGGGCCTCGCACACCGCCGACGTCTACGCCGAGCAGGCGGCGCGCACCGCCGATCTCGGTGCCCTGCAGGCGGGGCGGTTCATCGGTGGCGGGGACGCCGGCACCGTCTACGCCAGCCGCACCGACGGTGACGGCGTGCTGCGCGAGGTCTTCGCCCACGCCCGCGACGGGGAGCTGGAGACCGTGATCCGCGCCGACCGCGGCCGGCAGCTGATCGATCCGGAGACCGGGCAGCGCTTCTTCGTCTTCGAGGACGGGCACCGCTACGACGGCCATCCGGGGCAGCTGGACTGGCGGGTGACCGACTTCGACCGCCACGGCCTGTTGATCGACACCCGGGAGCCGCGGGAGGTCAGTCGCGACCGCGAGGGCACGCCGACGGCGGAGCTGTGGGCCGCCGGTGGTTTGCAGGATCGGGCCGAGATCGAGTGGCGGCTGTCCATGCCGGTGATGGTGGTGGTGCTGAGCCTGCTGGCGGTGCCGCTGGCCAAGGCCGAGCCCCGGGATGGCCGCTACGGCAAGCTGCTCAGCGCGGTGCTGGTCTTCGTGGCCTACTTCCAGCTGCTGAGCAGCGGTCGTGAGTGGCTGGAGGCGGGCATCGTGCCGGCGCCCCTGGGGCTGTGGTGGGTCCACCTCCTGGCCGGGGTGGCCGTGGTGCTGTGGACCCGCCGGCGCTTCGGGGTGGTGCCGGGGTGGTGGCGGCGGCCTGCCGGCCGGAGGGCCGGCTGATGCGCATCCTCACCGGCTACCTGGCGCGGACGGTCATCGCGGCGTCGCTGGTGGCGCTGGCCGCGATCCTCGCCCTGGATTTCGTCTTCAGCATGGTCGACGGCGTTGCCGACGACGGCCTGGACACCACCACGATGCTGCTCAAGGCGCTGCTCGGCGCCCCGGCGCTGGCCTACGAGGCCTTCCCCTTCGCCACGCTCATCGGCGCGCTGATGGGGCTCGGCGGTCTGGCCGCGCGGCAGGAGCTGACCGCCATGCGCGCCGCCGGGGTGTCGGTGGTGCAGATCGCCGGCGCGGTGCTGGTCGGCGGGGTGATCCTCGCCCTGCTGGCCACGGCGGTGGGCGAGCTGGTGGTGCCCCCGGCAGAGCGCCAGGCCGCCGCGGTGCGCGGCCTGTCCGAGGCCGACGAGCTGCGCACCGGCCCGGATGGCGCCCTGTGGGCCCGCGACGGCCGGGACTTCCTGCGCGCCGAGCGCCCCCGCTCGGCCTCCCATCTGGAGTCGGTGACGCTCTACCGCTTTGTCGAGGGCCAGCTGACCGAGCGCATCGACGCCGACGGGGCCCACTACGAGGATGGCCAGTGGCGGCTCGAGGGGGTGGTCAAGACGGTCTACGCCGATCACCGGCTGGAGCGCCGGGAGCTGGAGGCGTGGGCGTGGCAGGGGGCGCTGAGCCCGGATGTGCTGGCGGTGGTGGTGGCGGATCCATCGACGCTGCCGGTTCCGGAGCTGTGGACGTATATCCAGTATCTCGATGCCAATGAGCTCGACAGCGGGCCGTATCGGTTGGCCCTGTGGGAGAAGGTGGCGACGCCGTTGGCGACGCTGGCGATGCTGTTGGTGACGATCCCGTTGGTGTTCACGGCGGTCCGTTCGTCGGGGGCCGGGCAGCGGATCGTGATCGGGGTGCTGGTGGGGGTGGCGTTTTTCTTGCTCAATCGGGCGCTGGGGCAGGCGGGGGTGGTCTATGGGGTGCCGCCGTCGCTGTCGGCGCTGTTGCCGGTGGTGGCGTTTGCGGCGTTGGGGCTGTGGGGGACGCTGCGCGTTCGGTAGCGGGTTGCTGTCGGGTATTGGCGCCGCTGGGTCTGCCGGCGCCTTTGGGCGGTTGGGGGCCCGGGCGCCGCTGTGCGCGCCGCTTCGCGGTCCCCTGCGCGGCTCGCCGGAGCGGGTCGCTCGCTTAACTCGCTCCGCTGACGCTTCGCTCGGACAAAACCTCGCTAAAAGCGCCGACGCCTGGCGTCGGCGCTTTTCCCCGCTCGGGCTGCGCCGCTCGGCGCGCCCAGAAGGGCGCCCGGACCCCCACCCGCCCAAAGGCGCGGGCACCAACCGAGGGTCGTCAGCCCCAGCTCCGCCTCAACCCTCGTCGGGCTCGCGGATCAGCCAGGTCCCTGCCAGGCGGTCGTGCAGCGCCCGATGCTCGGCATCGAACAGCGCCCACACAAACCCCAGGCCCAACAACGCCCAGGAGAGCCCCGCCGCCGCAAAACGCACACTGGCCTGCCCGAGTGTCGGTGGCGTACCCCCGGCATTGACCACCCGCAGCCGCCACGCCAGCATCCCCAATGTCCGGCCGCCGCGCGTCCAGAAGAGCACAAAAAAGAGATAGACCAGCGCCAGCAGATAGAGCTGATAGGCCACCGAGGTCCACGTCCCCGGCGCCGGCGCCTCACCGCCGGAAACCGGCAGAAAGACCGCGCTGCCAATGAAGACGATGGACACCACCAGCAGCAGATCGTAGAGGATCGCCCCGATCCGCAGGGCAAAGCTCGAGAAGACACGGCCGCCGCGAAGGACTCGGCTCAGGGCATCGGGGGGCGTTTGGCTCACGTCGGGATCCCAGGTAGCATCTCGGCGCGTGCGGTCCGGAGGCGGCCGCTGCGCGGCTCGGAGGAGGAAGAGGAAAGGTGGCGCTCCCAAGGGGATTCGAACCCCTGTTTCCGCCTTGAGAGGGCGGCGTCCTAACCGCTAGACGATGGGAGCGCTGTGTCGTCCTGGACGGCTCAACCGTCAGCAACGAGGGTGGTATTATAACGATCTTCGTCACTCAGACAAGGGTGGTTAGCCATTACGTCCGACAATGGTCTCCAACTTCAACGGCTGGCCGAAGCCGAGCCAACCATCATCCCCCGGGATGCTCACAGCATCTCGCGCGCGGACATCAGCGATAACGCCCTGAAGGTCCTCTACCGTCTGCGCAACGCCGGCTACCAGGCCTACATGGTGGGCGGCGGGGTGCGCGACCTCTCGCTCGGGCGGGAGCCGAAGGACTTCGACGTGGCCACGGATGCCCGGCCCGAGGAGGTGCGTAAGCTCTTTCGCAACTGCCGGCTCATTGGCCGGCGCTTCCGCCTCGCCCACGTCCACTTCGGGGCCGAGATCATCGAGGTGGCCACCTTCCGTGCGCTGCATCCGCCGGAAGACAGCGAGGGCGACGACGCCGACGGCGAGCGGGTGATCGAGAACGGCCGCATCGTCCGCGACAACGTCTACGGCACGCTGGCCGAGGACGCCCTGCGCCGCGATTTCACCGTCAACGCTCTGTACTACAACATCGATGATTTCTCCGTGGTCGACCACGCCGGCGGCATGGACGACCTGGAGGACGGCATCATCCGTCTGATCGGTGATCCGCACGAACGCTACCAGGAAGACCCGGTGCGCATGCTGCGCGCCGTGCGCTTCGCCCTGAAGCTCGGCTTCCGCATCCATCCGCAGACGGCGGCGCCGATGCACGATATGGCCGACAGCGTCGCCGACATGCCCCCGGCGCGGCTCTTCGATGAGGCCCTGAAGCTGTTCATGTCCGGCGATGCGCTGGACGCCTTCGAGATGCTGCGCCACTACGGGCTGTTCGAGTCGCTGCTGCCGCTGACCGCCGAAGCGCTGGAGGAAGAGGGCAGTGAGCAGTGGGTGCCCTTCATCGCCGCAGCGCTGCGTAATACCGACGAGCGCATCGGCGCCGACAAGCCGGTGACCCCGGCCTTCCTCTTCGCCGCGCTGCTCTGGCCGGCGGTCCGTCAGCGCGAGGCCGAGCTGGTCGAGGACGGCGAGGCGCCGATCCCGGCGCTGCAGCAGGCGGCTGCCGAGGTGCAGACCCTGCAGCAGTCCCGCATCGCACTGCCCAAGCGCTTCAGTATCCCCATGCGCGAGATCTGGACCCTGCAGCCGCGCTTCGCGCGCCGCGGGGGCAAGCGGGCGCAGCGGCTGCTCGGGCATCCGCGCTTCCGCGCCGCCTACGACTTCCTCGAGCTGCGCGCCGGGGCCGGTGACGCCCCCGCCGAGCTGGCGCAGTGGTGGCGCGAGTTCCAGGAGCAGCCCGAGCGGCCGCCGTCCCAGAAGAAGAGCAGCCGTGGCGGCCGGCGCCGGCGCGGTGGTCGGGGGCGTGGCAAAGGGAGCGAAGATGGCGATCGCGCCGATACGGCGGCGTCGAGCCCGGAGTCCTCGGCGGAATGAGCACGGCGATCACCGCCTATGTGGGACTCGGCAGCAACCTCGATCAGCCGCGGCGGCAGATCGAGCGGGCCGTGGTGCGCCTGGATCTGCTCCCCGGTTGCCGGGTGCGGGCCGTCTCCAGCCTCTACCGCAACCCGGCCCTGCAGGCGCCGGGCGTGCCGCCGCAGCCGGATTTCATCAACGCGGTGGCGGCGGTGGAGACCCGGCAGGGGCCGTTGGCCCTGCTCGACGCCCTGCTCGGCATCGAGGCCGAACACCAGCGCCGGCGCGACGGCGTGCGCTGGGGGCCGCGGACCCTGGATCTGGACCTGCTGCTCTACGGCCAGATGCAGGTCGAGGAGCCGCGCCTGCAGGTCCCGCACCCGGAGCTGAGCCAGCGGCCGTTCGTCGTCCATCCGCTGCTGGAGATCGCCCCGGGGGTGCGCCTGCCCGGGGCCGGGGCCCTGGCCGATGCCGCCGCGGCGGTGGCCGCTGATACCCTCGAACGGATCGGGGCGGTGGCCGGTTTTGAGCACGTGTCGGTGCAGGAGCTGGCCTGAGGACTGGACGCGGCGCGGCCATGGGTACTTCAATCGGACGCCAGTGGCGCTGTACTCTGTCCCACCTTTCTCAAGCCGAGGTTGACCCCCATGTCGAGCGGTGATCGCAAGCACGCCTCCGGCGGGGCCGTGACGGTCTCCCGCATGCGCGCGATGAAGCGCGAGGGCCGGCCCCTGGCCTGCCTGACGGCCTACGACTACGGCTTTGCCGCGGCCTGTGAGCGCGCCGGCGTCGACCTGCTGCTCATCGGCGACTCTCTCGGTATGGTGGTCCAGGGTCATGAGACCACCCTGCCGGTGACGGTGGACGACATGGTCTACCACACCCGCTGCGTGGCCCGGGCCTGTCGCCGGGCACTGGTGGTGGCTGATCTGCCGTTCATGAGCCACACCGGTGTGGAGCAGGGCCTGCACAACGCCGGGCGGTTGATGAAGGAGGGCGGGGCGCAGATGGTCAAGCTCGAGGGCGGCGCCGAGCAGGCGGCGCTGGTCGAGCGCCTGGCCCAGAACGGCATCCCGGTCTGCGGCCACCTCGGGCTGAAGCCACAGCAGGTGCACAAGATCGGCGGCTACCGGGTGCAGGGCCGCGAGCAGGCCGACGCCGAGCGCATGGAGGCAGACGCGTTGGCGCTGGAGGCGGCCGGGGCCGATCTGCTCATCCTCGAGTGCGTGCCCGCCGTCCTGGCGCAACAGCTGAGTGAGCGGCTGACTGTCCCGGTGGTGGGCATCGGCGCCGGCGGCGGTTGCGACGGACAGATCCTGGTACTCCACGACGTGCTCGGGGTGACCGAGCAGCCGCCGCGCTTTGCGCGGGCCTTCGGGGCCGAGGGCGGCGGTGTGCACGCGGCGCTGGAGGCCTACGTGGCGGCGGTACGGGCCGGAACCTTCCCAGGACCAGAGCACGGGTTCGAGGCTTGAGGCAGGTCACCGAGCGCAACGCCATGCGGGAGCTGTCGCGCGCCTGGCGGGCGCGCGGCGAGCGCATCGGGCTGGTGCCGACGATGGGCAACCTCCACCGCGGCCACCTGGAACTGGTCGAGCGTCTGGCCCGGCGGGTGGATCGGCTGGTGGTGTCGATCTTCGTCAACCCGCTGCAGTTCGGCCCGGGGGAGGACTACGACGCCTATCCGCGCACGCTGGAGGCCGATCTGAACGCCCTGGAGGGGCGCGGTGTCGATGCGGTCTTCGCCCCCAACGCCCGCGAGATGTACCCCGGCGTCGAGCCGCCCTGGACCGGGGTGGACGTGCCGGCGCTGACCCAGACCCTGTGCGGTGCGGCGCGGCCGGGCCACTTCGCCGGGGTGGCGGTGGTGGTGATCAAGCTGCTCAATATCGTCGAGCCGGATGTCGCGGCGTTCGGGCGCAAGGATTACCAGCAGCTGCAGGTGATCCGCCGGGTGGTGGGCGACCTTGACCTGTCGGTGGAGATCGTCGAGGTGCCCATCGTGCGTGAGGCCGACGGCCTGGCGCTGAGTTCGCGCAACGGCTACATGGACGGCGAGCAGCGCCGGCGGGCCCCGGCGCTCTACGCCACCCTCTGCGAAGTGGCCGCGGCGCTGGAGGCCGGGCGGCGGGATTGGTCGCAGCTCGAGGCCCAGGCCTGCCGGCGCTTGGAGGCGGCCGGGTTCGACGCCGCGGAGTACGTGGCGGTACGCCGTTGCGACGATCTCGCCGAACCGCAGGGCGACGAGCCGCGGCTAGTGTGCCTGGGCGCGGCGCGGCTCGGCGCCGCGCGGCTGATCGACAATGTCGAGGCGCGATTGAAGCGCTGAGCAAGGGTGTGCATAATCGCTGAGCTGCCGATTGTGCAGGTGCACATGGCCGGTTCTTCAATAATCGGATCGGCATGTGATTTCGCGGCATAGAGGTTTGAGCCATGCAACTGAACATGCTCAAGGGCAAGCTGCACCAGGCCCGCGTGACGCAGACGGAACTCGAGTACGAGGGCTCCTGCGCCATCGATCTGGACCTGTTGGAAGCAGTCGGCATCCACGAGTACGAGCAGATCCACGTCTACAACATCGAGAACGGCGAGCGCTTCGTGACCTACGCCATCATCGGCGAGCGGGGCTCGCGCATGATCTCGATGAACGGGGCGGCGGCGCACAAGTGCAATGAAGGCGATCGGGTGATCATCTGCGCCTACGCCGGTGTCCCGGAGTCGGAGCTGGGCGAATTCCAGCCGCGGCTCGCCTACCTCGATGCGGACAACCGCATCACCCAGCGGCGCGGCAGCATCCCGCTGCAGGTCGCCTAGTCGCCGGTCCGCTCTGGTGCGGCGCCGTGCCGTGCCAGGGCCCAGCGGACGTGTTCCCGGACCAGGGCCGAAGGGTGGTCGAGTCGCTCCCCGAGTGCGGCGACCACCTCCCGCGTGGACGCGGCATTGCCCAGCGCCACCGCCAGGTTGCGCAGCCACCGTTCATGACCGATACGCCGGATGGCGGAGCCCGCCGTGCGCTCCAGATAGGTGGCCTCATCCCAGCCGAATAACGCCACCAGTGCCGCGTCGTCCAGACCGTGGCGGGGCTGGAAGTCGGCCTCGGCGGTGGGGTGGGCGTAGCGGTTCCAGGGGCAGACCAGTTGGCAGTCGTCGCAGCCGAAGATGCGGTTGCCCATGGCCGGACGCAGCGCTTCGGGGATCGGCCCCGGGTGCTCGATGGTGAGATAAGAGATGCAGCGGCGCGCATCGAGCTGGTAGGGGCCGACGAAGGCGTCCGTGGGGCAGGCGTGCAGGCAACGCCGGCAGCTGCCGCAGTGGGTGCGCACCGGGGTGTCGGTGGGCAGCGGCAGGTCGGTGAACAGCTCGCCGAGGAAGAAGTAGGACCCGGCGTGGCGGTTGAGCAGCATGGTGTTCTTGCCGATCCAGCCCAGCCCGGCGTCCCGGGCCAGGGCGCGCTCGAGCACCGGGGCGCTGTCGACGAAGGCGCGGTAGCCGAAGGGGCCGATGGCGGCCTGGATGCGCTCGGCGAGCTTCTGCAGGCGGCGGCGGACCAGCTTGTGGTAGTCCCGGCCCAGGCTGTAACGGGTGATGAAGGCGCGCTGCGGGTCGTCGAGGACCGCGCGGGGGTCGGCGGCCTGGTCCGGGGTGTAGTCCATGCGCACCACCACCACCGAGCGGGTTCCGGGGACGAGTTGCCGGGGGCGCGCCCGCTTGCGCCCGTGGCGGCCCATGAAGCCCATCGCCCCCTGGTGGCCGGCCTGCAGCCAGCGGATCAGGTGCGCCTCGTCGCCGGGCAGCTCGGTGCTGGCGATGCCGCAGGCCGAGAAGCCGAGTTCGGCCGCCCAGGTGCGGATGGATGGGGTGAGGTCGGAAGGGTCCATGCGACTCAGGCTTCGGTGGCTGGTGGTCGGGTTGTGCGGTGGTGCGCTCGGTGTCGGGGTTCAGGGTGGGCGTTTTAAGATGCAGACTGATCCCTCCATACGGAACCCTGAACCCGCTCCCATGACGGAACTCTACACCCCCGATCAAGTGGCGCGCCTCGATCAGGCGGCCATCCGTGCCGGCCTCCCCGGCGAGGTGCTCATGGACCGCGCCGGGCGGCGGCTGTGGCGGGAGATCCGTCGGCGCTGGCCCGAGGCGCGGCGGCTGGTGGTCGTCTGTGGCGGCGGCAACAACGGCGGCGACGGCTACGTGGTGGCGCGCCTGGCGGCGCGGGCCGGGCTGGCGGTGGAGGTGCTCCACCGGGTCCCGCCCGAGCGCCTGGGCGGGGATGCGGCCCGTCACGCCCAGCGGTATCTCGAGGGCGGCGGCGTCTGCCGCCCCTTCGACGCGGCCGCCCTGGCCGAGGCGGATGTGATCGTCGATGCCCTGCTCGGCACCGGGCTGGATCGGCCGGTGAGCGGGGCCTTCGCCGAGGCGGTGGCGGCCATCAATGCCGCGCCGGCGCCGGTGGCCGCCGTGGATATCCCCTCGGGGATCCACGGGCGGACCGGTGCCGAGATGGGGGTGGCCGTGCGCGCGCAGGTAACCGCGACCTTCGTCGCCCGCAAGAGCGGGCTGTTCACCGGCCGCGGTCCAGCGTGCAGCGGGGCGGTGGTCTTCGACGATCTGGGCACCGGGGCGCTGGTCGCCGGCAGCGAGTCGCCCCATACACGGCAGGTGACGGCGGCGGATCGGGCCGCGCTGCTGCCGCCGCGGCCGCGGGATGCCCACAAGGGGCACTATGGGCACGTGCTGGTGGTCGGCGGCGATGCCGGCATGGCCGGTGCGGTGCGCCTGGCCGCGGAGGCGGCGGCGCGCTGCGGCGCCGGTCTGGTCAGCGTGGCGACCCGCCCGGAGCACGTCCCCGTGGTGGTGGGGGCCTGTCCGGCGGTCATGGCCCACGGCGTGACCGACGCCCAGGAGCTGGCGCCGCTGCTGGAGCGGGCCAGTGTGGTGGCCATCGGCCCCGGCCTGGGGCAGGACCCCTGGGGGCAGGCGATGTGGGCGGCCTGCCGGGACGTGGTGCGCCCCCGGGTGGTGGACGCCGACGGCCTCAACCTGCTTGCTGTCGACGGGCAGCCGGTGACCGACGCCGTGCTCACCCCGCACCCTGGCGAGGCGGTGCGGCTCCTGGGTCCGGGTTGGGACACGGCGGCGATCGCCGCGGATCGCTTCGCAGCCGTGCGGGCGCTGGCCACGCAGTGGCAGGCGGTGGCCCTGCTCAAGGGGGCGGGCAGCCTGGTGGATGACGGCGCCTCTCGCTACCTGGCCGGCACCGGTACGCCGGGGATGGCCAGCGGCGGTATGGGCGATGTGCTCACCGGGGTGGTGGCGGGCCTGCGCGCCCAGCGACCGGACGCGGACCCGGCCTGGCTGGCGGCGGTGGCCGCCGAGGTCCACGGCCGCGCGGGGGAGCGGGCCGCCGAGGCCCTGGGCGGCGAGCGCGGGCTGCTCGCCAGCGATCTGCTCGGCTGGTTGCCGGCGGTGCTGGCGGAGGAGCCGGCGTGACCGAGTGGCAGCGGAACCTCGCCGACGCCGCGGCCACCGAGGCCTTCGGGGCGGCCCTGGCCGAGGCCCTCCCGGAGGGGGTGGTCTACCTGCACGGCGACCTGGGGGCGGGCAAGACCACCCTGGCCCGGGGGTTGTTGCGCGCCCGCGGTGTCGCCGGCCCGGTGCGCAGCCCGACCTATACGCTGCTCGAGCCCTACGCCACGGCGGCGGGGACGATCCTGCACCTGGACCTCTACCGCCTGTCCGATCCCGAGGAGCTCTACTTCCTGGGCATCGAGGAGATCGAGGCGCCGGGGACGCTGGCGCTGGTGGAGTGGCCGGAGCGCGGCACCGGTGTCCTGCCTCCTGCCGACCTGACCGTGAGCCTGGGATATGCGGGTGCCGCTCGGCGCGCGGCGGTGGGCGCAGGCACCGAGCGGGGGCGAAAGGCCCTGGCGGCGCTAGGTTCAGGTGCTGCTTGAGTTTTGCTGCTTATCTCCCCGTTGAGTGGGCAAAAACTCTTGCAGCGGGTCGTGCGCCCGACATAGCCTTGAGGGTGCGTAGAAGCCACCGCACGGTGGGAGGAGGATCTTTGAGGTGGGGCTATGGCCTGGCTTGGATCGGGGTGCTGATCGGCCTGTTGGTGGCCGGCGTGGCGTCGGCCGCGTCCCTCGATGATGTGCGCCTTTCCGACGCGGACGACCGCACACGGGTGGTCTTCGACCTGGACCGGGTGCCCGAGCACCGGGTCTTCAGCCTGCCGGATCCGCACCGGGTGGTCATCGATTTCGAGGGGGTGGAGCTCAACGCTGCAGACCTCCCCCGAGGCGGCGTTCTCCAGGAGATCCGCACTGGCCGGCAGGAAGACGGCGGGCTGCGGGTCGTCCTCGATGTCAGCCGCGAGGTGGAGGCGCGCAGCTTCGTCATCGGCGGCGAGGACGGCGGTCAGCGTCTGGTGGTGGATCTCGGCGGCCAGCAGGGGGGGCGCCGTCAGGCGGTGCGCTCGGCCTCTGAGCGCGAGGCGCGGGATGTGATCGTGGCCATCGACGCCGGCCACGGCGGAGTCGATCCCGGCGCCATCGGTCCCGAGGGGACCTTCGAGAAAGACGTGGCGTTGAGTGTTGCGCGCAAGCTCTACGACCTGATGACCGAGGCGCCTGGGCTGAAGCCGCTGTTGGTGCGCGAGGGTGACTACTACATGAACCTGCGCGATCGCACCCGGGTGGCCCGCGAAGGCAATGCCGATATCTTCCTGTCCATCCATGCCGATGGCGCCGAAAATCCCAATGTTAAAGGCGCATCGGTCTACGCCCTGTCGGTGGACGGTGCCACCTCGGAGCAGGCGCGGGTGCTGGCGCGCCGGGAGAACGCGGCCGACTTTATCGGCGGGGTGTCGCTGGAGGACAAGGACGACACGGTGGCCTCGGTATTGGTGGACCTCTCCCGGGGGCATACCATCGAGGCAAGCCTGGAGATGGGCGAACACCTCCTGCCCAAGCTCGATCGCCACGCCGATCTGCTGCGCAACCGCGTCGATCAGGCCGGCTTTGCCGTGCTCAAGTCCCTGGACATGCCCTCGCTGTTGATCGAGCTGGGCTTTCTCACCAACCCCGAGGAGGAGCGCCGGCTCAATACCCTCAGCTACCAGCGCGACCTCGCCGAGGGCATCGTCGCTGGTGTGCGCGAGTACGCCGAGCGCAACATCCTCCCCGAGCTGCGGATGGCCGACGCCGGCCAGAACGGGCAGCGCGAGCACGAGGTTCAGCGGGGCGAGAATCTCTCGGTGATCGCCCAGCAGTACCAGGTCAGCACCGAGCGTCTGCGCGAGGTCAATGACCTCTCCGGGGATGGCATCCGTGCTGGCAGCACCCTGATCATCCCTTAGAATGCGCGCATGACGACGCGCGGTATTCGTCCCCTGCCGGATAACCTGATCGACCAGATCGCCGCTGGCGAGGTGGTCGAGCGCCCCGGTTCGGTGGTCAAGGAACTGGTGGAGAATAGCCTCGACGCTGGCGCCGGGCGTGTCGAGGTGCAGATTGAGCGCGGCGGCAAGCAGCGTATCCGCATCGCCGATGACGGCGACGGCATCCCGCCCGAGGAGCTGGAGTTGGCGCTGCGCCGGCACGCCACCAGCAAGCTCACCGGCCTCGAGGAGCTGGAGCGCATCGCCAGTCTGGGGTTCCGGGGGGAGGCCCTGCCGAGCATCGCTGCCGTTTCGCGGCTGACGCTGGCCTCGCGCACCGCCGAGGCGGAGCTGGGCCATCAGCTGCGCTGTGACGGCGGCGCACTGGGTGCGCCGGAACCGGTGGCTCACCCCCCGGGGACCACGGTCACCGTCGACGACCTGTTCTACAACACGCCAGGGCGTCGCAAGTTCCTGCGCACCGAGCGCACCGAGCTCTACCACGTCCAGGAGGCGTTGCGCCGGCTGGCGCTGAGCCGCTTCGACGTCGGTTTCTCGCTCGTCCATCAGGGGCGGCGGCTCTGGTCGGTGCCCCGGGCGGAGAGCGAGACGGAGCGGCACGAGCGTCTGGCGGAGCTGCTCGGTCGTGCCTTTGCCGATCACGCCCTGGCGGTGGAGTTGGAGGGGGCCGGGCTGCAGCTGCGGGGCTGGCTGGGGCTGCCTACGGCGGCGCGGCGCCAGGGGGATCTTCAGTACTTGTTCGTCAACGGCCGGCTGGTGCGCGACCGGGGGGCGGCCCACGGCATCCGCCAGGCTTACAGCGACTGCCTCTACCGCGATCACTACCCGGCCTACGTCCTCTTTCTGGAGATGGATCCGGCTCGGGTGGATGTCAACGTCCACCCCATGAAGCATGAGGTGCGTTTTCGCGACGGGCGGACGGTGCACGACTTCCTCGCCCGGCGCATCGCCGACGCCCTGGCCACCGCCGAGCCGGCCGGTGCCGCGGCACCGCCTGCGGCGGAGCGGCCGCCGTCGGGCGCGCCGACCGGCCCCGGGCAACCGGCGGCGGCCGAGCGGACGGGGCCGGCCTCCGAAGGGCTCGGCGGCACGGCGGAGCTGGGGCTGCCGCTGGCCGAGGCGCGGCAGCTCTATGGGGGCGCCGACGCCGCTGCCGAGGGCCCTGGCGGCGCGGCTGAAGGGGCGTCGTCGGCCATTGCCGGATCCCCCGGGCCGTCGCAGACCCGGGACCGGGAGAGTGAGGCGACCCCGGAGCTCGGCTACGCCGTCGGGCAGATCCGCGACGCCTATATTCTGGCCGAGTCGCAGCGGGGGCTGGTGGTGGTGGACATGCACGCCGCCCACGAGCGGGTGGTCTACGAGCGGATGAAGGCGCAGCTGGTGGCGTCGGGGATCGCCACGCAGTCGTTGCTGGTGCCGGTGAGTGTGCCGGTGACCCCGGCGGAGGCCGAGCGGGTGGAGCTGCACGCGGCTACGCTGGCCCGGGCGGGTCTGGAGGTGGACCGCGCCGGCCCCGAGTCGGTGCGTGTTCACCGAGTACCGGCGCTGCTCGCCGAGGCCGACGCCGCGGCCCTGGTCCGCGACGCGGTGGCGGCGCTGGAGTCCGAGGGGACCGGTGGGCGGGTCGAGGACCGGGTCCACGCGCTGCTGGCGCAGATGGCCTGCCACGGGTCGGTCCGCGCCGGACGGCGTCTGGAGCGCGCCGAGATGGACGCCCTGCTGCGGGATATCGAGCGCACCCCGCGGGCGGCGCAGTGCAACCACGGGCGGCCGACCTACACCGTGCTCGACGACGAGGCGCTGGCCCGGCTGTTCATGCGGGGGCGGTGATGACGGCGCCGGTGCTCTGCATCATGGGGCCCACCGCGGTGGGCAAGAGCGAACTGGCCCTGTCCCTGGCCGAGCGGCTGGGCGGTGAGATCGTCAGCGTCGACTCGGCGCAGATCTATCGCGGCCTGGATATCGGCACCGCCAAGCCGTCCCCGGCGGTGCGTGCCCGCTGTCCCCACCACCTGATCGATATCCGCGATCCGGCCGAGCGCTACTCAGCAGCCGAGTTTGCCCGGGACGCCCAGGCGGCCATCGCCGCCATCCGCAGCCGGGGGCGGCTGCCGGTGCTCGTCGGTGGCACCGGGCTCTACTTCCAGGCGCTGCAGCACGGCCTCTCGCCGATGCCGGCGGCGGACGCGCAGGTCCGTGCCGAGTTGGAGGCGGAGGAGGCGGCCTACGGCGTTCAGGCGCTGCACCGCCGGCTGCAGGCGGTGGACCCGGAGAGTGCTGCGCGGCTGCATCCCAACGACAGTCAGCGCATTCAGCGGGCGCTGGAGGTGCACCGGCTGACCGGGCGGCCACTGAGCCAGGTCCAGCGTGAGCCCGGGCAGCCGGGACTGACCGAGATGCCGTTGAAGATCATCCTCGAGCCGCCGGAGCGTGCCTGGCTGCACCGGCGTATCGAGGCGCGCTTTCGGGCCATGCTGGCCGCCGGCCTGGTGGGCGAGGTGGTGGCGCTGCACCGCCGAGGCGATCTCAGCGAGGAACTCCCGGCGGTGCGAGCGGTCGGATACAGACAGATCTGGCACTACCTCGAAGGCGCCTGCGATTACCGCACCATGATCCGTCGCGGCCTGCGCGCCACGCGGCAGTACGCCAAGCGGCAGATCACCTGGCTGCGCGGGCAGACCGACGGGGTCCGGTTCACGGCGGACGACCGGCTGGAGGCGCAGGTTCACAGTTACGTCACCGGGGCCCTCGGGGGCGTGTGATACACTCGTAGGCGTCGAGTAGCGCCCCTCCGGCGGGGTTCGCGGGTCCATAACAACAACAATCTTGGGGGCGATGCGCCATGGCGAAGGGGCAGTCACTGCAGGAACCCTTTCTCAATACGTTGCGCAAAGAGAAGGTCCCGGTCTCGATCTACCTGGTCAACGGCATCAAGCTCCAGGGACAGATCGAATCCTTCGACCAGTTCGTGGTGCTGCTGCGCAACAACGTGAACCAGATGGTGTACAAGCACGCCATCTCGACCATCGTCCCGGCACGGCGCGTGCGCCTGCCGCAGCAGGGCGAAGAGGCATCCGCCGAATCGATTGTCGGCGAGGAGGAGAGCAATAACTGAACAGCGCATCGGTAGCGGTCCGGCGGACCTGTTCGCCCGGCCATCCGGCGGTGAGCGGGCCGTGGTTCTGCATGTCCGGCTTCCCGGCGACGCCCTCGACGCCGCGGAAGAGTTTGAGGCGCTGGGTGACTCGGCCGGGGCCGAGGTGGTGGGCCGCTTCCGGCATCGTCGCGACACCCCGGACCCGCGCACCTTCATCGGCCGCGGCAAGGTGGCCGAACTGGCCGATTGGGTGCGCGAGCTGGAGGCTGCCCTGGTGCTGGTGGATCAGCCCCTGTCCGCCGCTCAGGAGCGCAACCTGGAGACCGACCTGGGCTGCCGGGTCCTCGACCGCACCGGTCTGATCTTGGATATCTTCGCCCAGCGGGCGCGGACCTTCGAAGGCCGGCTCCAGGTGGAACTGGCCCAGCTCAAGCACGTTGCCAGCCGCCTGGTGCGTGGCTGGTCCCACCTGGAGCGGCAGAAGGGCGGCATCGGTCTGCGCGGCCCGGGCGAGAAGCAGCTGGAGATGGACCGCCGGCTGATCGGCGGACGCATCCAGCAGATTGAGCGGCGCCTGGCCAAGGTGCGCCGCACGCGCGAACAGGGCCGCAAGGCGCGGCGCAAGCGCGAGCTGCCCGTGGTCTCGCTGGTCGGCTACACCAACGCCGGCAAGTCCACGTTGTTCAACCACGTCACCGGCTCGCAGCGCCGGGCCGAGGATCGGCTGTTCGCCACCCTCGACCCGTCCTGGCGCCGCGTGGATCTGGCCCGCGGCTCAGCGGCGGTGGTCTCGGATACCGTGGGCTTCATCAGCCGGTTGCCCCACGACCTCGTGGCCGCCTTTCGTTCCACCCTCGAAGAGGTGACCGACGCCGATCTGCTCCTGCACGTCATCGATGCCGGGGCCGAGGAGCGTGAGCACCAGATCGAGCAGGTGGAGGCGGTCCTCGCCGAACTCGGCGCTGACGCAGTGCCCACCCTGCGCGTCTACAACAAGGTGGATACCTGCGCCCTTGCGCCGGGACGGATCGAGGATGACGAGGGCCTGGTGACCGGCGTCCGGATCTCCGCGGCGACCGGCGAAGGGGTCGAGACCCTGCTGGAGGCCGTGGCCGAGCGACTCGGCCCGGAGCGCATCCGTCGCCGAGTGCACCTGCGGCCGGACCAGGGGCGCTTGCGCGCCCAGCTGTTCCGGCTGGGGTGTGTCATCGAAGAGCACTGCGCCGAGGATGGCCAGCTTGCCCTGGAGGTGGAGCTCCCCGTACACGAGCTGGAACGGCTCCATGTACGCGAGGGGCTCCCGCGTGGAGAGGTTGTCCCGGCCTGACTTCGGTTGCGGTTGGCGGGGCAGCTCCCTAGAATCGGACCGTTCGATCGACGGCAGATCGTCTTAGTCACATACGGAGTCCTGAATGGCGTGGAATGAGCCCGGCGGCGGCAGCCGCGACCCCTGGGGCGGTGGCCCCAAAGGAGGCGGCAGTGGGGGGCCGCCCGATCTGGATGAGGTCTTCCGTAAGCTGCGTGCGCAGGTGCAGGGCCTGTTCGGTGGGCGCATGCCCAGTGGGCCCTCCCGCGGCCCCGGGGCGACCGGCATCAGCCTCTTGGCCCTGGGTGCCTTCGTGGTCTGGATGCTCTCCGGGATCTACATCGTCGACCAGGGCTGGCGCGGGGTGGAGCTGACCTTCGGTCGCCACTCGGATACCACGGAGCCCGGGCCGCACTGGCACTGGCCGCGGCCCATCGGCCAGGTCGAGCGGGTCAACGTCGAGCAGCGGCGCATCGCCGAGGTCGGCTACGAGTCGATGCAGAATCGTGCCCGGCCGGTTTCTGCCGAGGCGTTGATGATTACCCGCGACGAGAACATCGTCGATGTGCGGATCGCGGCGCAGTACGAGGTCAGCGATCCGTTCCTCTACCTGTTCAACTTCCGCATGCCGGAGCAGACCCTCAAGCAGGTCACCGAGAGCGCGGTGCGCGAGATCATCGGCAAGCGCGAGCTTCAGTACGTGCTGACCGAGGGGCGGACCGAGGTGGCCCAGGAAACCGGACGGCTGCTCCAGGAAGTGATGGATGACTACCGCACGGGTCTGTCGGTGGTGCAGGTGGCGGTCCAGGATATCCAGCCCCCGGAGCCGGTACAGCCGGCCTTCGAGGATGCCATCCGCGCCCGCGAGGACGAGCAGCGCACCATCAACCGGGCCCAGGCCTACGCCAACGAGTTGATCCCGCGGGCCCAGGGCCAGGCGGCGCGCATTCTCGAGGAAGCAGACGGTTACCGCGAGCAGGTCATCGCCCAGGCCGAGGGTGACGCCGCCCGCTTCGAGGCGCTGGTGCCGCAGTACCGGGCCGACCCGCAGCTGATGCGTCAGCGCATCTACCTGGAGACTATGGAGGAGATCCTGGGCCGGGTGCCCAAGGTGATGCTCGACTCGGAGTCCAGCCAGTCGCTGATGTACCTGCCGCTCGACAAGCTCATGGATCGTCGGGGGAGCACCACGGCGCTCTCTGGCGAGACCAATATCGATGTACCGCAGGAACGGGACGCCATCTCGCCGACCCAGCGAGCACGAGAGGCGCTCCGTGATAGGGGGACGCGCTGATGCGAATCCTGAAGAACGTCGTGTTGCCCCTGCTGGTGGTGGCCGCGATTCTCGGCTACTTCTCGGTGTTCACCGTCTCCGAAAAGGAGGTGGCACTGAAGTTCCGGCTCGGTGAGATCATTAAGGCGGATTTCGATCCGGGGCTGCACTTCAAGACGCCGTTCGTCAACAACGTCCGCAAGTTCGACGCTCGGGTGCAGAACCTGGACGAGGAGCCGGAGCGTTTCCTGACGGTCGAGCAGAAGAACCTCATCGTCGACTCCTTCGTAAAGTGGCGGGTGGACGACGCCGAGCGTTACTACACCACGGTCCGCGGTGAGCCGGAGCGGGCTAACCAGCGTCTGCGCGAGATCATCCGCGACGCCCTGCGCGCCGAGTTCGGTAAGCGTACGGTGCAGGACATCATCTCCGGTGAGCGCGTGCAGATCATGGACATCCTGCGGGTGACCACCGCCGAGGCGGCGCAGAGCCTGGGCCTGGAGGTGCTCGATGTGCGCCTCAAGCGCATCGATCTGCCCGAAGACGTCACCGACTCCATCTTCGATCGCATGGTGGCGGATCGTGAGCGGGTCGCCCGCGAGATCCGTGCCCGCGGTGAGGAGGCCGGTGAGCGCATCCGCGCCGATGCCGACCGTCAGCGCACGGTCCTCCTCGCCGAGGCGTACCGGGACGGTGAGTCCCTGCGTGGTGAGGGTGATGCCACGGCGGCGGAGATCTACGCCAGCGCCTACGGGCAGGAGTCGGACTTCTTCGCCTTCCAGCGCAGCCTGAGGGCCTACCGCGAGTCCTTCCAGGGTGACGACGACCTGTTCGTCCTGTCGCCGGATTCGCAGTTCTTCCGCTTCTTCGACGGCGGTGAGCAGCTGCCGGGGCTCAACGGCGAGGTCGGTTCCCCCGATCAGGACTAACCGACAGAGGGGGGGGGGATCCTCGTGGAGATGGGTGACCTGCTCACCGCGATCGCCCTCCTGCTGGTGATCGAGGGTGTACTACCTGCAGCGAACCCCGGCGCTCTGCGCCGGGTTTTCCTGCAGGCCGCCGAGATGGATGATCGAAGCCTGCGGACCGTCGGTCTCCTGTCCATGGGGATCGGCGTTCTGCTGCTCTATTGGGTGCGAGGTTAATGGATCGCAAGGCACGGTGGATGCTGCCCGACGGCGTCGACGAGTTGTTGCCGCCGGAGGCTGCACAGGCCGAGGCGTTGCGCCGTCGGCTGCTGGATCTGTTCGATTCCTGGGGGTATGAGCTGATCATGCCCCCTTTCATTGAGTATCTGGAGGCTCTGCTGACCGGCACCGGCCGGGATCTGGATGTGCAGACCTTCAAGGTCACCGATCAGCTCTCCGGGCGGACCCTGGGGGTGCGCCCGGACATCACCCCGCAGGCGGCGCGCGTCGACGCCCATCAGCTGCGTCGCAAGGGCATTACCCGGTTGTGTTACATCGGCAGCACGCTGCAGGCCCGGGCCGAGGGGCCGGCCGGCAGCCGCAACGCCGTGCAGCTGGGCGCGGAACTCTACGGCCACGCCGGGGTGGAGAGTGATCTCGAGGTCATCTCGCTGATGCTCGCCACCCTGCGTGCCGCCGGGGTGGAGCGGCTGCACCTGGATGTGGGCCACGTGGGGATCTTCGAGGCGCTGCTCGAGGACCTCGGCCTGGGGCCCGCAGCGGAAGAGGCGCTACTCGACGCCCTGCAGCGCAAGGCGGGTGATGAGATCGCCGCGGTGCTGGCCGAGGCCGGCGTGGAGACCGCGCAGGCCGAGCGGCTCTCGGCGTTGGCCGGACTGCACGGCGGGGTGGAGATCCTCGACCGGGCGCAGACCGTCCTCGGCTGGGCCGGGCCAGCGGTGGCCGAGGCGCTGGAGCAGCTTCGGACGGTGGCCGACAGCCTGGCCCGTCGCGAGCCGGAGCTGCCGCTGCACCTGGATCTGGGCGAGCTGCGCGGCTACCGCTACCACACCGGCCTGGTGTTCGCGGCCTACACCCCGGGCTACGGGCAGGAGCTGGCCCGCGGCGGGCGCTACGACGGCATCGGCCAGGCGTTCGGGCGCCCGCGGCCGGCCACCGGCTATAGCGCTGACCTCAAGGCGCTGCTGACCCTTGGGCACGGCGTCGAGGGCCCGGCGGCCGGCGGGGTGCTGGCCCCGTGGCGTGACGACCCGGCGCTGCATGCGCGCGTGGCCGAGCTGCGCCGCGCCGGCGAGCGGGTGGTCTGGCAGCTGCCGGGGGATGAGCAGGACAACCACGGTTGCGATCGGCGCCTGGTCGAGCGCAACGGCACCTGGGAACTGGATACGGAGTGAGTATGGGCACCAATGTGGTCGTAGTCGGTACGCAGTGGGGCGACGAAGGCAAGGGCAAGATCGTCGACTGGCTGACCGAGAACGCCGGGGTGGTGGCGCGCTTTCAGGGCGGGCACAACGCGGGGCATACCCTGGTCATCGACGGCGAGCAGACGGTGCTGCACCTGATCCCGTCCGGCATCCTGCGCGAGGACGCCACCTGCGTGATCGGCAACGGCGTGGTCCTCTCCGCCGAGGCGCTGCTCGAGGAGATCCGTGAGCTGGAGGCCCGCGGCGTTCCGGCCCGGGAGCGGCTGCGCATCAGTCCCTCCTGCCCGCTGATCCTGCCCTGCCACGTGGCGCTGGATCACGCCCGGGAAAAGGCCAAGGGCAAGGCGGCCATCGGCACCACCGGTCGCGGCATCGGCCCGGCCTATGAGGACAAGGTGGCCCGGCGCGGCGTCCGGCTCTCGGACCTGTTCCACCGTGAGCGTCTGGCGCAGAAGCTCGGCGAGCTGCTCGACTACCACAACTTCGTGCTCAAGCACTACTTCGGTGCCCCGACCATGGACTTCCAGGAAGTCCTCGATCAGGCGCTGGCCCACGGCGAGGAACTGCGGCCGCTGACCGCCGACGTCGGCGCGCTGCTGACCGCCGAGATGCGCACCGGGCGCAACATCCTCTTCGAGGGGGCGCAGGGGACGCTGCTCGACATCGATCACGGCACCTATCCGTTCGTGACCTCTTCGAACACCTGCGCCGGGGCGGCGGCCGCCGGTACCGGGGTTGGGCCGCGCACTCTGGACTACATCCTGGGGATCACCAAGGCGTACACCACGCGGGTGGGGCAGGGGCCGTTCCCGACCGAGCTCGATTTCGACGACGAGATGGGCATGCACTTGGGCGAGCGGGGCCACGAGTTCGGGGCCACCACCGGCCGGCAGCGGCGCTGCGGGTGGTTCGACGCCGTGGCCACGCGCCGGGCGGCGCAGATCAACAGCCTCAGCGGGCTGTGCATCACCAAGCTGGACGTGCTCGACGGCCTGGAGACCCTGCGCCTGTGCGTCGGCTACCGCTGCCAGGGCGAGCTCTGCGAGACCCTGCCGTCGGAGGTCGAGACCCTGTCCGAGTGCGAGCCGGTCTACGAGGACATGCCTGGCTGGGCAGAGAGCACCTCGGGCATCGAGCGCTACGAGGATCTGCCGGAGAACGCCCGCGCCTATTTGGGTCGTATCGAGGAGTTGGTGGGCGTGCCGGTCGCCATGATCTCTACTGGGCCCGACCGCAACGAGACCATCGTCCGCCAGAGCCCCTTTTAAAAGGAAGGCGGCGTCCGCCGCTGCCGGCTCCCGCCCCGCCGGCTGGCCCCGCGCCGGTCGGCGGTGGCGGGGTGTCTTGATCCGTATCCAAAAGAGAGAGGCGAACCGTCGCCCATAAAAAAACCCCCGAGAGGAGGCCTCCCGGGGGTTTTCGCTTCCGAGCCGTAGGCCCAGAAGACTGGGGAAATTGGTGCCGAGGAGAGGACTCGAACCTCCACGGGGTTTCCCCCACTAGCACCTGAAGCTAGCGCGTCTACCAATTTCGCCACCTCGGCATGCCCGCTGAATGCCTCGTCAGCGAGTGCGCGAAACTCTAACGGGGCCCCGGGGCAGGTGTCAACAGGGGGGTGGCATCGCCAAGCGTCCGGAATCCTTTGTGGAGGCCCTCTCCGCTGGCGTATCCTCTGGGCACGAATCTAAGGAAGTCACAATGGCGAAGCAAACCAAGAAAAGTCCCCCGAAACGCGATCCTTATCAGGAGCGCGAACAAGCGAAGTACGACAACCCCATCCCCAGCCGGGAGTATCTGCTGGAACTCCTCGCTGCCCATCGGCGCCCGCTGGGCCGGCGCGAGATCGCCGACGCCCTGGGGCTGGAGAGCCCGGAGCATCACGAGGCGCTGCGTCGCCGGCTGCGCGCCATGGAGCGCGACGGGCAGCTGGTGCGCAACCGCCGCCGCGGGTACCTGGTCGTCGATCACAGCGAACTGGTCCGCGGTCGAGTCATGGGCCGCCCGGACGGCTCCGGCTTCCTTCTGCCCGATGGCACGGGCGACCGGTTGGCCCTGTCGCCGCGTCAGATGCGCTGCCTGCTCCACGGCGATCGCGCTGTAGCACGCATCACCGGCCGCGACGAGCACGGTACCCCGCAGGGTGAGCTGGTCGAGATCCTCGAGCGCGGCAACCGGCAGATCACCGGGCGGTTCTTTGAGGAGCACGGGGTCGGGTTCCTGGTGCCGGAGAACAAGCGGCTGCAGCAGGACGTCCTGCTTGCGCCGGACGGGCGCGGCGGTGCCGAGGACGGTGAGCTGGCGGTGGCCGAGATCCTCGCCCAGCCCAACGAGCGTCGCCAGCCCATCGGCCGGATCATCCAGGTGCTCGGGCGCACGATCCATGTCGGCGAAGAGGACATGGTGGCGGCGCGGATCCACGGCATCCCCATGGATTGGCCCGCTGAGGTGGAGAAAGAGGTTGCGGCCTTCGGTGAGGAGGTCCCGGAGGCCGACAAGGAAGGGCGCACCGATCTGCGCCGGCTGCCGCTGGTGACCATCGACGGTGCCGACGCCAAGGACTTCGACGACGCGCTCTATTGCGAGCCCACCGCCAAGGGCTGGCGCCTGGTGGTGGCCATCGCCGACGTCTCGCACTACGTGCGCCCCGGCACGGCGCTGGATCAGGAGGCGCGCCTGCGGGGCAACTCGGTCTACTTCCCGCGTTCGGTGGTGCCGATGCTGCCCGAGGCCCTGTCCAACGGGCTGTGCTCGCTGAACCCCAAGGTCGATCGACTGGCCATGGTCTGCGACATGCTCTTGCAGGGCAACGGCAAGGTGCTGCGCTCGCGCTTCTACCGCGCGGTGATCCAGTCGGCGGCGCGGCTGACCTACGAACAGGCCGCGGCGGCCGTGGTCGACGGCGACCGCAAGGTGCGATCGGCCATCGGCGACGAGGTGGTGCGCCACCTGGAGAACCTGCACGGCCTCTACAAGACGCTGCGCAAGGCCCGCGACGAGCGGGGGGCCATCGACTTCGACACCACCGAGACCGAGATGCGCTTCGATGACGAGGGGCGTGTGGTGGCCGTCGAGCCCACCGAGCGCAACGACTTCCACAAGGTCGTGGAAGAATGCATGATCGCTGCCAACGTCTGCACGGCCAAGTTCCTGCTCAAGAACAAGGTGCCGTCGCTCTATCGGGTCCACGAGCGCCCCGGTGAGCAGAAGCTCGAGCAGCTCAAGGAGTTCCTCGCCCAGGCCGGGCTGGAACTCGGCGGCGGTGATGAGCCCACCGGCAAGGATTATGGCCGGATCATGGAGCAGGCCCGCGAGCGCCCGGATCGCCACCTGATTGAGACGGTGCTGCTGCGCTCGATGCAGGCGGCCGAGTATCGCCCCGATAATGCGGGTCACTTCGGGCTGGCGCTGGAGGCGTATACCCACTTCACCTCGCCCATCCGTCGTTATCCGGATCTGGTGATCCACCGAGGGATCGGCCACGTGATTGATGGCCACCGGGGGCGTAGCTTCCCGATGACCCACAACGACCTGGTCACCCTCGGCGAGCACTGCTCGATGGCGGAGCGCCGGGCCGACGAGGCGACTCGCGATGCCGAGATGACGCTCAAGTGCGAGTACCTCTCGGACCACCTGGGGGATGAGTTCACCGGGGTGATCGCGGCGGTGACCTCCTTCGGGCTGTTCGTCTCGCTGGAGGGGGTCTACGTGGACGGCCTGGTGCACATCACTAACCTGGAGAGTGACTTCTTCCACTTCGATTCGGTGGGGCATCGGCTGGTCGGCGACCGCACCGGCAAGGAGTACCGGCTCAGTGACCGGGTCCGGGTCCGCGTGGGGCGCGTCGACAAGGACGATCGCAAGATCGACCTCGAGGTGGTCGCCCATCCGGTGGATGCCGACGGTGAACCGCTGGACGGCAGCCGCAAGCGTGGCAAGGGTGGCAAGAGCGGTCAGGGCGGCAAGGCCCGTTCGGAGCGCTCCGGCGGCAAGCAGTCTGCGGCGCGCCAAGGGGCCTCCGGGGGGCGCGCGAAAAGCGGCCGGGGCAAGGCCGCTCCATCCGGATCCGGCCCCTCCGGTGACGGCAAGGGCAAGCCGGCCGAAGCAGCCGAGGAGTCGGCGGAGCCGACGGCCGAAGCGCAGGATGGCGGCGCCAGCAAGGGGCGGCGCCGAAGCCGGCGCTCCGGTCGTCGGCGCAGCAGCAGTAGCGCCGGCGGCGACAGCAGCTAACGACCATGGCGCAGAACAAGCGACGCCGGGGGCGGGGCGCCAGGCCGGCTCCCGCCGACCCCGCGGATCCCGCCGCGCTGGTCTACGGTCAGCACGCTGCGCGTGAGGCCGCCGCCTACGACCCGGCCGGCGTGGAGGCGGTCTGGGTGGAGCACGGCCGGCGGGACGCCCGGCTGGAGCGCCTGCTCGACAAACTCGGTCGTCAGGGCGTGACCGTCGAACGGGTCCATCGGCGGGTTCTCGATCAGATGGCCGAGGGCGGTAACCACCAGGGCATCGTCCTGCGCTACAGCGGGACCCCGGCCCGCGGCGAGGGCGAGCTGGCGGACCTGGTGGACGCTGAGCCCGAACCGCTGCTGCTGGTCCTGGATCGGGTGCAGGATCCGCACAACCTCGGTGCGTGCATGCGCAGTGCCGCCGCGGCCGGTGCCCACGGGGTGGTGGCCCCCCGGGATCGGGCGGCAGCGCTGAGTCCGGCGGTTCACAAGACAGCTGCCGGGGCGGTGCAACGCATCCCGTTCTTCCAGGTGACGAATCTCGCCCGCACCCTGCAGCAGCTGCGCGACGCCGGGGTCCACGTGGTGGGCGCCGCCGGCGAGGCCGAGAAGAGCTGCTACGAGGTGGATCTGCGCGGGCCGCTGGCCCTGGTCCTCGGCGGCGAGGGTGAGGGCCTGCGGCGGTTGACCCGGGAGCGCTGCGACGAACGGGTCGCGATCCCGATGCCGGGGTCGATGGAGAGCCTCAATGTCTCCGTGGCGGCCGGCGTTCTGCTGTTCGAGGCGGTCCGCCAGCGCTTTCCACAGGGTGGCGATCTCGGGTAGACTTGCCCGCTTAACCCAAGGTGCAACCTTGCCTCACATCCGTGGGGGTGGAGGCTGTTTGAGCCTGTGGCTCGAATAACCGTAAGGAGTAACGGATGCGACACTACGAGATTGTCTTCATGGTCCACCCGGACCAGAGCGACCAGGTTCCCGCCATGGTCGAGCGCTACCGCAGCATCGTCGAGTCCAGCGGCGGCACCGTGCACCGCCTCGAGGACTGGGGTCGTCGGCAGCTGGCCTACCCGATCAACAAGCTGATCAAGGCCCACTACGTGCTGATGAACGTCGAGTGCGGCAAGGACGAGCTGGACGAGCTCACCTCGGCCTTCCGCTTCAATGACGCGGTCATCCGCAACATGGTGCTGAGCCGCGACGAGGCGGTCACTGAGCCGTCGCCGCTGGCCAAGGGCAACGAGAAGCGCGAGGACCGCAAGGAGTCCGAAGACGCGGAGTAACCCGCGCCGCGCGTCTACCGACATCGACGATCAACGAGGAGCTTGACCATGGGACGTTTCTTCCGGCGCCGTAAGTACTGCAAGTTCACCGCCGAGGGCGTGAAGGAGATCGATTACAAGGATCTCAACACGCTGAAGAACTACATCACCGATACCGGCAAGATCGTGCCGAGCCGGATCACCGGCACGAGTGCGCGCTACCAGCGGCAGCTGGCGCGGGCGATCAAGCGCGCCCGCTACCTGGCGCTCCTGCCGTACACGGACCGCCACTAAGTCGGGGCCGTGAAGGCGTTCGCCGCCTTCATCCTGCGCGGGCCGTTCCAGGCCGCGACGGTCATGGTGGCGGCGGCCCTGCTGCCGCTGCTCTCCGTGCTGGCCGCCGGCGCCCTGGCGCTGGTGACCCTGCGCGACGGGCTTCGGCAGGGCGTGGTGGTCGGCGCCATGGCGGGGGCGGCGCTGTTCGCCCTGATGTTCGCGGCGCTGGGCACCGGTGAGCCGGCGTTGCGGCTCATCCTCGAGCAGTGGGTGCCGGTGCTTCTGCTGGCCGAGGTGCTGCGCCGCAGTGTCTCGCTGCCGTTGACGCTGCTGCTGTGGATGGCCCTGGGCGCAGCGACAGTGGTGGGGTTCCACCTGGTGGTGCCCGATCCGGCGGCCTACTGGCAGTCGGTGGTCGAGGCCTTCCTGGCCGTGACCGGGGCCGAGGGCGAACTCGGCGCCGAGGGCGGCACGCTCCTGCAGGAGGAGCTGCTGCCGGTGATGACCGGGCTGTGGGCGATGAACCTGATGCTCGTCGTCCTCGCCGGGCTGCTGATCGGCCGGGGGCTGCAGGCGCTGATGTACAATCCGGGCGGTCTGCGCGCGGAGTTTCACAGCCTGGACCTGGGGCGCGAGGCGGCGCTGGTCGCCCTGGTGCTCTGGCTCGGTGGGCTGTTCGCCGGTCCGGGCCTGATCACCGATCTGGCGCTGGTGACCGGCGTGGCCTTCGTGGTCCAGGCCATCGCCTTTAGCCACGCCATGGTCGCGGCGCGGGGGCTGAGCGTTGGCTGGCTGGTGCCGGTGTACCTGCTGGCACCGCTGCTGTTCCGCCCCCTGGCGCTGGTGGGCATCGGCGATGCGCTGTTTCAGTGGCGGCGACGACTTGGCGGCGGGGCGTCCTCGCAGTAGCGCCGCCGCAACCGTATACGAAAGATCGAGGTGCAAGGCATGGAACTGATTCTGTTGGAAAAGGTGTCGAACCTGGGGAACCTGGGTGATCGCGTCCGGGTGCGTCCGGGCTACGGCCGCAACTACCTGCTGCCCTACGGCAAGGCCAAGATGGCCACCGAGGAGAACATCCGCTACTTCGAAGAGCGTCGTGCCGAGCTCGAGAAGGCCGCCCGCGAGGCCGAGCAGGCCGCCCAGGCCCGCCTGGAGCAGCTGCAGGAGCTGACCCTGACCATCAAGGCGAAGGTCGGCGAGCAGGGCAAGCTGTTCGGCTCGGTGGGGCCGGCGGACATCGCCGAGGCCGCCGAGCAGGCCGGTGTCGAGCTGGCCCGCCGCGAGGTGCGCATGCCCGAGGGGCCGATCCGGGTGGCCGGCGAGTACGACGTGCAGGTGTCCCTCTACACCGATGTCGAGGGCACGGTGAAGGTCGTGGTCGAGGGCGACGCGTCCTGATCACTAGCCGGGGCTGACCCGGGGAGGAGACGGTGCAGGGTGACGGATCCGCCTCGGACTCCGAGGCCCTGAAGGTCCCGCCGCACGACCTGGAGGCCGAACAGGCGGTGCTGGGCGGGCTGATGCTCGACAACGCCGCCTGGGACCAGGTTGCCGACCGTCTCCATGAGGAGGATTTCTACCGCCGCGAGCATCGCCTGGTCTATCGGGCCATGGGCGAGCTCGCGGAGGGGAATCACCCGATGGATGTGGTCACCCTCTCCGGGTGGCTGCGCCAGCAGGGCAAGCTTGAGGAGGCCGGTGGCCTCAGTTACCTCGGCGGGATCGCCCGCGAGACCCCATCGGCGGCTAACATCCGCGCCTATGCGGACATCGTCCGCGAGCGCTCGGTTCTCCGGCAGCTGATCCGGGCCGGCTCGGATGTCGCCGAGGCGGCTTTCCGACCCCAGGGCCGTAACAGCGAGGACCTGCTCGACTACGCCGAGCAGACCATCTTCCAGATCGCCGAGCAGACCGGCCGGAATCGGCAGGGCTTTGTCGGCATGCGGCAGCTCATGCCGCAGGTCATCGACCGCATCGACACCCTCTACCACACCCAGGAGGCCGTCACCGGGCTGGCGACCGGTTTCGACGACCTCGACCACATGACCTCCGGCCTGCAGGACGGCGATCTCGTCATCGTCGCCGGGCGTCCGTCCATGGGGAAGTGCCTCGCGTACGACGCCGAGATTGTCCAGGCCGATGGTGGCGTGAAGACCATCGAGCAGATTGTCCGTGAGCGGCGAGCCCACCTGGCGACGGTGGGGGCCGACTGGCGACTGACCTGGACCGAGCCCTGTGATTATGTCGATGACGGCCACAAGCCGGTGTTCGAGGTGACGACACGGCTCGGGCGGCGGATCGAGACCACCCTGACCCACCCGTTTCTGACGGTCCACGGCTGGCAGCGGCTCGAGGATCTTGCCGAGGGCGACGCCATCGGTGTGCCCCGTCAACTGCCCGTCTTTGGGCAGGAGCCGATACGCGACTGCGAGGTCCGGCTGCTTGGGCACCTGATTGGCGATGGCGGGTTGACCGGTTCTCCGCCCCGGTTGACCAGTGGTCAAGAGGCGATGACCGCCGACTTCCTGGAAGCCGTGGACGCCTTTGGCGGCGTTGAGGCGAAGCCGATCCGGGCCAGTCGCCGGACGCAGAGTTGGGTCGTGGTCGGTGCCGCGCAGGCACGCGCAGCGGCCCGGTCCAGCTTTGCGTCGCTTGTCGACGCCCTGATTCGACGGTCGCCGCTCACGGGTCGGGCTATCGCCCGAAACCTCGGGGTCGCCCCGGCAACACTGACGTACTGGCGGCAGGGCGTGAATGTGCCGGATGCCGCGATGGTCGGGCTGCTTGCTGGAGAACTCGGCGTCGATGTCGGGGAACTGCGGCCAGAGCCCGTGGCCCGGCGCAACGATCGGAATCCGCTTCAGGCCTGGCTTGATCGGCTTGGGTTGGCGGGCAAGTCGGCTCATGAAAAGACCGTCCCGGACTGCGTATTCCGGTTGCCGCGTGAGCAGCTGGCCCGTTTCCTCAATCGGCTGTTTTCATCGGATGGGTGGGTTACGCACCTAGCCAGCGGCCAGGGGCAGATCGGATACACCACCGTTAGTGAGGCGCTGGCGCGACAGATCCAGCATCTGCTGCTGCGCTTCGGGGTGCTGGCCAAACTGCGGCATCGCTCCGTGCGCTACCAAGACGGCCGACGGCCAGCCTGGCAACTGGATATTACCCACGCCGAATCGATCCTCACGTTCGCGGAGCAGATCGGCATCCTGGGTAAGGAACAGCGCCTGGCTTCTGTGGCGGCCTCGGTGCGCGGCCGGCGCCGGCAGAGTCATACCGATCATATCCCGTGCGAGATCTGGCAGTTCATTGATCGAGCCCGGGGCGAATGGACCTGGGCTGAATTGGCCCGGCGAGCCGGGGTGGCGTCGTCGAATATCCATGCGTATCGGCGCGGCATGAGTCGCCAGCGTCTGGCAGCGTTCGCCGATGCACTGGGTTCTCGTGAGTTGAGGCAACTGGCTAGCAGCGATCTCTACTGGGATCGCATTGCTTCTATTCGGCCGCTGGGTCACAAACAGGTCTACGACCTGACCATTCCCGAGACCCACAACTTCATCGCCAATGACGTGTGCGTGCACAACACGACCGTGGCGATGAACATGGTCGAGCACGTGGCGATGCAGCTGAAGAAGCCGGTGGCCGTGTTCTCCATGGAGATGCCAGCGGACGCCTTGGCGATGCGCATGCTGGCCTCGCTTGGGCGCGTGCACCTGCAGCGGGTGCGCTCGGGCAAGCTGCAGGACGACGACTGGCCCCGGTTGACCTCGACCATGAGCCTGCTCGCCGAGGCACCACTTTTTATCGACGATTCACCGGGGCTGACCCCGACGGAGATCCGTGCACGTGCGCGGCGCCTGCAGCGCGAGCACGACGAGCTCGGGTTGATTGTCATCGACTACCTGCAGCTCATGCAGATCCCCGGCTTCCGCGAGAACCGCGCCGGCGAGCTCTCGGAGATCTCCCGCGGGCTCAAGGCGCTGGCCAAGGAGCTGAACACGCCGGTGATCGCCCTTTCGCAGCTCAACCGCTCGCTGGAACAGCGGCCGAACAAGCGGCCGATTATGTCGGATCTGCGTGAGTGCGTGACCGGGGACACGCTGGTACTCCTCGCTGATGGACAGCGGAGACCCATTTCAGAGTTGGTCGGGAGCGCGCCAGAAGTTATCGCTATTGATGATCGCCACCGCTTGGTGCCCGCGCAGGCCGAGCGGGTCTGGCGAGTCGGTCGGCGCCCGGTGTATCGCGTACAACTGGCGAGCGGCAGGTTGCTGCGTGCAACGGCGCGGCACCGTCTTCTAACGGGGAGTGGCTGGAAACGCGTTGATGAGCTCCGTGATGAAGACCGCATCGCGATTGCTCGGACGGTGCCCGAGCCCGGAAGTGTAATGGAGTCCGAAAGCGATGTATTTTGGGACCATCTAGTCGCTGTCGAACCAGATGGGGAAGAGGACGTCTACGACCTGACGGTTCCGGGGCCTGCATCTTGGGTGGCAGACAGTATTATCAGTCACAACTCTGGCGCCATCGAACAGGACGCGGACCTGATCGCGTTCATCTACCGCGATGAGGTCTACAACGAGGACACCCCCGACAAGGGCGTGGCCGAGCTGATCATCGCCAAGCAGCGGCAGGGGCCGATCGGGACGGTCAAGCTCACCTTCCTGGGTGAATACACCCGGTTCGAGAACTACATCGAAGACGTCTACGGCGGAGGGATCCCGGGGTGAGTCGGGCGGCGCGGGCCACGGTGAACCTCAGCGCGCTGCGTGCCAATCTCCGGACCGCCCGTGCGGCGGCCCCGCAGCAGCGGATCATGGCGGTCATCAAGTCCGACGGCTACGGCCACGGCCTGGCCGTCGTGGCCGGGGCGTTGACCGGCCACGCCGAGGCCTTCGCCGTCACCGACGCCGATGAGGCCGAAGCCCTCCGGGCCGCCGGGTTCCGGGAGCGGATCGTCTTGCTCCAGGGACCGTTCGCGGTCGACGACCTGGCCCGGGCGGCAGCCGCGGATCTGGAACTGGTCATTCATGCCCACTGGCAGGTGGAGGCGCTGGCACAGGCGCAGCTGGCCTCGCCGGTGACGGTCTGGCTGAAGGTCGATAGCGGCATGCACCGGCTCGGCTTTCCGCCGGAGGAGGTTCAGGATGCCTGGCGTCGCCTCACGGAGGCCTCCTGCGTTCGGGCCGATATCGGCTTCCTGACCCACCTGGCCTGCGCTGATGATCGCGACGATCCCGCCACCGAGCGCCAGCTGGAGACCTTCCAGGCGGCCTGTGACGGTTTGCCGGGGCCGCGGTCGGCGGCCAACTCGGCCGGTGTGCTCGGTTGGCCGGCGAGCCATTACGACTGGGTGCGCCCAGGGATCATGCTCTACGGGGCCTCGCCCTTCGTGGACGGTCGCGACGAGCAGCCGGCGCTCCAGCCGGCCATGGCCTTCCAGGGGCGAGTGGTGGCGGTGCGCCATCTGCGCGCCGGGGATCCGGTCGGCTACGGGGCGACCTGGTCGTGTCCGGAGGCGATGCCGGTTGGGGTGGTGTCCATCGGCTACGGAGACGGGTACCCCCGCCACGCGCCGAGCGGCACGCCGGTGGAGGTGGCCGGCCAGCGGACCCGGCTGGTCGGGCGGATCTCCATGGATATGTTGGCGGTGGATCTGCGTGGCCTCGATCCGGTGGCGGAGGGGGACCCGGCCATCCTCTGGGGAGGAGCAGTGCGCGCCGAAGAGGTGGCGGGTGCCTGCGGGACCATCGCCTACGAGCTGTTCTGTCGGATGCCGCCGCGGGTCCGGCGGGAGCCGGTGGACGGGGAGACGCTCTGATGGCCCGGGCCCGGCGACGGTTTGTCTGCTCGGCCTGTGGCGCAGAGCAACCGCAGTGGGCTGGGCAGTGCCCGGAGTGCGGCGCCTGGAACACGCTGGAAGAGATCGCCCAGCCGGCTGCGGCGGCCAGCACGACCACGGGTCGGGGCGCCGAGGTGACCACGCTCGCCGAGGTCTCGACGGCGCCGGAGCCGCGGCTGGCGACCGGCGTCGCGGAGCTGGATCGGGTGCTCGGCGGCGGACTTGTCCCCGGGTCTGTGGTGCTCATCGGGGGCGAGCCGGGGATCGGTAAGTCCACCCTGCTGTTGCAGACGCTGGCGACGCTGTCGCGGGATCACGCGGCGCTCTACGCCACCGGCGAGGAGTCGCTGCAGCAGGTGGCGCTGCGGGGCCACCGGCTGGGGGTGGCGGACGATGCCATGAAGCTGATGGCGGAGACGGCGGTCGAGGAGGTCGTCGCTGCTGCCGAGCGGATCCGGCCGCGGGCGCTGGTGCTCGATTCGGTGCAGACCTTCCACACCTCGGCCCTCGGCTCGGCGCCGGGGTCGGTCTCCCAGGTGCGGGAGAGTGCGGCGCAGCTGGTGCGCCTGGCCAAGACCACCGGGACCGCCGTGATCCTGGTCGGACACGTCACCAAGGAGGGCCACCTGGCCGGGCCACGGGTGCTCGAACACATGGTGGACACGGTGCTCTATTTCGAGAGCGATCAGGGCAGCCGTTACCGCGTGGTGCGGGCGGTCAAGAACCGTTTCGGTGCCGCCAACGAGCTCGGTGTCTTTGCCATGGCCGAGGACGGCCTGCGCCAGGTGCGCAACCCGTCCTCGATCTTCCTGTCACGCCACGATCAGGACGTGCCGGGCAGCGCGGTGTTGGTGACCCGAGAGGGGAGTCGGCCCCTGCTCCTGGAGGTGCAGGCGCTGGTGGCCGACTCGGCCGGGAGTCAGCCGCGCCGCGTGGCGGTGGGCCTGGACGGCAGTCGGTTGGCGCTGCTGCTGGCGGTGCTGCAGCGCCACGGCGGAATCAGCACGGCCGGCGAGGATGTCTTCCTCAATGTGGTTGGCGGTGTGCGGGTCCAGGAGACGGCCGGTGATCTGCCGGCGCTGGCCGCGGTGCTCTCGAGCCTGCGCAACCGGCCGCTGCCGCGGGATTCGGTGGTCTTCGGGGAGCTCGGCTTGGCCGGCGAGGTGCGTCCCGTGCCCGGCGGCGAGGAGCGCCTGGCCGAGGCGGCGAAGCACGGATTCACGCGGGCCGTGGTCCCGGCCAAGAACGCCCCGCGCCACGGGGTGGCGGGCATGGAGATCCACCCGGTGCGCCGTCTGGAGGAGGCGATCACGGCGTTGATGGGCTAGAGGCCTAGGCGCCCGCTCACGCGCCGTCGGCCTTTGCGCGCTCCTCGACCGCGACTGCGCGACCGGGCCCGGACGGGGCCCGCACCCAGATCCACCCCTCCTGCCTGAGCTGTTCGTCCACGGTGGGCGGAGGCATGGCCTCACCGTTCAGGAAGTCCCGGGCCGCGAGCAGGCAGAGCACGGCATCGAGGCCGTCGGAGCGGGTTGCGAGCTGCGGGACCTCGAAGCCTCCGCCCAGGACCTCGGCGACCGCCGTAGCCACCCGCTCGCGCGCCGCGGCCCCCTCGGCGTCACGCCCCTTGTAACCCTTGGCGGGGATGGCGTGGGCCTGCAGGGTCGCGGCGGGGTAGACCTCGACGAGGCCGCCCGCATCGGCGTCGCTTCGCTGCAGCTCTCCCGGGCTCCAGCGCATCGGCAGAGACCAGCCGCGCTGGTGCCTGAGCGCGTCGACGAATGTCAGAGCGGCGTGGGCGGTTCGCGCGATGCGATCGGCGCCGACGTCCAAGGGTTTCTTGCCGATGTGCTGGTGGACGAAGCGGTCCGTCGTCCGGTTGAAGAGTTCGCTGGCGTCCGCGCTCAGCGCGTCGCCGGCCCGGTGCTGCGTCAGCTGCTGACCGAGGGCATGCGGCCACCCGAGGGGTGCATCCAGAGCGAGCAGCGGTGCGTCCGCGCAATCGGCGAGCCACTCCTGTGCGATCTCCGCGGCACTGCGCGACCCGCTACCCAGGGTGACCCGGTCGACGCACAGCCGTGCGCCGTCCCAGCGCCCCAGGGCCATTCCGACGTGTTTCGCCTGCACGGCGCAGTCCACGCCGAGGACAGTCAGGGGGCGCTGCGCTGCCTGGTCGTGTGTCATCGGACGGTGGCTCTCCTGCGGAGCGTCAGGGCAGCGTCAGCACCAACTTGCCGGTCAGGCCGCCCACCGTGTCGAGCACCACGTCCACGCCGGCGGCCGTCGCAGCCGAGGATTGCCGGCGGTTGCGCGTCGGGGTTGAAGAGGCCGTTGGCCCGCACCTTGGCGTCGACCGGGTTGATCCTGGCGGCGGCCAGGCGTACCCGCACCTGTCCGGGGCCCGGCTCCGGGGTGGGTACCTCGGCGGGTTGCAGTACGTCCGCGTCGCCAACGGCGGTCATCTGGATGCAGCGCATGGTCCCATCCGCTTCCTGAACCCGTGAGTGCTTGGTTGGTGCCGGTGCGTGCTCATGGCCGCCACCACCGGCACCGGTCATGTCATGATGCCGGATGGCCGGGCGGTGGGGCTAATCCCGCCTGAGTATGCTGCGTGTCCGTTCGAGTTGTTGAGGTGGAAAGACCCTGTGATCTCAAGCTCGCGCTACTGGTCTTGTTGGGGTGGGCCGATGCACTACCTAAAGATGCTGGTCCTGGCCGCCTTGTTGCCCCTGGCCTGTGCTGTGGGGGTGGAGGGGTTTCCGCAGGCATCGATCCTCGTCGATGGAGAACCCGTCGACGTTCGGCTCGCTGCAACCCCCGAGACCCGGGCTCAGGGGTTCCAGTCCGCGACCCCGGAGCAGATCCGATCGGAGCGGATCCTGTTCACATGGCCGGATGAGCTCGAGCCGGTCTTCCACATGAACAATGTGGCCGCACCGCTGGTGATCGCTTGGATTGCCGAGCAGGAGGTGGTGGCGGTTGAGCGCATGACTCCGGGGCAGGGCGGGTATCGACCGCCCGAGCCAGTGGATGCTGCTCTGGAACTCGCCCCCGAGGAGGCCGAGGCCCTCGGCATCGTGCCCGGAGCGACGATTCGGATGCCGGAGTGACGGTGCGCCGGGGCTCGGATCGAGGCCTCTACGGGGGCGCCTCGATGGTCAGGCAGCCGCAGCGACTTCCTCGAGGGCTTGGTCGGCGTCCCGGAGGGCCTGCTCGAGCGCATCGATCAGCGCCTCATCGACTCCTTCGCCCCGCCGCAGGGTGCTTTCGATCTGCTCGGCCAGGGCACCAATCTCCTCGGCGCATACACTTACGGCGCCGCCTTTGAGAGTGTGGGCGGTGCGTCGCAGTTCCTCCCCATCAGCGACGGTACCGCTGCGCAGCGGCTGGATGAGAGATGTGTGGTAGTCGGGCAGCTCGCTCTTGAAAAGCGCCAGGATGTCGGCGTAGTTGCGTTCATCACCGCCAAATTTCTGAAGCCCGCGTGCAAGATCAAAGCCGGGCAGATCGGCGGGCAGGGTGCTCGCACCGGTGGCGGCGCCGGGCTGCGTTTGCGTCGATGCCGCCCGGGGCTCGGCGGGCTGCCGCAGGACCGCTGCGGAGGGCCTCAACTCGGCTGCCAGGGCGCCGTAGAGCACCTCCTGCTGGATCGGTTTTTTGATCAAGCCACGCATCCCAGCGGCCTCGGCGCGGTGGCGGTCTTCTTCCAGGACCGCCGCCGACAGGGCGATGATCGGTCCGGAATAGCCGGTCTCGAGCAGCCGTCGGGTGGTTTCGAAGCCGTCCATCACCGGCATCTGCAGATCCATCAGGATGAGGTCGGGTTCCCGGGCATCGACCGCTTCCAGGGCCGCGTGCCCGTTTTCCGCCGCCTGCACCTGAGCCCCGGTCTTCTCAAGCAGCTGTAGGGCAACCTCCTGATTGATCCGGTTGTCCTCCACCAGGAGGATCCGCGCGCCGGATAGATCGGGCGCGATCACCCTGAAAAGGGTCTGGTCATGGGCCCGCTCTTCGCTCGGTTCGGCAGGCAAGGACCCTCGGTTCGAAACCGGGGCCGCGATCGATCCCGGCCCACGGCCCTGCGGCTCCTCGGACCCGGTGTGCGGACTCGGGTGGTAGGCGCCGACGTAGTGCCCCGGATCATCGATGGGCAGCCGAAGGGTGAAGAAGAAGCGACTGCCCTGTCCGGGCCGTGATGTGACCTCCAGGCGTCCTCCCATGTTTGTGACCAGGCGGCGGCCGATCTCGAGCCCCAGACCGGTGCCCCCATACTGGCGGGTCGTCGAGGCGTCGGCCTGCTCAAAGGGCTGGAAGATCCGTTTGAGCTGCTCTGCATCCATGCCGATACCGCTATCACGGACCTGGAAGCGGACATGCGCGGCGTCATCGTCTGCCTCCCCCACCTCATGGAGGTTCAGTTCGACGGTGCCGCCGCGGGGCGTGAACTTGATGGCGTTGCTGAGCAGGTTGCTCAGGACCTGAGTCAGGCGCAGCGAATCACCGATCAGCATCCGCGGTAGGTCCGGCTGAATGTCGTAGGTCACATCCAGCCCTTTCTCAGAGGCTGCGGCCGAGAATAATGTGTCAACCTGGTCGATCACTTCGCGAAGGTCGAAGCGGTGGGGCTCGATCTCCAGCTTGCCCGACTCGATCTTCGAGATGTCGAGGATGTCGTTGATGATGCCGAGCAGCATCTTGGAAGAATTGTGGATCTTTCCCAGGTGATCGAGCTGTTGGGCGTCCAGGTCGGTGTCGAGCAGGAGCTGCGTTCGGCCGAGCACCGCATTCATCGGCGTGCGGATCTCGTGGTTCATGTTGGCCAGGAACTCGCTCTTGGCGCGGTTGGCCCGCTCCGCTTCTGCCCGCGCCCGCTCCGATTCCTGCTGCGCTCGCAAATTGGCGGCCATGGCCAGGCCGTAGGTCCAACCCAACGTCCAGGGGATGCTAGCGAGGATGATCGGTCCGGTCGCCGGGTTCACCCGATCGTCGACCCCGATAACACCCGTTGCCGCTAGCCCCCAGCGGTAGGCGAGGACCGCTGCCATCATCACGAAGACCACCGCTGTGGCGCCGTAGATGAAACGTTCAAGCCCCTCGGAGCTGCGCCAGACCAGGAAGAACGCGGTGAGTGCGAGCACGCCAAACAGGTTGGCATCCAGGATCAGGTAGCGCAGCTGATGGTGATCGAGAGCGAAGAAGATGAGGTTGAGCACCACCGCTAGGTACAGCCCGTGCCAGGGCAGTCTGCGGTGCTGATCGCCGATCCCCTTGAACCGCAGGACCCCTTCGAGCAGGAGCAGGCCGGCGATGAATGCACCGGTGTTGTTGATGAAGACCACTGCACTGCCCAGGCCCTCGGTGAACCACAGTGGGGTCCAGCAGGCCGCCAGAACGACGCTACTTCCGGCCCACAGCCCCGGGCCCGACTCGTGGCGATTGATTCGCCAGACAATGACCATCACCGCAGCGGCGATGAGGCTGACGATCCACAGGGCGATGCCCATGGTTGGGTAGTCGATGATCGTTTCCATCTCGAATCGGTTCCGGCCGTTTTCCGGGGTATTGTCGTGGTGGCCGGCGTGTCTTGGCTAGCCGACGTGCGGGGCTGGGGCGGAGAGGGGCCTCTCCGCTGAACGGGGCGTATACGCGGGCGGTGTCGAGCGGGGATCCTTCCTTCAGCGGGTAAGGCGGGCTACTGCACGGGCAACCCCTGCGCCTTCCACTCCGGGAAGCCCCGAGCAAGGCGGTAGGCCTGACGGCCCCGGGTGCGCAGCTGACGGACGGCGTCGATGGAGAGGGCGCAGTAGGGGCCCCGGCAATAGGCGACGATCTCCCGTCCGGCGGGTAGCTCGTCGAGGTGGGCCTCGAGTTCCTCGGCCGGGATATTGATGGCCCCGGGCAGGTGACCAGCGGCGAACTCCTCCGGCGGGCGGACGTCGATCAGGGTGACCATGCCGGCGCGCAGCCGCTCGAGCAGTTCCTCGGAGCCAATGGCATCCAGCGCCTCGCTGTCGTGGGAGTACTGCTCGGTCATGCGTCGCACCTCGGCGATGTTGCGCTCAGCGACCTCGCGCAGCATCCCGAGCAGGGCGGTGACCTGCTCGTCGGCCAGCGTGTAGTAGACCCGCGTCCCCTCTTTGCGTGCCGAGATCATCCCCGTGCGCCGGAGCTGCTGCAGGTGCTGGGAGACACTGGCCAACGGGATGCCGGTTAGGCGCGTGAGCTCATCCACATTGCGCTCGCGTTGGGCCAGCAACTCCAGGAGTTCGAGCCGGTAGGCGTGGCCCAGGGCCTTGCCGATCCCGGCGAGTTGCTCGAGCAGCTTGCGTTGATTGATGGGTTCGGCCATGGCGATCACGCTCTCATCTTGTGCTTCAGGTCGTGGAGGGCGTTGCGGATGCCCGTCTCCAGGACCGGGTGGTAGTAGGGCAGGTCGAGCATGCGGTCAACGGTCATGGCGGCATCGGTGGCCCAGGCGAGTAGGTGTCCGAGGTGCTCGGCGCGCGGGCCCAGGACCTCGCCGCCGAGGAAGGTGCCGTCCGACGGCCGGCCGTAGAGGCGTATGAGACCGTGGTTCTCGCGCATCACGATGGCCCGGGGCTGCCCGGAGAAGTCGAATTCCCCGATAGCGTAATCATCCTTGGGCAGATCGGCGTAGCGGGTCCCGACCAGGGCCATCTGCGGTTCGGTGAACACAATGCTCATGGAGCAGTGGCGCCGCCCGGGCTGGACGTCCGGGTAGCGGCCGGCGTTGGTGCCGGCGATCTCCCCCTCATCGAAGGCGTCCGGCATGACCGGGGATTCGTTGTTGGCGTCCCCGGCGATGAAGATCGGCTGATCGCCGCACTGCATGGTGGAGTGGTCGAAGACGGGCACCCCAGTGTCGTCGATGGTGATCCCCGTGGTCTCCAGGCCGAGGTTATCGACGTTGGGCCGCCGGCCGGTGGCGGCGAGCAGGTACTCGAAGCGCTCCTCTACAAGCGCGCCGCTCTGATCGCGGAAGCGGACCACCACCTCATTGCCCTCGCGCTCCAGGGATTCGACCTGGGCGTCGGTGTCGAGAGCCAGCTCGTCGCCGAAGATCTCCTCCGCGGCGTCCTTGACGCGCGGGTCGGTGAGCGGTCCAAGGAAGCCGCCGATGCCGAAAATGCGCACCCGGACACCGAGCCGGTGGAGGGCCTGGCCGAGCTCCATGCCGATCACCCCGGGGCCGAAGACGACCACCGATTCGGGCAGATCCGTCCAGCGGAAGAGGTCGTCGTTGACCACCGCGCGGTCCCCGAGGCCGTCGAACATCGGCAGGACGTTGGGGCGGGAGCCGGTGGCAATCACGGTACGCTGGGCGCGGATCCGGCGGCCGTCGTCGAGGCGGAGGGTCCGGGCATCCTCGAATCGGGCGTAGCCGTGGATCCGTCGCTCGGCGGGGATCTTCTCGGTGTTGGCGACGACACCGCTGACGAACTTATCGCGCAGGCTTCGGACCCGCTCCATGACCTCGGCGCCGTTGACCTCGACCGAGCCGGCGTGGATGCCGAAGCCAGCGGCGTCATGGGCCCTGTGGGCGGCGTCGGCGGCGGCAATGAGCAGCTTGCTGGGCATGCAACCGACGCTGGCGCAGGTGGTCCCGTACTGACCGCCTTCAATCAGCAGCACGCGGTTGGTATGGGCGGCGGCGCTGCGGTAGGCGCGCAATCCGGCGCTCCCCGCGCCGATGATGGCAACATCGGTGTCGAGATCGGTCATGGGTTACCCCTTTGAGTCGCTCCAATATAACAAGATTCAAATCAATAGATATGTTGAGCATAGTCGCGCTGGCTCGCGGTGTCAAAAGGCGGTAGGTTGGCCGCCCTGGTTGCGCAGCTGACAGACGGCGTCGACGGATTGGGCGCATTAGCGGCCCCGGCAGTAGGCGACGGTCTCCTGTCCGGCGGGCAGCTCGTCGAGTTGGGCAAAGTGCCTGTCACGCAAGGAACAAGTCACCAATCGATGGGTGGAGGGAGCGTGGTGAGGCCGATTCACGGCGTCAAAATGGGCGGATTCTGTTGCTGGACCCACCGCTCGGGCTGACGCACCCGGGTACCCTTCGTATAATCCGCAGCCTATCCGTGGGCTTCGATGTCGGCGTGCGCCGGGGTACGCACGCCCTTACGGTCCTTGGTGGCGATAGAGATGGAGCGGGTTCCATGACCAACAATGCAGAGCAGGCCCACCTCGACGCGGTCCAGGATCGACTTCAGCGGGCCCTGCAGGTCATTGAGGCCCGGCTGTCTTCCTACGCCCGAGAGATCCAGCAGCAGAAGAGCTATCTCTGGGAAAGCCGCGCCGAGATGGACCACGCCGAAAAGGTCTCGACCCGCCAGGCGATTAATCAGTCGGCCATGGTTGGCGAGGCGACACTGGAGCGCCGGGACAATCTGCTCAAGGTACAGCGGTCCCCCGGTCCCCCTATTTCGGCCGTATCGATTTCCATCCGGCGAGCGCCGAAGCGCCGGAAGCCATCTACATCGGTATCCGCAATTTCTACGACGATCACGCCCAGGAGCAGGTCGTCCACGACTGGCGCGCGCCGATCGCCGGATTGTTCTACGACTATGAAACCGGGGCGGCGCGCTACGAGGCGCCCGAGGGTGAGATTACAGGCGAGATTGCCCTCAAGCGCCAGTTCCGGATCCGCTACCGCTCGATCGAGCTGATGATCGACAGCTCGGTCAATATCGTCGACGACGTCCTCCAGGAAGAACTCGCTCGTTCGGCCGATGAGGGCATGCGCAATATCGTTGCCACAATCCAGCGGGATCAGAACGCGGTCATCCGCAACGACGACGCGCATATCCTGGTGATTCAGGGTGTGGCCGGCTCCGGGAAGACGTCTATCGCCCTGCACCGGATCGCCTACCTGCTCTATCGCTACCGCGATAGCCTCTCGTCCGACGATATCCTGATCCTCTCGCCGAACCGGGTCTTCTCGGACTATATCGCCGACGTCCTCCCGGAACTCGGCGAGGAGGCGGTGCACCAGATCGGCATGGAGAGCCTCGCCGACGAGCTCCTAGAGGGGAAGTATCGCTTCCAGAGTTTCCTTGAGCAGACCACGGAACTCCTGGAGCGGGGCGACGAGGCGATGCGAGAGCGGTTGGCCTTCAAGGCCTCGGATGCGTTCCTCGAACAGCTCGACACCTATGCGGCTGAACTAGAGCGTGCCTAGTTCCAGCCCGAGGCGATCCGGATCGGGGGGTGCTGGGTGCGAGCTGAAGAGTTAGAGCGGGCCTACCGCAAACACCCCGATAAGGGTACGACGGAGCGGGTGCGCCAAGTGGCCCGCGAAATGGAGCAGCGCCTCGGCATCGATTACAACTACGATCTGCGCCCCGATGAGCGCCGCGAGCTGCGCGAGCGCATCAAGGGCATGGTTCATCGCTCCACGCCCCGGCAGGCTTACCAGGCGTTCTTTGACTGGCTGGGTCGGCCGGAACTCTTCCGCACGGCCAAGCGCGGACGGCTGGAGTACGCCGACGTCTTTCCGCTGATCTACCTCAAGATGCGGCTTGAGGGCGTGCCCCGGTACTATCGAGGCATCAAGCACCTGCTCATCGACGAGATGCAGGACTACACCCCGGTGCAGTATGCCGTGCTCGCCCGCTTGTTCCGCTGCCCGAAAACGGTCCTCGGGGACGTCAACCAGATGGTCAACCCGTACAACAGCTCAAGCGCTGCGGAGATCCAGGCGACGCTCCGCCAGGCCCTGCGGGTGACGCTGACCAAGAGCTACCGTTCCACCTACGAGATCATGCAGTTCGCCCAGCGGATCCAGCCCGATCCGGATCTCGAGGCCATGGAGCGCCACGGAGAACCCCCGCAGACCATCCGTTGCCGCAGCCATAAGGAAGAGGTGGCGAAAGTCGCCGAATTCATAGAGGCGTTCCGAGTTTCGGAGCACAACGCGTTGGCCATCCTGACCAAGACTCCGAAGCAGGCGCGCGCCATTTTCCGGGCCTTGCCCGAGTCGATGACCGACGTACGCCTCCTCGATGAGGCCAGCGAGGTCTTCTCCACGGGCATCGTGGTCTGCACGGTCCCCTTGTCCAAGGGGCTGGAGTTCGACCGTGTGATTGTCCCGCACGCCAGCGCGCAGAACTACGCCAGCGAGATGGATCGCAAGCTCCTCTATGTGGCGTGCACGCGGGCTATGCACCGCCTGGCGTTGACGTATCGGGGCGAGCCGAGTCCGTTCATCGACGGCTAAAGGGCGAACGCACCTTCGAATCAAGACGCGAGCGCAGGATCAGCAGCGCTGTGCTCGAACGTATGATCATGTGCGTCGTGGTACGGCCGCCGACAAAGAACCGGCGCAGCCAGGAGCTGGGGGGCGAGGAGGTGCTATATCGGCGAGTACCGCCGCCGCTCGACGGTGATCGCCAGTCAGCTGCTCATGGCTCAGTGGTACGAGGCCATCGGCTCCGCCACACATGCGCGAGCGAGATCGCTGCGCAACCGCAGCCGGACCTGCGCGGGTTGCAACAGCTCTTAGGGCATAGCAGCCTGATGACGACGATGCAGTACTTGGAACCCGATCTGGGCCAGTTGCATCGGTTGGTCGACAGTCTGCCGGACCCGCGCAGTCCGCATCGAGGTCCGGGTCGCGACCGTTCACAGGATGTCGATACTTGACTAGAGTGCCGGGAAGCGCTTAGTCATGTGTTGAGGTAACGCTGAGGGAGCTGCGGTGCATTGGGGTGCGCCGTAGTCGGTACAACGGGGGAGGTGCATCTTACCGAGACCGGGTGAAGCCAGGATGAACGCCGAGGCGTCTTAGCCCCAGGGGTCTACAAGGAAGTGGGAGAAGGGCCGGTGGATCCAGCACCGGCCCCTTCGGAGCCCGCCAACGGGGAAGGAAAGCGGGCTCGCCCCTGGCTCGGACCTACCTTCGCATACCGATGATGGCTGCGGGTAGTTGTCTGGTGGGCCGCGAAGGACTCGAACCTTCAACCTACTGATTAAGAGTCGGCGTCGAAATGTTGACAAAATGACGGCATTGCGCACGAAGTACCGCGTTCTGCTCTGATCGTCTTAGCTCTTTTAGGCTGGTGATGCATTCCCTCCGTTTGGGTCCAAGCGGAGGGGAAGCACCATGGCAATCAAACTCTGCGTCTGCTCCACCAAAGGGGGCGTCGGCAAGACGACCGTCACCGCCAATCTGGGCGCCTATCTGGCCGATCTGGGGCAGCGCGTGCTGCTCGTCGATGCAGACGTTCAACCAACACTTTCCAGCTATTTCCCCATTCACGACCCGCCATCCCCCAGGGGGCTAACGGCACTCATCACCGAAGGCGAGACCGGGAGCACCGTCAGCACCACCAAGATCGATGGCGACGAGGGCGGGCTGCTCGACCTGGTTCTCAGTGATGATCCGGACGGTGCCCTGCAGAATTGGATCCTGCACACCCCGGACGGCCGGGTTCGGCTTCGGCACATCCTGAGCGAGTACGACGACATCTACGACGTCGTGCTGATCGACACGCAGGGTGCCGTCGGCCCACTGCAGGACGCTGCAGTCCTCTCGGCGGACATGCTCCTGTCCCCGATTCCACCCGAGATCCTTTCAGCGCGTGAGTTCGCCCGCGGCACGCTCGGCATGATCGATCGCCTCAAGCCCATGGCGGCACTTGGCGCACCGATTGCCCCGCTGCGGGGACTGCTCTACCGCATGGATCGTACGGCCGACGCCCGGGCCATTGCGCACGAGCTGCGTCGAGAGACTTACGAGCCGAGTAAGGGGCAGATCACGATCCTGGAAACCGCAGTGCCGGCGACCGTGGCCTACCGGGAGGCGGCGACCCGACAGATCCCGGCGCATCGCTGGGAGCCAAGGCGGGAAGGGCCGACCCCTTCAGCGCTCGAGACCATGCGAGCTCTTACGCAAGAGCTGTTCCCGCATCTCGACTCGGCCTAACCAGCAAGAGCGCAGCTCAGAGCGCCGGAGACGCATATGGCAAAACGCGGCCTGACCGAGAAGGTCCGTCAGGGTCTGTGGCAGGGGCACTACGGCAACCGGGAGCAGTCCCTGGACCGACCGGGTGACCCGGTCACGGTGACCCAGATGGTGCTTTCCATCGACCAGGTGGTTGAGTACGAGGACAACCCGCGCCGCCTGGAGAATCCCCGTTACGAGGAGATTAAGCAGTCGATTGCTGCGCAGCGCGGGCTCAACAACAGCCTGGATGTGACCCGCCGGCCAGGGGATGAGCATTACATCACCTGTGCCGGCGGCAATACCCGTTTACGCATTCTGCGTGAGCTCTACGCCGAAACGGGGGATGAGGCTTTCGCGCGGATCTACTGCCTCTACCACCCCTGGCAGGGTGAGACCACCGTTCTAACCAGCCACCTGGTCGAGAACGAGCTTCGAGGCGAGCTCGCGCTGATCGATAAGGCCCTTGCGCTGGAGCACCTCCGGAGGCATCTGGAATCCGAAGTGGGGGAGCGTCTCAGCCGGAATGCCTTCATTACCCGGCTCCATGCCCTTGGTTACACGATCAGTAAGCGTCAACTGCTCCGGTACGAGTTTGCGGCGCAACACCTGCTGGCCGCGATTCCAGAGGCGCTGAACAGTCTCGGGGCCAGAACGCTCGACTACCTGAGGAGGATCCACGACGCGGCCTGCCAGGTCTGGCACCACTATCAGCGGGACGCTGAGGATTTCGACATCCTCTGGGAGCAGGCTCTGGCCAATACGGATGCCGCCGAGTGGGACCCCGAGGAGGGTCGGGAGGAGCTTGCGGCCCGGATGGCGGAAGCGCTCGGCATCGACCGCCGTGCCGTGCGTTACGAAATGGACACAGTCCTGAGTGGCCACCCGCTCCCAAAACGCGCCGACCACATGGCGGATCAGCCCGCTTCAGTACTGGGAATGGAGGGCGCTACCCCGGAGGAGAGCACCTCGGCAGACGCTGGGGGGGGTAGAGAGATCGTCCCCCAAGGATAGCGCCGACGCGCACGCGCCATCCTGGGGCGAGGAGGGGGGCGGGAGCCTGGAAGAGTCCACTCCGTTTGAGCCCGAAGCGGTGCTCAACCGGCCCAAGGCTAAGGCGCCCCCTCCGCAACCCCCGGAAGATGAGGTTGAGTACGACTCCGTCCCGGATCTGCGCGAACACATCTATCGTCTCGCCCACCGGATCGCACAACGCCATGAGCTCGATCGGTACCTGCACTCGTGGGATCACGGGGTCGGGTATCTCATCGAGTTGCCGGCAATGCGTGACGTGGAATCCGGCCGCCCGGCCCGCCAGTGGATCTGGTGGACCTTGCTCGCTGTTTCCGAAGCCCTGGCTCGCGACGCCCACCGGCAACACCTACCGGGCAATTACGAGCTGCCCCATCTGGCGAAGGAAAGCCCCGACACCGTGCGCAGCCGCATGGGGTCGCCCGTCTACCCCCGGATCGCGATGGAGTTCTGGTCGGACCCCTCCGTTCCGGACGCCGACATCCACGATTTCGTGCAGCTGATTCAGCTTTGTCGCCAACTCCGCAAGACCGCCACCGAGCGCAATATGGACCTATGGGAGGGCTAGCCATGAGCACGATGAGCCCCAACAAGCTCGCACACGAGGCCATTCTGCACGCCCTCGAGTGCAAGCAGGAGCCGGGCAGCGTCGAGCAGATCGAGAAGCTCACATTCCGGGAGTACCTGTACCTGCTGTCCCAAGCCCGCTACTTCCTCGATATCCACGTCCACCCCGAACGCCTGGCGGCCGCTATCGAGCGGGCTCGCCGCCGTGCGCAGGAAGACGACCTGGCCGATGAGCTCATCCGCCACCACGCCCATGGGGCGATGATGGAAGCGCTGTTCGGTATGACGCCCGCCGAGGTCGCCCGTCGCCGGCGGACGCTGGGGGTGGCCCGGGATCCCGGCCGGCCGCGGCGCTTGCAGCCGGAGCAGGCCGACGCCGTCTGGAGATCCTGGAAACAACACCATGGTCTGCCCGGCCCTGAGCGCTACTTGCGTGTCGCGCAACGCTGCCGCGTGCCTGCTCAGGCCGTATGGCAGCTCGTCCAGGAGGCCGATTCCATCCAGCGAGAGTACGCCGCGCGACGCCAGGGTGTGCCGGCGGTGGAGGAGGGGCGGTGATGAGTGCCATCAAGCTCAGCCAGGAAGAACTGGAGGCCCTGGCCGGCCTCCCCAGCCTGGCGCTGCGTGTCTATATCCTGGGCATCCGTCCGCACATGGACTACAGCACGGGCCTGGTTGGCGCGCAGCGTCGCATCAGCTGGCAGTCGTTGCGGGAAGCGAGCTATGTCGAGCCGCACCAAGGGCTCACAGACACCGGCACCCCGAGCAAGTCGTCCGTGCGGCGTGCCGTCGACTGGCTCATCCGGTCGGGATTGGCCATCGATTGTACGCAGGGCAAGCGCCTGATCTTCTACTGTCCGCTGGCGCAGACGGATTCTTCTTCCCAGGAAAAACCCGGCACAAACCCGACACAATCCCGGCACGATCATCCCGGCACGCATGCCGACACGACTGAATCCGCTCATGGCGGGATGTGGACGGGGGATCTCGGCACGGAAACCGGCATAAAGCCGGCACGCCCTGACGAGCCTCATCCCGGCACACCTCCGGTCTCCGGTGTCCGGAAGAGAGCCCCATCACACACCGCGGACGGTTCCAGGTTAGAGGGCGCACCGGTGTGTGACGCGGAGTGTGCGGACGCCGGCAAGGCCCCCGTGCAGCAGAGCGGGCAGGGGCCGTCGTCGGCCACGACCGATAGCCGCGCCATCTTCGAGCGCTTCTGGGCGGCCTACCCGAGGAAGGTCAAGCAGAGCGAGGCCTACCAGATTTTCCGCAAGCGGGGACTGTGGTGGCGCATCGACACCATCCTCAGCGATATCGAACGTCGACAGCGTGAGGACCGGCGCTGGCGCGCGGGGTATATCCCCAACCCGGGGAATTACCTGAAAGACGAGCGCTGGCTCGAGTCCATCGAGCGCGGCCGGCAAGTCGGCGGGGCCGGCCCGGCCGCTCCCAACACGCAGTCATTGGAGAAGAGCTACCAAGCCGAGGCCGAGAAGTTCGCAGCCGCCGGTTTCGAAACGGACCCCGACTGGTAGGAGGCAGTATGCAAAGCATCGGGCACGCCCTCAACAGTGGGTATTGCGAGCAGCAGGAGCACTGCCCGGAGCACGGGCACTATTCGGCCATCTACACCCGGTTAGGCGATCGTTGGGTTGGAGGGCAGTGTCCGCACTGCCTCGAGGCCCAGCGCGAGCGTCAGCGACGAGAGGATCTGGAGCGGCGTCGGGAGTGGCGGACCCGGGCCATGCTGAGATTGGCCGGCATCCCGGCGCGGTATCAAACCGCCACGTTCGACACCTTTGAGGCGGTGACAGAGCAGGCGGGTCGGGTTCGTGAATGCTGTCGCCGCTATACCGAGACTTTCCCCGAGCGTCTCCAGGCGGGCACCAACCTCATCCTCTCGGGTGGGGTCGGTACCGGTAAGACGCATCTGGCGTGTGCCATGGCGCGGCGGGTCATTAACGACCACCAGCGCCAGGCGCACTACACCAGCGTCTCGGATGCGGTCCGCCAGGTGCGTCGAACCTACGACCGCGCAAGCGAGCAAAGCGAGCAAAAGGTCTTCGATTGGCTCGCGGGCGTGCCGCTGCTGGTCCTGGACGAGGTGGGTGTGCAGACCGGCTCTGAGCACGAGCGCATGGTGCTTTTCGAGGTCTTCAACCGGCGTTACTCCGACATGCGGCCGACGGTGGTCATCTCCAACCTCGGCTACGAGGAACTCACCGGAACCCTGGGCGAGCGCGTCATGGACCGCCTGCTGGAGGATGGGACCGCCTTGCAATTCACCTGGGACAGCTATCGCAGACAAGCCGGATGACGCGGGCCCTCATGGCCCCCATAGGGTTTCTGGAGCCGGCGTGATCGGCAAAGGCGCCGTGACCCATCCGGTTGGTGGAGACCGTGCCGATGCGGTACCTGAAGATCTTGGCCCTAACCGTGTTGGTGCCCCTTGGCTGCTCCAAGGGGGTCGAGGGCTTTCCGCAAGTATCGGTCCTCATTGACGGAGATCCCGTCGAGGTCCGGCTCGCGGCCACCCCCGAGACCCGGGCCAGGGGGTTTCAGCACGCCAGCCCGGGGCAGATCCGGTCGGAGCGGATCCTGTTTACATGGCCGGAGGAGAGCGAGCCCGTCTTCCACATGGACAATTTGGCGGCTCCGCTGAAGATAGCCTGGATCGCCGACGGTGAGGTTATCGCCCTCGAGCGCATGACGCCCGGGCGCGGTCAGTATCGGCCGCCCGAGCCGGTGGATGCCGCATTGGAGCTGGCGCCTGAGGAAGCAGAGCAGCTCGGTATCGAGTCGGGATCCATGGTCCGCGTTCGGAGGGTGGGGTGTGTTCCGCAAGATTGCCGCTACCGCTGTCCTGTCGCCCTCTGTGCCAATCTGCTGCCAAGCCTGCAGCAGGGGAGCAAAGGAGTGGGGACGCTCTATATCGACCGGCGTGGGACGAGGTTGGAAGTCGCGAATAAAGCGCTTTTCAGCCGCTGGGAGGTACATGCCGGTTTGCACCGGCGCTGGCAGCGCCGTGCTGCTCAAGCCTTGGCAGCCGAGTGCGTCTATCTCGGTACGCCAGCGATTGCGGAGAACGGCGATGTCCACGGCGCTTGAGTTGCTCATCCGCAAGCAGGCCCGCGCCCGTGGGCTCTCGCTCTCCGAAGTGGCCCGCCGGGCAGGGATCAGTCGCCAGAGTCTCTACGACCTTTGTCGCTGTCGGGCCAACCCAACGATCTACACGATCGCGGATCTGGCTAAAGCGCTTGAGTTGCGGCCGCTCCTCCTGATCAGGGTGTATTTCGCCTGCGTCGAGCGAGGCGAGCGCGATGACTGAGCTTCGTGCCCGCGGCCTTGCGCCGTGGGCGAGCAGTTGAGCCGCCATGGGCGTACACCCCTGGCTGACGGCTGCCCATTTGCTTTAGAATCTCAGTGAGGTAGGCAGATCACGATCATTTTACAAATGAGAATAATGTGCGGATGAGAGGCAATCATAACTCGCAGGATTCCGCGATTCTCGCTAACACCCTTTGTAACGCGCTGATAATAAAGGGCGTACAGAGTCGAGGAGTCCGAACCTAGCCCTGTTGGAAAAGGGATTAAGACCTCCCAACGGGGCCACTCTTTCCGGAGTGTCCCTTGTCCGAACCTAGCCCTGTTGGAAAAGGGATTAAGACGGGACTCCTCCTCCTTGATCTCCTTGCCAAGCTCGTCCGAACCTAGCCCTGTTGGAAAAGGGATTAAGACTCGCCGAGGACCTCGATGATGGCCTTAGCCTCTTCTTGTCCGAACCTAGCCCTGTTGGAAAGGGGTTAGGTTCCTAAATTCTCCCGCGGAGTCCTTGGAGGGAGGCTTTTCGATCTGAGTTCCGAAGCCATCCTCTGGTGCATGGGCAAGAACGGAAGGGTGGGGATCCAGTAGCGGTGCCAAGGGATTTAGCTGGATGCGGTCGGAAGGCGGTCTCGGAGTTGCTGCTACGAGCGCCTTCGACGGGGTAAAAAAAAGCCCCGAAAGCACTGGGGTCCCGGGTCCTTTGTGCTGGTCCATGGAGAAATCTTTTTGGTAAATCGGGTGGGGTGCTAGGACAGCGGGACGGGAAAGTGAAAAATCATGCGGACGGGTCATCCAGGGAGGGCCTTCCATGGCCCTGAAAAAATTATTCCTTGCTCTTAGTCATCGAAGGGGCTGGAGGATCCGCCAACGCCCCAGTCGTCGTCCAGGCCGGAAAACCCGCCAGACAGCCGGCTATGATCGATATCATCATTGAATGGAGATGGGGTGCCATCGTCAGCTAGTCCCGTATGCCCATGCTCGGGCCCAGTGCTTGTATCAGTGCCGTAAGGATTGCCTGCGGTATCGAGCGATCCAGTCATGGGAAGCCCAGTGGCCGGGTTGATTCGCGGCGTGTGGGGATCGTCAACCGGACCCGAGTCGCCCATTGACTCCTCAAAGCCCATCTCGCAGGGTGTTCCCCCGCCTGCGTGGCTCGACGGGTACTCGTTCGTAGGTATGTCCTCTTGTCCGCTCGACGGGGGGGCTGTTCCGTAGGGGTTCCCTTCCGTGTCCACGGAGCCAACCATGGGCAAGCCCGTAGCCGGGTTGATCATCCTTTCATTCGTGTCGGTGCCACCGTCCGTGTCTTCCCTGGCGTGGCCCGCGCCCACTTGGAGAAACCATTCACGTAGCCAGTTCCACATTGGATTATCCCCCCTCCCGGCTCGATGGGCGTGAGTTAGAGTTGACCTGCTTCCTTCTCCTGTTGCCGGCGTTGTTGCTGTTGCTGGTAAGCGGCAAACGCATCGCTGAACGCCTCCGTCTTGTAGACGAGTGAGGTGGTTCGGCTCATGTGGGGCTCTTCAACAAGGATATGGACTTCATCAGCCTGGAACCGTGCATTCTGATCCCCGACATGCGCGTCGTTCATCTCGACAAGCCGATACTCATCTCGCAACATGTCGACAAGCCGATTAAAGGTCGCCCCCCCGAAGCGCTTTTGAAAATCGGCAACCACGGCGGCTACGTTCGTTTGCTCATCGCAGATCACCGTCACGGACTGCAGCCCTTCGAAGTCAATCTGGTTGCCGCCGATCTCGTAGACAGGTCCGTCGGTGATAGCAGATACGCCCTGCGACTGCGCGTTGTACTGCGTCGCGGAATCGCAGGAAGCACCGATCTCGAGACCGAACGGGGCCGGCGCCGCATTGGCTGCACCAGAGCTAAGCACGACACCGGTTAGCAGAACACTCGGCAGGTAACGCTTCATGGCTCATTCCCTCCAATCGTGACGTGACGTTGGAGGTATCGTAACGAAGCAGCGCACCGGCAAGCGTTCCTGCAAGCTTGCTAGTCGCCATCGAGTGCACGATCCACTCGACCCTGGCGCTCGGCGAGGCTATCGTGATGCGCGGCGCGGGCCGATGGCGTAGGCGGCTGATGCACAGAGACCGGGAACCCCCGGGCGGAGCAAGCCCCGGGTCACTCCTTTGCAGGAAATGACATGACAGTATGGTTCGTATCCCGTCATCCCGGGGCTACAGAGTGGGCTAAGCGGCAGGGATTCGATGTCGATCGGCAGGTCGAGCACCTGGATGTCGAGCAGGTCGCAGCCGGCGATACAGTGATCGGTACACTCCCCGTGCACCTTGCCGAAGGGGTCTGTTGCCGTGGCGCGTGGTATTGCCACTTGATTCTGGATATCCCTCCGGAGCGCCGGGGCCGAGAGCTCAGTGCCGATGAGATGGACGGCATGGATGCCCGACTCGCGTATTATCACGTGCAGCAGGTCAAGGCTGACAGATGAAAAGGGTACCCGGAGATCTTGGGCGTGAGCTGATTCGCACCTGCCGCCGACTGGGATTTCGAACCGGCAAGGCGCTGGTCGTTGTTCTGCTTGTGCTGCTATCCATCGACACCCTGTCGAGTGGGCTCTTGCGGCTCCTGGAAGATGGGGGGGGCTTTCTCGCCGACCAGTGGGGATACACGGCGGCCCTTATCGCTGCGGTACTGGTATTAATCGGGGTTTGGATCTATCTGATTTACCATGAAATCCCGCCGTCTATGCACGCGACCGACGAGGAGAACCCGCAACCGCGCCGGGTACTGATCCTTCTGTTGAGCGCTCACCCGAACCCTAACAACTTGGTCAACGACCTCGCGAAGGGGGGAGTGCGTCCGTTGAATAGCTCTACGGACCTCGGGCTGGTGAACGATGCGCTGAGCAACTGGAGGATGCCTCTGGAGGCCATCCGCGCCCACTTGCCCAAGCTCGAGCGCGTCGTGGTCATCTACTCCTCCGGGACCCATGGATCGTGCAAGCAGTTTCCGGTATTTCGGCAGCTCGTCGAAAGCCTCCTTGACGGGGCGGATCGGCAGGTGACGGTCGAGGGTCTGGATACGCACTCAACCGAAATGGCACACGGCTGCGATTTTGAGGACGTCAGCGCGGTCTGGCGGGCGATCGAATCGGTCTGGAACGGTCTGATCAAAACACGGGGGCTCCGGCTACGGGAGAGAGATGTTCTTGTGGACATCACCGGGGGGACCAAGAAGGCCTCGGTGGCTGCTGCCTTATTCACGCAGGCTCAAGGGCGGCGCTGCCAGTATGTGCGCGTCGACAAGGCCGTTGGTGCTCGCATCAGCGTGATCGATATCGAATACGATCACGAAGACCGTTAACACTCGTCTCGGCGGGCCTATCGAGCCAACCGGGCGGATGCCAAAGGGCTTTGATGGCCTGTTCTACGGCCATCCGCCGCTTCGTGATCAGGTTCTTGGTGGTGCGGAAACCTCGAGCGTGGCCCTTGGTGACCTGGATCTGACCGTTGGACATGCGCGAGTCGAAGGCGTTGAGGATGCCCTGCCAGTCCGCCTTGAGCGTCAGAGCCAGGCCCTTGAACGGCTCCAGCCGGCAGCCCGGGCCCAGCTGTGCCAGGCCTGGATAATACGGCTGCTCCGCTGACGATAGCCCGGATCGCCGACGGTGAGGTTATCGCCCTCGAGCGCATGACGCCCGGGCGTGGTCAGTATCGTCCGCCCGAGCCGGTGGATGCCGCATTGGAGCTGGCGCCTGAGGAAGCAGAGCAGCTCGGTATCGAGTCGGGATCCATGGTCCGGTTCGGGGTGGCCGTCCAGGAGCGGTCTTAATCCCTTTTCAAGCAGGGCTCGTCTCAGACAGGATGTGGCCACCATGGGTCACATCAAGACCTTGTCTTAATCCCTTTTCAAGCAGGGCTCGTCTCAGACTCCTCGACCCCAAAAGTACTTTGTAATCAGCAGGTTGCAAAGGGGGTTAGCGAGTTTTCCCGCGCCTGAGTAGTTAATATGCAGTTGCATCTGCATCCAAATCCTATTGTGAAAGAGCATATAGGCCCATAGAGGCGATGGTACTGCAGGGTTAGCGGGCTGGCTAGCCCTGAAACCGCCCCCAACTGTGCCCCGGGGGCAGGTGTCCCGGGCAAACGGGGTGCGCAGGACTAGATCCCAAGTACACCGCCTCGCTCCTCACTTTCGACCAAGCGAAACCGCCCAAGGCCCATGACGGCGCTTTTCCCGGCATGAACCCACTGCCCTGTCCAAAGCCACGGCCAGATGGGGGCGAGCGCGCCTTCAAGACGGAAGTGCCCGACCAACCCGCCGAGCGGTACGCGCCGGCCCTGGCGGCTCGAGGATCGATCGGCGTCGTACCAGCGCAACACCGGATCACGCAGGGCCACGGCCTCTTGCGCATGACGGGTTAGCGCACCATGGTCGACCTCGGGCGCCGTTTCATCGAGGCTCGTGATCCGGCGCAATAGCGCGGCGATCAGCGGTTCGGGGGAAAATGCCTCGGCTGTGAGCGGGCGGCCGTTGCGCTGCAACCGAAGGGGGCTGTCGAGGGTGATCTGGACTGAGCCCTCCGGCGGCGGCGCGGGCGGCTCGGGCCGATAGCCCGGCAGCGGCTTGGCTGGCGCCGGGGCCGGCTCGCCCTGGGGCGGGTGGCTGACGGCACGAACCAGCCTCAGCGGGGCAGGCCCGAGCCGCAGCCGCTGAAGGGCTCGATAGAGGGAGGGCCAGTACGCCAGGCCATCGGCCATGAGGGTGAGACCGAGCTCGAGGTGCTCGCCGGGGGCCACCCGCTGCCCGCCGGGGCCAGGGGCGATCACCCAGGGGCGAGGTGGATCGCGAAAGCGCGGGGCGAGGCCGGCATGCCGGCGCGGCGGCTCGAAGAGCTGCGCGTAGGCGCAGCGCTCGGCGACCCGGCACCCGCGGCACTGCGAGGCGCCGGTGATGCAGGCGTCGGCTCGCAGCCGCGCCCCGATGGCGCTACGCCACAAGGTCCCCGGCTGCGCCGGCAGCACCAGCGCATCCTGCGCCTCGAAGGTCAGCTGCAGCGGATGGAGTCGAATCACCCTGTGCCTTCCTCGTCGACGAAGCGCTGAAGTTGCACCTCTTCCTCGTCCAGTTTCGGCAGCTTCTGCTTGGCTTTCTTCGTCTTACGAACCTTTTCACGGTCTTGCGCGAGGTAGTCGAGCGCAACCTGCGCCAGGGCCGCTTGCTCCTCGGCGGCTACTGCACCGGCTTCGAGCTGTTCGAGCAAGAAGCGGTGCGCCGGATAGCTGGGGTCTTGGCGCTGCTCAAGCAGCTCTTCCGCGCGACGCTGCCCGGGCGGCAAGCTCGCAAGCTGTTCCTTGCGTGCCTGTTCGGCCCGGATCTTTTCGCGCGCCTCGGCCTCGTGCCGCCGGGTCTTCTCGTCGATGGACAGCGCGCCGTAGCCGACCGCCGTCTTGGCGCCGAAGCCGAGCCACTCGAAGGCGTGCGCGAAGAGGGTTTCGAGCAGAACCTGCCAGCGTGCTCGATCGCCGTCCTCGCCCGCTGGCTCAAGCAGTGTCGGTCCCGTCTGCCGTAACAGGGCCCGATTGCACTGGATATGAAAGCGGAAACCGCTGCCGGCCGGGATACCGAGGAAGTAGATCGGCACGGGCGCGCCGTTATCGTGCGGTGCGGTTTGGCCGGTAGCGTCCTGGTAGTAGCTGCCCTGATGGGGTGTCATGACCTCCCAGGCCAGGTCTTGCCCTCGCCCTGGTTCGGGGAAGACGTCCCAGAAGTTTAGGGCGCCTCGGCGCCGGCCTGTCACGCCGCCTTCGTCCTCGCCGGGGCTCCCGAAAAGTGCCTCGATCTCGGGCCAGTCCCAATCGCGCCCGGGATCCTCGAACTCACCCCCCTCGGCGAGCTCCCGCGCCGCCTGGCGCAGGACACCCTTGACGCCGCTTCCCGCGAGGTAAGGCAGGCCGTAGGGGGTGAGAAAAGCGAAGCCGTTCTCCAGCGGGTGGGCCATGCCGAGCCCTGTTGTGAAGGGGCTCGTGCTCGTGGCCGGCAGGTTCAGGGTGCTCCCTGGTTGTGCGCTCTCCTCATGCTGGAGTAGCCGGCGTTGGCGCTCGATCAAAGCGCCCAGCCGCTTCCGATCGTCGTCGTTCAGCTTCAGCAGCTCCTCGATCGCACCGCCCCGCTGCTTCTTCCATTGCTGATCCCAGACGCTGAGATAGAGCGCAAAGCGGTGGCCCGGAGCGGCCTCCCGGAAGTCCTCACCGAGGTAGGCGGGAACGGCGGCGCGGCTCATGACGAACGCTCCTCGACGCGAGTGGGCGCGATCTGGCGGACCCAGCGCAGCCAGGCGAGGGCCTCCGCGGTCACGGCCTGGAAGGTGCGCGGCTCGGCGTGGAGCAGCGCCTCCATGATTGCCTCATAGCCCGGGTCCGCGCTATCGCCGCGGGTGCTTAGCAGCTCCGGGTGCTGCCGCACAATCCACCGCCGCAGCTGTCGAGCGAGGGCTCGGTGGTGGTCCTCGCCCTTGTCTTCAAGGAAAGCCAGGGTCTGCATCAGACCGCTGTTCATAATTAGCGCCGGCGCCCCCTTGGCGAGCTTGGCGTAGGGGTCCGTGCAGGCCGCCGCAGCCTGCCAGGCATCGGCGGCGCGCTGCTGCTCGAGGGTCATGGGCGTTGTCATGATACCTTCTCCACGAGTCGGGCCGTGACCAGCCCCCGGCCGGTGGTGGCGTCGCCGCCGATCTGCAGCGTGTTGCCGTCGAGGGCGGTATGGAGCTGCGCCATGACAGCGGCACTGTCGAGCTCCCGCTCACCGCTGCGGTCGCCGCTGGCCATCACCGGCGCGGCGAGCAGGCTCTCCGGCGGCAGGTTCTCGGTATAAAACAGCCCACTGCCATCGGCGGTGCCGGTTTTCGGATCGATGCGCACGTGGGGCTCGACCACCATGGCGTTGCGGCTGAAGTAGTTGAGCTCGGTCTCCGGGAGGATCACTAGGTCCCGCGCGAGCTTGTTCCGGAAGTACTCGCCGTGGTCCTTGCTGAGGGCGTGCTCGGCGAGCCACTGCCCGATGGCGGCTACGCCGGGTTCGGCCTGTGCGGCGAGCTCGAAGACCTCCAAGTGGAGCCGGCCGCCGTCGGCGGTGAGGGCCTCGAGCCCCTCGGGCGTGACGGCCGCCGGCGCGCGAGCCGCCTCGCCCTGGGGCAGCGTGGGCACTGTCCACTCGGGCTGGAGGCCGGCCTGGTGGAGCAGCCGCTGCAGCCGGGCGAGGGCCAATGGCGAGGTGGCGTAGGCGTAGCCTTCCCGGCGGGTGCGCACCGGCAGGGCGACGAGCTGTGCGTCCCCGAGGCTCACGGCGCCGGCGTGGAGATCGCCCTGGCGGGGGCCGAAGAGCTGATCGGCCTGGTCGGGGTTGCCGCCAAGGGCCTTGAAGCCGTGGCGGATGGCGCCCTTGAGCCCGGAGCCGGCGAAGCTCGGGTGTTGCGTGTGCACCTCGCGCTGGATGGGGTTGTCGATCACCCCGGTCGCGGTGCCAGCCCCCATGTGGACGGGGCTGACGCTGTAGAGGAATAGGGCGGCGTTCTTCTCGAACATGGTCTGCGATCCCTTCAGGCGTTGGCGATGGCGAAGCGGTTGAAGCCCTCGGCTCGCCGTGCTGGGTCTTCATTCTCCGGGGTCATGCCCCAGAGACCGGATTCGGCAAGCTTGCGAAGCGGCTTGAGCCCGCCCTCAAGCGCCTCGAGCCAGTAGACGGTCCCGGCTGGGGCCGCACGTTGGGCGGGTTTGGGCCGGTGGTGAGCCAGATCCCAGCCGCTGATGACCTGGCCGCGGGGCACAGCAGCGGCGACCAGCCGCGCCCGGCCGCCGGGATAGTGCCAGAGGCCATTGGCGTCGAGCCCGGGGAGTTGCCACCCCCCCGGGAAGATGCCGGGCGTGGTGAGTACGATCCGTAGGCGGCCCTCTGCCTCGATGGCGGCCGGCTCCGGCGAGGTTTCGACCGGGGCTGCGACGGCGCTCATGAACGCGCCGCGGCCGTCGCCGCCGAGGCGCAGGGTTGCCTGCTTAGGCAGGCTGGTCGGGTCGGAGCCGGCGATGGCGGCGAGAAAGCCGTATCCCTCGCACAGCCGGATGCCCTCGGTGGTGTAGAGCTGGCTCTCGGCCGCCGTGCGCTGCTCGGGCTTCAGGGCAATGCCCAGGCGCGGGTCGCTGCTCCAGATCGCCGAGCGGTGAACGAGGGCCTCAGCCGGTGGGGGCTCGCCCTGGCAGTAGCGCTGCCAGCCGCTATGGGTGAGCCAGTAGCCGGCGGCCGGCTTACCGCGGTCGCTGCGCCGGAGCACCGGCAGGCGCTCCAGGGGTTGGCTGCTGGCGACGCCGGCGGGCAGTGGCTGCGGCGTCAGGCGATGGACCGCGCACTCGCCTGTGGCCTCATCACGCTCGACGCTCAGGTCCGCCGGCAGGGGGTGGAGGGGCTCGGCGGTGCCGGACGACTGCCGGCGAGCCAGCGTCACGCCGGTGAGGGTGAAGGTCCCCGGCTCCTCGGGGGTGCCGAGCACCGTGTCGAGCGGGGCAGGCAGCTCGCCGCTGCGCAGCTGCGCCGGGTCCGCGCCGGCGGCGCTGAGCATGGCGCTGCGCAGGGCCCCGGCGAAGACCGAGGGCCAGGGCGGCATGAGGGCGGCGCCGGCGTTGCCGGGCTCGCCAAAGAGGCGGTTGCCGCGGAAGAAGAGGACGTCCTGGGGCTCGATGTAGCGGTACTCGGCCATGGGCTACCTCCGGGTCTCGCGGGCGAGGAACTCGGCCACGCCGACGAGGTGGCTGAGACGGTCGCGGATCTTGGCGGCGCTGCTCAGCTCGTCGCCGGTTGGCGAGACGCTGGCGAGCGATCCGAGCCGCCGCGCGTGGATGGGCTGCCCCTGCTGCTCGAGGCCCTGGCGGCAGAATTGGTAGTGCAGCACCGCCTCGAGGTAGCCGGCGACGCCGTCCTCCGGGGGGAGGGTGTCGGGCTCGGGGAGATCGGCGAGCCAGCCCGCGACGTTGTAGGCGGCGCGCCGGGAGGCCTCGGGGTTGGCATGGAGCGCCTCGGCGAAGTCGCGCAGGGCGCTCATCTCGTCGATACCCGCTGCTGGTGCCCAGCGGCCGACGTGGCGCAGGGCGCCGCCGCTGCGCTTGAGAACGGACAGGGCGAAGGCGTCGCGCCCGCCCTCGTTCTTGGCCCGCTGCTCGGCCTGGCGCAGTTCAGCGAGGGCCGCGGTCAGAGGGGTCTTATGGTGGGCGATCACCGCCCCCATCGAGGCGGTGGCCTGCGACCCCATGGTCAGGTACAGCCGGTCCTGCCGATAGATGAAGCCGTTGCGGCACCAGGCGTCCTCTTCCTCGGCCTCACCGCTGGTAGCCGTGCCCGAGTAAGCGTCGCGCAGCTCGCGCATGGCGCTGAGCAGATCGCCAGTGGGCAGCATGGCCATGAGGTCGTCGCCGCCGGCATAGAGGACGCGGCCGTGGTGACACTCCTCGACCACCCTGCGGGCGAGGGTGGTGGAGAAGTCGTTCAGCGCCCCGGAGATGGCCAGGTGCCGGGCCGGTGAGACCGCCCGCGGCGTGTCGAGGTACGCCTGCAGGACCGTATGGTCGCCGAAGCGTGTGTCCACTGCGTCCGCCAGGTCGGGGTGGAAGGCCGCCCGGTAGGGGATGGTCGTCCCGTCGCCGCCGGAGAGCCAGGCCCCCATGCGGTCGCCGTCCATGAGCAGCAGGGCGTAGTAGGCCTCGGCCTCGGTGCCGGTGACCTTGCGGATCGCCTGCCGGGCGGCGGTCTCATCGCCGTCGTCGGATTCGCGCTGCTGCTCGACCCAGCCGGGCAACCGGGCGAGGAGCTCACCGTGCTCGAGGTGGTGTAGCCGCTGCGCCAGCCGCCGCGGTAGCGCAACCCGATCGGCGTTGCGGATCGCCTCGGCCTGCTCGGCGCTGAGCCCGCCGGCGGGATTCGGCTCCTCGGCAGCGCGGGCCAGGGAGGTGGCCAGCGCCATGGTGTGCGTGGAGACGACGAAGCGCGGCGTCTGCTCCTGCCCGAGGGTCCCGGCGAGTTCGCGGCAGAAGCGCTGCGGCCAGAGCCGCTTGAGGGCGGCCAGCGCCCCGAGGTGCTCACCCTTGCGCGCCCAGCTCGGGTGGCGCTTGGCAACGAGGCTCCAGAGGGTGTCGTGCCCTTCCCGCTGGCCCGGCGGCAGGTCGAGGTGGCTGCGATCGTGGGTCAGCCACTCCACCTCGCCGGTCAGCGAGCAGCGATAGCCGCCCTCGTGCTGCGCGGCGAAGGGGCGGGTCGCCTTGACGCCGCCCATCACTCGCTCGCTGAGCTCGTAGAGCGCGGGGTAGAGCACGCCGGGATTGGGCCGGTAGAAGGTCGCCGGCGTCCCCGCTTCCGGATCGATGACCTCGATGGGCCGCTGTAGTACGCGCCAGGCCTCGGAGCTGAGGAAGCCGGGGGCCTCGGCCTGCGGCTCATAGAAGGGGCGCAGGGCCTCGGCGAGGCGGTCCGCCTCGGGCTCGCCGTTGGCGTCCGTGGCGATCTCGTCCCAGCCCACGGCCGACCAGTAGACCTCAGGGAATCCGGCCAGCTGCTCCCGTGCCTGCTGATAGGCGGGTGTTGTCGGATCGGTGTGCAGGTTGACGGCCCTGAGCAGATCGCTGACCACGCCCTCGGCGGTCTCGGCGACCCACTCGTGCAGGTGCGCCTCGATGGCGCGGCCGATCGCCTCCGCCTGATCCGCCGGGACCACGGCGAGGAAGCGGTTGGGCAGGGCGGCGCTGAACAGCGGGTTGGCGTCGGTGACGGTGCGCTCGTTCCAGGGCTCCTTCGCGAAGAGCTCCGGCGCCAGCCCCTGCTCGAGGAGCCAGAGGTCGACCTGCGGGACGCCGCGCAGCTGCGGGAAGAGCACGGCGTCGGGGCCGAGGCGCTCGCAGACGACGCGCATCGCCTCCCAGGCGAGCCGGGCGAGCAGGTGCGAGCCGGCCCATAGGTCCGAGGTCGTCCGGGCGGCGGCGATCAGCTCCTGCACCGGGCCGAGGGTGACGTTGAGCAGGGCGCAGCGGCCCTGGCCATCGCCCGCGAAGGCGCCGGTGAGCGCGGAGCTCAGGTCCAGGTGCTGCCAGATGGTGTGGTCCGGGATGCGGGTATCCGCCGGCAGATAGCGCCACAGCTCGCCGAGCCCGGTCGCATCGCCGCTCGTTGCCGGCTCGGGGCCGAAGCGCCACAGCGCGAGCAGGGTCCGCCAGGAATCGACGCTCCCCGCCTCGTCACGATGGATCAGGTGCCGGAAATGCTCGAGGCTGCCGGCCTTGAGCGTGTCGAGCTCGATCTCCCGCAGCTTGCCGTGCTCGCCGAGATCGATCTTCTCGCCGGTGAGCGGATGGCGCAGCACCGGCTGCTCGGCGAAGCGCACCTGGCTCCAGCGCGCGAAGCGATCGCCGTCGCGCTCACGGGGGAATTGCGGCCGGTCCGCCGCCGAGGCCCAGCGGTCGGCCTTGCGCACGGGCGCCCAGGCCGCCTGCGGCACCTCGCCGAGGATCTCCTCGATGAGGGTGCGCACGGTGCCCCCCTCGTGGCCGGCGGGATCGCGCAGCAGGACCAGCGCCTTCTCCGCCGGGTCGTGCAGTCGGGCGAGCAGCTTGTTCCGGGCCAGATCAATGTCCATGAGGGTTGCCTCCGTCATGCGTGCACCCGCTCGAGATCGCTGTGCCGGTCGAGGAAGGCGTGGGCGTTGCGCCAGAGCGCAGGATGGTCGTCGCGCACCTCCTTGGGTAGCGCATCCCAGATCTTCGGCTCGGGTCGGCAGGGGAGGTGCGCGAGTTGTCCCCGCAGCTGCCCCTGCTCGTCCCGGACAACCTTAAGCTGCAGGGTGTTGGGGATCCGGTTCTGGTTGTCGAGACCCTGCTGCTGCTGGCCTGTGACCGGCCAGGAGAGCAGCGGCCGCAGCGCCCCCGCCTCGCCGCACAGGCCCTTGCGCAGGTCGCCGAGCCGTCGCATGGCGGCCTCCCAGCTCTTGCACGGCGGGGTCCACCACAGCAGCAGGCCGTTTCCATCCCTGCCGAGGGCGTGGATCCAGGCCTCTTCCAAGGCCTCTTCCCAGGGACGGCTGTAGGCGTCCAGGCCAATGGCCTCGGCGCCGTGCAGGTGGCAGGCGCCCCAGCCGTTGCGGCTGCGTCCTCCGAGGCTGCCGAGCCGATGGAAGAGCCCGAGGGCCTCGTCGAGGGCCTCGGCGCCCTCGGCTTCCGCCGGCCAGGCCAGGCGCAGCTCGGCCTTCTCCTCGGGTGGCAGGGCGGTCTCGTTAGCACCTTTGGTCTTGACCCGGCCGAAACCGAGGTAGCCATCGGCCGGCAAGCCGTTATTCATCCGTAACGGCTGTTGATTGGCTTGCTGGCGCCACGCGTTGTTGTGCTGCGTGCCCGGCCGTCCCTTATGCGGCTGTAGGCGCAGCCGAACCTGGCTCTTGCGGCCCTGCTGCCCGGCGGCGTCGCCGAAAAGCCGTCCTTCCAGGGCGCGTAGCTCGGGTAGGCGCATCCCCTGCGCGAACGCGGCGACCCGCCACCAGCGGCGCAGCTGCGCCTTGATTGGCGGCGTCCGCCAGGCGGCGGTCTGCTGAGCATCCCCGAGAAAGGTCGGGGTCAGCAGCTCCAGGGTCAGGTGTCGTTGCTCCATGGTGCTCTTCGCTCTCTTGCGTGGCCGCAGTATCGCCCGGCGATCAACGTGGTCAGCATGCCTGCAAGCTTGCCGGCTCACGGCTCCCCCTCGATACGAATCTGCTCCGGCTCGAGCTTCAGGCCGTAGGTGGTCTGGGGCCGGCTGCTGTGGGTGTGGATCTGGTAGCGCGCTGCCGCCCGGGTGGGCAGGCCGCTGCGCTCGGCGATGGCCTTGTTGAGTCGCGAGCGGGTGCGCTCGAAGTAGTTCGAGCGGCCTTCTCGCTCGATCTCCTTGCGCGCCGAGGCCAGGCTCTCATGCAGCTGTGAGAGGCGACCTTCAAGCCAGTCGGCGTAGCCCGTCAGTTCATCAACCGCGGCCTCGTCGAAGGCGATCGCTGGGGCCTCTTGCCGAGCGCGGTCGGCCAGCCAGGTCAGCCAGAGGAAGTGGGTTGCCGAGAGGGTGATCGGCTGCCCCTGGAGCGTGACGGTGCGCTCAGTAAGATCGATGGTCAATTGGGGCGGGATCAGTACCTGCTGGGCGCGCTCGACCGCCTCGCTGAAGGATAGCCCCTGATGCGGCAGCTCCTCGCCGAGCTCCTCGCGCAGCCGGACGAAAGGCAGTTCGGCGAGACGCACCTCGGCCTCGGCGGTGCTGATGATGTCGTTGCGCCCGGGTAGCTGGAGGGTTGCCGGCGTCGGTGGTGGGTAGAAGAAGTCCGGGTGCGACTCGAAGGGCGGATTGACCAGCACGTGGCTGAGCCGGTCGTGCCCCCGGCCGTAGAGCGAGAGCGAGTAACCGGCGTAGAAGCCCATGGTCTTGCGTCCCCCGGCGAGGGAGACGTGCAGCCGCCCGGGCTGCTCGGTCAGGGTGCGGATGCGCTCGTGGATCCGGTCGGCGGCCGCGGCGTTGTCCGCCTCAGTGACGATATCGGCGAGGGGCTCGTCGTCGGCGCCGCCGACAACGTGGATACTGTCCACGTCGAAGGCGAGGGCGCCGCGGTCGATACCGTAGTCGGCGCAAAGTCGGTCCAGGTAGCCGTGGCCGCCGTGCTCGGCGAGCAGGGTCAACGCCAGGCGGCGCCGGCCCTCGGTCGTGGTGATGACCTCGATGCGATCCGGAAGGGCGTGTGCCCCCTCCTGCGCGAGGGCGTAGAGCGTCTCGGTGACCACCTGTGGCGTCAGCCCGGTGACGCAGAGGAGGGTATGAGGCGCGTCGGTGTCGGCGGTCATGAGCAGCACTCCGTGTGCGTTTCGAGCGATCCTCCGCAAGGCTAGCTTAGTGTCATGGTTGACCTTACAAACCGCAAGTTTGCAGGGCCAGAGGAGCTGGTGGTCGTAAGCTTGCAAGCCGCTCTCTGGCGCCGAAAAGGGTCTACCGTGACGGGCACCCTGAGGCGGCTGCCAACGAGGTAAAGAGGCCGGCTGACCCAAAGGAAGGTAAGGAAAAGGAGACAGCACCACCATGACGACTTGGTTCGTGACCCGTCACTCGGGGGCTGTGGAATGGGCCCAGCGCCGGGGCCTGGCGGTTGATCGGCAGGTGGATCATCTAAATCCGGCCGAGCTGGAGGTTGGGGATAGGGTGATCGGAACGCTCCCCGTGCATCTTGCGGCCGCTGTATGCGAGCGTGGTGGGCGGTATCTCCATCTGTCGCTGGATCTCCCACCGCAGTTGCGCGGCCAAGAACTAACCGCCGACGACATGGAGGCCGCTGGCGCCCGTCTCGAGGCCTACCGTGTAGAGAGCCTGGGCGAAGTGGAACCGGGCAACTGATGCCCTATCACTCGAAGGAGACCAATCCCATGACCCGACTCCACATCCAGCTGGTGTCTGCCCAGCTTGCCGGCAATCTGATACCCGCGCTCATGGAGCGCCCGGAGCATGCGGCTCTCATTGTTACGCCGGCCATGGCCGGGCAGGCTCAGTTGCTCCGCAAGCTGGAAGAAGAGGCCGGTATTGCGGTTCAGACCTTCGAGAATGCCCCGGATGCCGACCTGCCCCAGTTGCACGAATTCGCCCTGGGGATCTTGGAAGAGTTGCCGGCGGCGGACGAGGTGGTCCTCAATCTGACGGGCGGCAACAAGCTCATGGCTCTGGGGTTTCTCGAGATGCTGCGGGATAGTGTACACCGCCGGATCTACACCGATACCGCCCATGGCCGGTTGGAGCACTTGCCGGAGGGGAATGAACGGGCCGAGGCGCCGACGCCACAGACCTCGGTGCTTGACGTGCCAATCAGCCTGCGCGCCCAGGGGTTTCGCTACCACCGTGCTGCCTCCGCGGACGAGGACTGGCAGCGTGAGGCTGGCGAGCGCAAGCAGGTGGCCAAGAGGCTAGCGGAGGTCGCCAGGGACCATGGCGATTTCCTGGGTGCGCTGAATGCGGTCGCTTCCCGGTCTCTGGACAGGGAGGGGCGGCTGGTCGCGCGTGACCAGGCCTTCGATGACCCACCGTACGGCCGCTGGGCCAATAATCTGGGCTGGCTCCGCGACCAGGGCTTGCTGGACTGGGAGGGTGGTGCCGAGGTGACCTTCCTCGACGAGGAGCGGACTCGCTTTCTCAACGGCGGCTGGCTGGAGGAGTATGTCTACCACCGGCTCCGGGATGAGGGGCTCGACGATGTGGCCATGGGGGTGGAAGGCACCTGGGAAGGTACCGACAAGGCCCGCAACGAACTAGATGTGGTTGCCATCCATGTCAATCGTCTGTTGGTGGTGGAGTGCAAGACCCTGCGCCACGGCAACGAAGCCGCCGATGACCAGCAACTCTACAAGCTGGACAGCATCGGCGATAACCTGCGCGGCTTCTTCGGTACCAGTTGGATGGTCAGCGCCCGGCAGCCGACGGATATTATGCGAGAGCGCGCCCGGCAGCATCGGATCCGACTCATTGGCCCGGATGAGCTGCCCCGGCTGCGGGATATCGTCCGGGAGTGGAAGGCGCACGTGGAGCCCTGCTGATTGCGCTTGGCGCTGAGCAGAGCCCTTAAGTGCTCCATGAGCCGCTGAGCAGTGTCTTCAACCAATTTCTGCCACCCTCCGCGGAGTAGTGGTCGCCAGGCGGCTGCCTTGGGGGGTCCTGGCGACGTTCGAGAGAGCCATCCCGGCGGCAAGCTTCCCATCTCCCGCCCTGCGCGACGCTGGATGCCAGCCTAGGCACCAGCAATCACGCGGAGGGCGGTCCGATGCGCCGCAAACTCTACCTCGCCGCCTACGATGTTCGCTGCCCACGCCGGCTATCCCGCGCCGTAAGGGTCATCAAGGGATACGCCAGCGGCGGCCAGAAGTCGGCCTATGAGTGCTGGCTGACCCCCGCCGAGCACAAGGCGCTGCACACGGAAATGGCGCAGGTCATCGACCCCACTGAGGACCAGTTCGCGCTCCTGCCGCTGGAGCCGCGCCGCCCCCTGGTCACCCTCGGCGCTGCCGAGGTGCCCGCCGATCCAGACTTCTTCTACTTCGGCTAAGGGAGGCCCGATCATGCCCCGCCTCGAGCCGCGTACCCTCTACCTCAACGCCGAGCGGATCCAGGTCCGGTACGAGGGCTCGGCGCTGCGCCTGTGCCGCCCCGGCAAGGCCGCGGAGTACGTCCCGCTCGCCCGGGTTAGCCGTGCCGTCGTGCGCGGCAGCGCCGGCGAGGGGCTCCTCCAGGCTTGCCTCGCCCTGGTCGAGGCGGGTGCTGTCGTCCACTTTCAGGACGGCCACGGCCAGCCCACGGCCTGCCTGCAGCCGGCCCAGGAGCCGCAGAATCGGCCCGTCCAGGAGCTGACCTCGCTGATTGAGACACAGACCGGGCTCGTCCCCTACCACTGGTGGCGAGACGCCCAGCGCCGCCACGCCTGGAGCCTTGTCTTCCGGCGCGGTCCCCGCGGCGATTTCCAGAGCGCCTGCCGACGGCTTGAGGACTACCTGCGCAAGCTCAGCCCGCTGCGCTGGATCCCGCACGAGATCGCGGCGCTCGGCGGGGGGTTGCAAAGCTGGCTACAGGCGGAGCTGCACCGCAGCGGCTGGCGACCTGCCTGCCGCGCGCTCGCCGCCCAAGGTGAAGACCTAGAAGGCGAGCTGCGCCGTTGCCTCTATATCCCCCTGCTCTTGCGCTTCGTCCGGTGGCGACGCCATCAGCCCCCAGAGCTTACTGAGCGCCGGCGTGTCGAGTTCCTTGAGCTCCAGCTCGCGCGCCCCGTGCCCAGCCAGCTTCATCGGCACCTGCAGGCGCTCACGGAGGAATACTACGTCAGCTGGCAGCGCATGCGCCGGGAGGAGCCCGCCCATGGGTGAGCGCGCCATCGATCACCTGGTCTGTTATGACATCCGCAAGCCGGCCCGCCTGCGCCGTGTCCATCGGCTGATGAAGGAATGGGGCGTGCCGCTGCAGTACAGCGTTTTCTACTGCCGCCTCGTCCCGAGCGCCCGGCATCAGCTCGCCGAGGCTCTGCGCCGCGAGATCGACGAGCGCGTCGACGACGTGCGGATCTACGCCTTGCAGCCTCAAGGGGAGGGCACCTACCAGGGTCCGGCGCCCCTGCCGCCAGGCCTGGTGTTGCCGGGGTTAAGCCTGAGACCGCAATTCCCGGAGGCCGACTAGCGCCGTGGCAGCCGGCGCCCGGCCACGCGCCGCAAGATTGCCGTGCCCGCCACGCTGGCGCCCCTGTGCCAATCTGATGTCCAAGCCTCCAGCCAAAAGGGAGTAAGGAAGTGGGCACCCTCTACATCGACCGGCGCCGGACGCGCCTGGAGCTCGCGCACAAGGCGCTCACCATTCGGGAACCGGAGGCCCAGCCCCGCTCGGTGCCGCTGAGCCTCATCGACCGACTGATCGTCATTGGCCAGGTCGAGCTGAGCAGCGGCGTGCTCACTACTCTCGCCGAGAGCGGCGTCAGCCTGGTCTTCATGCCGAGCCGTGGACAGCGGCGCAGCGCCTTCCTCCGCAGCGAGGGCCATGGCGATGCCGTCCGCCGCCTCGGCCAGTACAGGCTCATCCACCTCGAGGCTGAGCGCCAGGCCTGGGCGCGCCGCCTCGTGCGACTGCGTCTGGCCGGGCAGCAGCGGCTCCTCGCGAGTGCGCTATACCGGCGTCCTGATCAACGCCAGCCGCTCACGGCTGCCCACCGCGAGATCGAGGCGGCCCAGGCGACCGTGCGCCGCGAGGCGCCCGCCGGTGAGCAACTGCGGGGGCAGGAGGGTACGGCCGCGGCGGCCTTCTTCCGCGGCTACGGCGCTCTCTTCGCCGAAGCGCTAGGCTTCTCCGGGCGAAATCGCCGGCCACCCCGGGATCCCGTCAACGCCGTCCTCTCGCTCGGCTACACCCTCGCGCACGGCGATGCACTGCGGGCCGTCACCGCTGCCGGCCTCGATCCGGCCATCGGCGTACTGCACGAGCCTGCCTGGGGGCGAGACTCCTTGGCCTGCGATCTCACGGAGATCGCCCGGGCCCGGGTGGAGCGGCTGACCTGGGAGCTATTCGCGAGCGAGACGCTCCAGCGCACGGACTTCACCAACAGCACCGAGGGCGTACGACTAGGCAAGGCTGCACGGCAGACCTTCTTCGGCTGCTGGGAACGCCATGCCGGGCTCCATCGACGCTGGCAGCGCCGCGCCGCTCAGGCCCTAGCCGCCGAGTGCGCCCACCACGGCGCCCAAACTATTCCCGAGGCGTAGCATGTGCACGGAGTTTGAGCTGCTGATCCGCAAGCAGGCCCGCGCCCAGGGGCGCTCCCTGTCCGAGGTCGCTCGCCGGGCTGGAGTTAGTCGCCAGTGGCTCTATGACCTCTGCCGCTGCCGAGCGAATCCTACGGTCTATACGATCGCGGAATTAGCCAAGGCGCTGAGGTTGCCCCCAATCCGCTTAATCGAGGCGTATTTCGCCTGCTTTGAGGAAGGCGAACACCATCGCTGACTTTGCCCAGACCCCGATGCTGGAAGCCGGGCACAGCAAGCTTGCCGCCCCTGGCGTATGCTTTAGCTGCTGTTATATGATCAGATGTTGCGCCAATGGAGCGGGCTCTTTGTCAAATAGGAATAAGGTGCGGATGAGAGGTGCTCATAACTCCGCGGGTCCCGCGATTTGCGGTAACCCCCTTCGTAACCCCATGATCAGAAAGGCTTTATGGGGCCGAGGAGTCCGAACCTAGCCCTGTTGGAAAAGGGATTAAGACTAGGTCTCCGGGTCGTAGGGTAGGCGAACAAACTCTGTCCGAACCTAGCCCTGTTGGAAAAGGGATTAAGACACCTGACGGATGACCAACATGCTCACCGTGTTTTGGTCCGAACCTAGCCCTGTTGGAAAAGGGATTAAGACGAAGTGGCCATCGACACCGACCTCCATGCTCCCACCAAGTCCGAACCTAGCCCTGTTGGAAAAGGGATTAAGACAAAGTGGGATCGCTCGGCCGCCCGAGGTCCACGAGTCCGAACCTAGCCCTGTTGGAAAAGGGATTAAGACGGCTTCGGTAAGGCTGGGTTGACTGACAAGCATGGGTCCGAACCTAGCCCTGTTGGAAAAGGGATTAAGACGGCGGTACTTTGGGTTCCCTTGCCGTTCATGCCGGGTCCGAACCTAGCCCTGTTGGAAAAGGGATTAAGACACCGAGCAGCGTTCGAGCACTGAGCCACTGGTACGTCCGAACCTAGCCCTGTTGGAAAAGGGATTAAGACGGCTTCGGTAAGGCTGGGTTGACTGACAAGCATGGGTCCGAACCTAGCCCTGTTGGAAAAGGGATTAAGACGGCGGTACTTTGGGTTCCCTTGCCGTTCATGCCGGGTCCGAACCTAGCCCTGTTGGAAAAGGGATTAAGACACCGAGCAGCGTTCGAGCACTGAGCCACTGGTACGTCCGAACCTAGCCCTGTTGGAAAAGGGATTGTGGAGTTGATCCGCTTCCGTGGAGACCTTGATGCTTTGGTAAAAGGAGGTTTCCACGATGCCCAGAACCCGACCGCCTTACACGCAGGCGTTTCGCCAGCAGATGATTGATCTTGTCCGCTCAGGGCGCACGCCTTCGGAACTAGCTCAGGAGTTTGAGCCGACCGCTCAGACCATCACCAACGGGGTCGCCCAGGCAGACCGCGACGCTGGCAAGCGCACGGACGGTCCGACCAGCGAGCAAAACGAGGAGCTCAAGCGGCTGCGAGCCGAGAATAAGCGGCTGCGCGAAGAGCGGGAGATTCTGTCAAAAGCCGCGGCCTGGTTCGCTCGGGAGACCGACGCGAAGTCCAGCGGATCTTCGAGTTCGTCGAAGTGAATCGGGCCTATTACAGCACTGCCACGCTTTGCGGGGTACTGGGCGTCTCCCCCAGCGGTTTCTACGCGTGGCGCAATCGCGGCCGCTCAGTCCGTGCGGCGACAGACGCCGCTCTGACGGAGCGGATCGAGGCGATCCACGACAATTCTCGCGGCACATACGGTGCACCGCGGATTCATGCCGAGCTCCGGGATGAAGGCTGGCGCTTCTCCGCAAAGCGAGTCGCCCGCCTGATGCGGGCCGCTGGCCTGCAAGGCGTCAGCCGCCGCAAGGGAACGATTGCGACGATTCCGGACCGGGACAGCGAAGACAAGCCGGATCTCGTCGAGCGGGACTTCACCGCAAATGGGCCAGACCAGCTCTATGTCGCGGATATCACGTACGTTCCAACGTGGGCGGGATTCCTGTACCTCGCTGTCGTCATCGACGTGTTCTCACGGCGTGTCGTGGGCTGGTCAATGGCTGGCCACATGCGCACGGAGATCGTCCTCGACGCCCTCGAGATGGCGATCTGGCAGCGCCGTCCAGAGGCCGTCATACACCACTCGGACCGTGGGTCGCAGTACACATCCATTGCCTTCGGCAACCGCTGCCGGGAGGCCGGGGTGCGCCCTTCGATGAGTTCGGTGGGCGACTGTTACGACAACTCGATGGCCGAGAGTGGTCTTGCCCACCAACCGTGGACACCTCAATAGCTACCATTCGACGAGGTGATCCATGACGAGGCAAGCTATTCAGATGAGCAAGACCAAGACGAAATCCAAGCGCACACGCTACAGCCCGGCCTATCGAGACGAGGCGCTGGCGTTGGCCGAGCGCGTCGGCGTCAGCGAGGCGGCCCAGCAGCTGGGGCTCCAACCGCCGCAGATCTACCAGTGGCGCACCAAGGCCCGGAACGAAGCGGACCGCTCGCAGCGAGAGCGGGAGTTGGCCGAGGAGAATGCCCGGCTCAAGCGTCAGCTCTCGGAAGCGAATGAGGAGCTGTCGATCACAAAAAAGGCCGCGGCGTACTTCGCGAAAAACCAGAAGTGAAGTACGCGTTCATCGATCAGCAGCGTCACGAGCACCGGATCCAGGCGATGTGCCGCGTCCTTGGCGTCGCTCGCAGCGGCTTCTACGCATGGTGCCGGAACAAGGCGGCCCGCGCCGCACGGGAAGAACGCCAGCAGGCCTTTGATGGGCAGGTGCAAGAGGCCTTCGAAGACTCCAGGCAACGCTCTGGAGCGCCTCGACTGACGCGAGAGCTGGACGGGCAAGGCGTGTCGGCCAATCGCAAAACCGTGGCCCGGAGCATGCGCCGTCAGGGCCTCCGGGCACGCACGTCACGCCGGTTTAAGGTGACGACGAACTCGGCTCACAGCCTGCCGGTCGCGCCAAACCACTTGGCCCAGCACTTTGAAGCCGAGCAGCGGAACCAGAAATGGACTGGCGACATCACGTATTTGGCGACCGGCGAAGGATGGCTCTATCTCGCGGTCGTCCTGGATCTTTGTGGCCGCAAAGTGATCGGTTGGGCCATGCGTGGGGATTCCAGTCAAGTGGGTGGCCTGTTCCACGTGATGAGGGGTGCCCGTTCCACCGCATGTGGGGGGCCCGTTCCACGGGAAGTGGTGGGGCCATTCCACTGAATTGGGGTGCCTTCCCGGGCAGTAGGTCCACATCAGGCCACCGGCTCATGGGTTCGACTCCGAGGTGGTTGTCTCGAGGGCATCCTGGGAGCGACGCATGGATTCGCCCTGCATCTCGAGGCGATAGCTGTTGTGCACCACCCGATCGAGGATGGCGTCCGCCAGTGTGGCATCGCCGATGACCTCGTACCATTGGGCGATGGGCAGCTGACTGGCAATCACCGTGGAACGGCGCCGATAGCGATCCTCGAGGACCTCCAGCAGTTCCCGTCGGTCGGTGTCATCCAGCGCCCCGAGACCGAAGTCGTCGAGTACCAGGACCTGGGCCTTGGCCAGCTCGGCAAAGCGACGAGCATAGGTGCCGTCTGCGCGGGCGAGGGTCAGCTCGCCAAGCAGCCGGGGCAGGCGTGCGTAGTAGGCCCGGTAGCCGTCGCGGCAGGCCTTCTGCGCCAGGGCGCAGGCCAGGTACGACTTGCCGACGCCGGTCGGACCACTAATCAGCACGTTGCGCTGATCGGCCACCCACCGACTGGTGAAAAGCGGCTCGAGCACAGCGCCCGAGAGCTTGCGGCGGGCGCGGCGGTCGATCCCCTCGACGCAGGCCTCCGGGTAGCGCAGCTTGGCGGCACGTAGCCGAGCTGTCAGTTGTCGATCGGCACGCACGGCTGCTTCGCGCTCGACCAGCAGGGCGAGGCGATCGAGAAAGGGCATCGCCTCCAGGTCCGTGCGTCCCAATTGCTCCTCGACGGCGGCGCGCATGCCGTTGAGCTTCAGCGCCGAGAGCTTCTCCAGGGTTGGATGCGGTAGCATGATCAGGATCTCTCCGTGGTGGGGGCGATCAGTGGTAGTAGCCGGGGCCGCGCACATTGGTATGCTCGATGGGCGTGGCCTCGGTTCGCCGCTCCCCGTCCAGCGGCTGACGATCCAGACCGCGACGCAGGATCGACTCCAGGTTCGTGTAGCTACCTACCCCCAGGCTCAATGCCCGCTCCGAGGCCGCTTCCAGGCGCTGTGGGCCGTAATGACGAGCCAGGCGCTGGAGTCCTTCGGCCAGACGCCTTGCGCGGCGTAGCGGGCCGTTTTCGAGCTCCTGGCGCAGTAGCGTGGCGGTCGCCACGCCGACGCCCTCGGCCCAGCGCAGCATCTGCCCGCCGTCGAGCGCCGCGTAAGCCCGGTGGTGCGGCGGCATGTGCTCGCTCAGGGTGCTTTGCCCCCCCCGGGCCGTCGTGACGCGGATGGGCGGCAACGCGCTGGCTGGCGTGGAAGATCTCGAGCGCGGCGGCGGTGATCCGCAGCTCCACCTCCTGGCCGATGAGCCCGTGCGGGACGCTGTAGCTATGCCCGGCGTGCTCGACATGATAGGTCGACCCGAGCTGCAAACGGCGCCACAGGGCCGGCTCAAAGGGGTGCGTCGGCAATGGCCGCAGTGCCGCGCGCTCGAGTTCCTCAAAACGCTGCCGCCGACTGCCAGCACGGCGCGAGAACGGCCGCTCATTCAGCGCATCGAGCCGCTCGCGGATCGCCGCATTCGCCTCCGCCAGGCTGAAGAAGCGCCGATCGCGCATCGGCGCAAGGATCTCTCGCTCGACAATCAGCACGGCGTTCTCGGCCAGCGCCTTATCTTTGGGGGCACGCACCCGGGCCGGCACGACGGCAAACCCGTAGACCTCGGCCAGCTCAGCGTAGGCCCGGTTGAGCTGTGGGTCGTAGCGATGGGGGCGCTGTACGGCGCTTTTGAGGTTATCAGGGACGATGCACTCGGGTACGCCACCGATGTAGGTCAGCGCCCGGATGTGGGCGTTGAGCCAGTCGCTGCTGCACTGGCTCGCCGCGGCCTCGGTGTAGATCAGCTGCGAGCAGCCGAGCACCGCGACAAAGACCTGCGCCGGCGCCTGCTCCCCGGTCTCGCCATCCTGGATCGGGACGGTCATGCCGGCGTAATCGACATAGAGCGCCTCGCCGGCGGTATGGAGCTGCGCCATGCTCGGCTGCTCTCGGCCCACATGACGGCGCAGGTGCACGCAAAACGCCGAGTAGCCGTACCCCTTCGGCTCCTGCTCGCGGTACTCGAGCCAGAGCTGGTGCCGGGTGACACCCTTGCGAGTGAGCTCGCGGGCAACCTGCTCCCAGTCCGGTTCCGGCGGGAGGTCAGTCCGAGCGCCCGAGCGATGCGGAAAGAGCAGCCGCTCCAGGGCATGATCATCCAGCTCCTCGGGCAGCGGCCACCCGAGGCCGGCGGCCCGGGCGCGCCGAAGGTATCGGTACACGGTGTTCACCCCCAGCTGGCAGGCGGAGGCGATGCGGGGCTGGCTCAGGCCCAGCTCGTAGCGAAGGCGAAGCACCTCACGGATTTTGCGCATGGACGACCTCGGGGTGGGCATGGACTCTCTCCGGAGCAGGTGGTGGGGAGAGTCCAAGTATCCCCGATCGCCGCGCCTATCCACCCCATTGCCGTGGAACGGCCCCACCACATCCCGTGGAATCGGCCCCCCACATCCGGTGGAACAGCACACCCGCTTCGCGTGGAATCGGCACCCCACTTCCCGTGGAACATGCCCCCCACTTGAGGACTATTCCATACCATGCGCGAGCAGATGAGCGCTGAACTGGCCTGTGAGGCGCTTCAGATGGCCCTGGAACGGCGAGGCTACCCTACGGGTGTCATCGTCCATACGGATCGTGGCAGCCAGTACTGCTCCCGTGCGTACCGCAGGCTCATCAGCGACTACGGGCTGATCAGCAGCATGAGCGCGAAGGGCAGCTGCTACGACAATGCCTGCAACGAGAGCTTTTTCCGTTCCCTGAAGGTCGAGGCCCTGCATGGCGAGAAATTCCCCACGCGGGCCTCGATGCGTGAGGCCGTCTTCGAATACATTGAGGGCTACTACAATCGCCGGCGTCTTCATAGCACGCTCGGGTACCTATCCCCGGACGACTACGAGGCCCGGCTTAATAGCTAACACCGTGTCCACGTTCGCTGGGTAAGACCACATCGGCTCCGCCACACATGCGCGAGCGAGATCGCTGCGCAACCGCAGCCGGACCTGCGCGGGTTGCAACAGCTCTTAGGGCATAGCAGCCTGATGACGACGATGCAGTACTTGGAACCCGATCTGGGCCAGTTGCATCGGTTGGTCGACAGTCTGCCGGACCCGCGCAGTCCGCATCGAGGTCCGGGTCGCGACCGTTCACAGGATGTCGATACTTGACTAGAGTGCCGGGAAGCGCTTAGTCATGTGTTGAGGTAACGCTGAGGGAGCTGCGGTGCATTGGGGTGCGCCGTAGTCGGTACAACGGGGGAGGTGCATCTTACCGAGACCGGATGAAGCCAGGATGAACGCTGAGGCGTCTTAGCCCCAGGGGTCTACAAGGAAGTGGGAGAAGGGCCGGTGGACGCAGCACCGGCCCCTTCGGAGCCCGCCAACGGGGAAGGAAAGCGGGCTCGCCCCTGGCTCGGACCTACCTTCGCATACCGGTGATGGCTGCGGGTCGTTGTCTGGTGGGCCGCGAAGGACTCGAACCTTCAACCTACTGATTAAGAGTCAGCTGCTCTACCAGTTGAGCTAGCGGCCCAGTGTTCGTTGCTTATTCTGCCAAGTCGTCCCTCGGCGGACAAGGTGCCCCGTGGACGGCGACGAAAACGGCCCGGCGGACCGGGCCTGCGCATCGAAAGATGGGGTGAGCGATGGGACTCGAACCCACGACCACCGGAGCCACAATCCGGGGCTCTACCAGCTGAGCTACGCCCACCACCGTTAACCTGTACCCTGCCTGCGCTGCGCTAGTGGCGCGCCCGGCAGGGTTCGAACCTGCAACCCTCGGCTTAGAAGGCCGATGCTCTATCCGATTGAGCTACGGGCGCAGTACTCGGCAGACCTTGCCACGACCTCCTGTTTGACCAGGTGGTCGGGGTGGAGGGATTTGAACCCCCGACTCCCTGCTCCCAAAGCAGGTGCGCTACCAGACTGCGCTACACCCCGTAGGGTCATCGCATGTCCGCGCTGACCGCTGCGGTCTAGATGCGGGATCATAGCGATCCCGCATCCCGGCGTCAATTCCCCCCGCCCGTGCCGCCGTTGCCGGCGCCCCTGCGGCGTGCGAAAATCCGCGTCTATTCGCGGTTTCTCGGGGGATTCATGCCTGCTCAGATCTTGGATGGGAAGGCCATCGCTGCCAAGCGTCGCGCGCTGGTGGGCGAGGCTGTCGGTCAGCGTATCGAACGCGGACTGCGTCGTCCCGGCCTCGCTGTCATCCTCGTCGGCCAGAACCCGGCCTCGGCGGTGTACGTCCGGAACAAGCGGCGCGCGTGTGAGGAGGCCGGTATCCTCTCCCGGGCCTACGATCTGGACGCCGATGTCAGCGAGGGCGAGCTGCTCGAGCGCATCGATCGGCTCAATGCCGACCCGGAGATCGATGGCATCCTCGTGCAGCTGCCGCTGCCCGGTCATATCGACGAGCAGACGGTCATCGAGCGCATCGATCCGGTCAAGGATGTCGATGGGTTTCACCCCGAGAATATGGGCCGTCTGGCGTTGCGGTTGCCGGGGCTGCGCCCGTGCACGCCGCGGGGTGTCATGACCCTGCTGCACCACACCGGCATCGAGCTGGAGGGGCGGGATGCGGTGGTTCTCGGTCAGTCGAACATCGTCGGTCGCCCCATGACCCTGGAGCTGCTCAATGCCCGGTGCACGGTCACGGTGTGCCACAGCCGCACCCGCAACGTGGCGGAGCGGGTCCGTCAGGCGGATCTGGTGGTGGCTTCGGTGGGCAAGCCGGGGCTGATCCAGGGCGACTGGATTGGAGAGGGGGCGGTGGTGATCGATGTGGGCATCAATCGCCTGGACAGCGGCAAGCTCACCGGTGATGTCGATTTCGAAGCGGCCAGTCAGCGCGCCTCGTGGATCACGCCGGTGCCTGGCGGGGTCGGTCCGATGACGGTGGCGACGCTCCTCGAGAACACCCTCGACGCGGCCCGCAACCGCGACGAACTCACGGCGGCGGCGTGCTAAGCTCACCACGGATGGTTTGACAGGGACAGGGAGTCGGATGGGCACGCAAGAAAAGCGCCGATTCAGCCGGGTGACCTTCCACGCGCCGGCTCGCCTGGTGGACGCCGACGGCCACGCGCGCGAGGTGGAGGTCCTGGATCTGTCCATGCGCGGTGCACTGGTGCGCCTCAGCGACGGGACCTCGCCAGAGGGCCTGCTCCGCGATCCCGAGAGCTTCTGGACGCTGGAGCTGTGGCTCAGCGACGTGGACCAGATCCGCATGGAGGTGCAGCCGGCGCACTGGCACGAGCGGGAAGTCGGTCTGCGCTGCGAGCGGATCGATCTGGACAGCATGGTCCACCTGCGCAGTCTGCTGGAGGCCAACCTCGGCGACGTCGATCTGGTCAACCGTGAGCTGATGCAGCTCGTCTCCTGACCTGCCCGAAGCCGCCTTCGGCGGTGCCTGCCACTAGCCAGTGTTCTGCAAGCCCGCGCTCAGGCCGGCGATGGTCATCTTGACGAGGGGGCCACGACCCGGGCGTCGCGGAGGGCGGCGATGTCGGAGAAGCGGGCGGCAAGCGGTTGCATGGCAAGGGCTCTCGGCGCTGGCGGTGATACACCGCAAGACACTCGGCGCCATCTTGCGCATTGTCAACGGATTCGCGATGCTCCCCGGGGGGCGATCAACCTCGTCACTGGGTTACCTAGCTACGGTCAGGGAGGTTCCATGAGCAAGGTCCTGGTTCTCTATTACTCCATGTACGGCCATGTCGAGACCCTCGCCCAGGCGGTCGCCGAGGGGGCCCGAGGGGCCGGTTCGGAGGTGGTGATCAAGCGTGTTCCCGAAACCATGCCCGAAGACGTGGCCCGGCAGGCGGGCGCCAAGCTCGATCAGGAGGCCCCCGTGGCCAGCCTGGAGGAGTTGGCGGATTACGACGCGATCCTTTTCGGTACGCCCACCCGCTTCGGCAACATGGCCGGACAGATGCGCAACTTCCTCGACCAGACCGGGTCGTTGTGGTTCAACGGCCAACTGATCGGCAAGGTCGGCAGTGTCTTCACCTCGACGGGCACAGGGGGCGGCAACGAGACGACGATCACCTCCTTCTGGCACACCCTGGCCCACCACGGCATGGTGATCGTCGGCCTGTCCTACGCTGCGCCGGAGTTGGCCGACTTATCGGTAGTCAAGGGCGGCAGTCCCTACGGCGCCGGTACCATCGCCGGCGGCGACGGCAGCCGTCAGCCGAACGAGCAGGAACTCGCCCTGGCGCGTTATCAGGGACGGCATGTGGCGGAGATCGCGCAACGTTTGCACGGCTGACGGGGGCGTCTGTCTTTATCCACCAGCGCGGCGGATAGGCCGCGTGACCAGCGGGAGGGCGAGCCATGGAGGCGGTGACCGCGTTTCTCGAGGCGGTTAGCGGTGTTGTCTGGGGGCCGGCGATGCTGGTGCTGCTGCTCGGCACCGGTCTTTATCTTTCCATCGGCCTCCGGGCCATGCCGATTCGACGGATTGGCTACGGGTTCCGCCGCATGTGGGGAGGGCGCGCCGAACGCCCCGATGAGCCCGGCGAGATCACGCCGTTTCAGGCACTGACCACCGCGCTCTCGGCGACCATCGGCACGGGCAACATTGCTGGTGTAGCCACGGCGATCACCCTGGGTGGCCCCGGCGCGGTGTTCTGGATGTGGATCACCGCGCTGGTGGGCATGGCCACCAAGTATGCCGAGGCCGTGCTGGCGGTGAAGTACCGTGAGACCGACGAGCACGGTCGCTACGTCGGTGGCCCGATGTACTACATCAAGAACGGCCTGGGCCCGCGCTGGGCATGGCTGGGGACGCTGTTCGCGGTCTTCGCCATGGTCGCCGCGTTCGGCATCGGCAACACGGTGCAGGCCAACTCGGTGGCCGATGTGGTCGAGTCCAACCTCATGGTGCCGCCCTGGCTCACCGGGCTGATCCTGGCCGGGCTGGTCTTCCTGGTGATCATCGGTGGCATCCGGCGCATCGCCCGGGTGGCCGAGCGCCTGGTCCCGACCATGGCGGCCATCTACGTCATCGGCGGTCTGCTGATCATCGGCTGGAACTTCACCGATGTCCCGGCGGCGCTCGGCCAGATCGTGACCGACGCCTTTACCGGTACGGCGGCCACCGGCGGGTTCGCCGGCGCCGCGGTGTGGGCAGCGATCCGCTTCGGTGTCGCCCGCGGCATCTTCTCCAACGAGGCCGGTCTCGGCTCGGCACCGATCGCCCACGCCGCGGCGCGGACCAAGAACCCGGTCCGTCAGGGCACGGTGGCGATGCTCGGCACCTTCATCGACACCATCATCGTCTGCACCATCACTGCGCTAGCCATCGTCCTGACCGGGGTGTGGACCAGCGGCGAGACCGGCGCGTCGCTGACCTCCATGGCCTTCGGCGAGGGCATCCCCGGCGGCAACTGGATCGTCACGGTGGGCATGATCCTGTTCGCGTTCACCACCATCGTCGCTTGGAGCTACTACGGCGAGCGCTGCGCTGCGTTCCTCTTCGGGGCGCGGGTGATCCTGCCCTACCGCTACCTGTGGGTGGCGCTCCTGCTGGTCGGTGCCGTGGCCGAACTCGGCGTGGTGTGGATCGTGGCCGATATCCTCAACGCGCTGATGGCGATCCCCAACCTGATCGCGCTGCTGGCGCTGTCGGGGACGGTCTTTGCCATTACCCGGTCGTATTTCGCCCCGGGTGGCGGCTCTGAGGAACCGCAGCGGTCGGAGTGATCGCCGCCGGAGCGGGTGGGGGCGCCGTCGGCTACGCCGGGGTGCCCCCACTCGGTTCGGCCGTCGCGCTCCGCTCTACTGCATGACCAGCCGTGTGAAGTAGAGGCCGGTCGCCGGCTCCTCGACCCCGTGTTCGTTGAGGATGGTGTTGACCCGCTCGAGGGCCTCCTCGCGCAGGTCGTCGCGCTGCTCGGCGCTGTTCAGCGTGGCAAAGGACTGGTCGGCGAGGAATAGCATCAGTTCGTCGCGGATTGCGGCCTGGTGGGTTTCGATCGCCTCGGTGACGGCGTGGGAGGCGGCGGCGATCTCCACCTCGGCCTCGAGGTATTGCGCCGGCCCGTCGCCGTCGAGGTTGACGGTCAGGGGCTGTTCTAGCTCGACGTAGCGGGCCTGCTCCAGGTCCGGTTCGCCCGGCTCCTGTTGGGATTCGGCAGGCTGCTCCGGGGTCATGCCCGGCGGGGTGAAGACGCCGGTGGCCATGGCCAGAACCAGGCCCAGGGTGGCGAGCATCAGGACGGCCAGGCCGCCCAGCAGAGCGATCAGACCTTTCGGCATGACGGCCTCCTTTGTAGGTCAGGCCACCCCGTGGGGTGGTGGCATCCGGTGGTTCAGCGGGCGCGGCTGTGGCGCTGGCGCTGGGCCTCTTCCTCCTCGTTAGCGCGTTCAGCGCTGGCCGCCGCGTAGTCCTTCAGCCGGGCCTGTCGCTCGCGGCGGCGGCGCAGCGCTGTCTCGTTGCGTTCGATGAGGTCGAAAATCCGGGTCATCGAGCCGTAGATCACATAGACGGGGTGATCGCGGCTGCGCTGCGGTTCCTCCGGGCCGTCGCCGGGCACCCACAGCACGCCGCGGGCGTTCAGGACGCCGGCAACCCGCGCACAGCGCTGCAGGGCCGGGGTGAACCCCAGGCTGGCGTGCTCCGGTGGGAGGACGTAGAGCGCGTACCGGGCCTCCTCGGTCTCGACGACGATGTTGGCGATGCCGGCGGAGGTCTCCACGTCGAACCGGTATCGGTGCGCCGGGGCGTTCTGGTCAATCCACTGGCGCAGCTCGTCGGAGATCCGCGACGGGTTCAGGCCCTTGGCGGCATCGCTGTTGCGCCGCGCCACCGCAGCGCGGCGCTCGCGCTCGCGGTGGAGTTCCGGCAGGGCGGTGCGCGCGGCCACGGCAGCGGCTACAGCGGCGGCGCCGAGGATGAGCGGCCAGGCGTAGCTGAGCAGGGTATGGGCCTCGGCGATCACGGGCAGCTGCGGCTGATCGATGAAGGTGGGCAGCAGGGCGAGGGCGGAGATCACCAGGGCCAGGTTCAGCCAGCGGCGGGCCGCCCGCCAGCGTCGCACCGCCGTGGGGTTGTCACGGGTGCGGTGGATGCGGTTTGTGGTGACCTCGCGCAGGGCGAGGAGCAGCACCAGGACCGTGATGGCGAGCAGTATCATCTTCCCTCTGTGCGCGCGCGGCGCCGACGATAGGCAGGAGGCCATGGTAGCGGACCGCGGCCGGCCCGCCGAGCCATCGGATGCGCATTGCGGGGAACGCGTCAACCGTTGTTATACTGATGCGGCGAAAGGCGTCAGGGCGACCCCGCACGACGCCAGTCTGCGAAAGTGGCGGAATCGGTAGACGCGCCGGGTTTAGGTCCCGGTGGGGTTGATAGCCCCGTGAGAGTTCGAGTCTCTCCTTTCGCACCAAGCAATTCGTGGCCGCGACGGCATGGGCCGCGCGGTAGCGCGAAACCGCAACCACCAAACGTTTGGATCCCAAGGACTTCCCGATGCAAGTTTCCGTGGAGACGACCGAAGGCCTGGGCCGCCGCATGACGGTCCAGGTCCCCGCCGAGCGCGTGGAGAACGAGGTAGAACGCCGGCTGAAGGACCTCAGTGGCCGCGTTAAGATGGACGGCTTCCGCCCTGGCAAGGTGCCGGTCAAGGTCGTTCGCAAGCAGTACGGCGCACAGGTGCGTAGCGAGGTGCTCAGCGAGGTGGTCCAGCAGACCTACTCCGAGGCCCTGGAGCAGGAGTCCCTGCGCCCGGCCGGTAACCCGCATATCGAGCCCAAGCGCACCGGCGAAGGGGAAGACCTGGAGTACGAGGCCTCCTTCGATGTGCTGCCCGAGATTGAGGTCGCGGGGCTGGACCAGATCCAGGTCGAGCGGCCCCAGGTCGAGATCACCGACGCCGACCTGGACAACGTCCTCGAGCGCCTGCGCAAGCAGCACGCCGATTACCAGGAGGTGGATCGGGCGGCCCAGGACGAGGACCGCGTGGTGATCGACTTCCACGGCACCATCGACGGCGAGGCGTTCACCGGCAACTCCGCCGAGGATGCGCCGCTGATCCTCGGTGCCGGGCAGTTGCCCGAGGCCTTCGAGCAGGGGCTGCAGGGGGCGAAGGCCGGCCAGGAGCTGACGGTCGAGCACAAGTTCCCGGACGAGCTCGCCGAGCCGAGCATCGCCGGCAAGACCGCCGTCTTCCAGGTGACGGTCAAGCGAGTGGAAGAGCCGCAGCTGCCGGAGCTGGATGACGACTTTGCGGCTCGCCTGGGTATCCAGGAAGGGGGCGTCGAGGCGCTGCGCGAGGCCGTGCGTGGCAACCTCGAGCGCGAGCGGCATCAGGCCGTGCGTCAGCGTCTCAAGCGACAGGTGCTCGATCAGCTGGCCGATCAGAATGAGCTGGAGCTGCCCAAGAGCCTGATCGACGGCGAGATCCAGGCCCTGCGGCAACAGTCGGGCGCCAGCGCCGAGGGCGAGCTGCCCGAGTCGGAGCGCTCGGCTTATGAAGACGTGGCGAGTCGCCGGGTCAAGCTGGGGCTGCTGGTCAACGAGCTGGTGCGCAGCCAGGGCATCCAGCTCGATCGCGAGCGCATGATGACCCAGCTGCGTGAGATGGCTGCCAACTCCGGCCAGGATCCGAGCGAAGCGCTGCAGCAGATTGCCCAGGACCGGCAGATGATGCAGAGCCTGGAGGCCTCGGTCATCGAGGAGCAGGTGGTCGACTGGCTGCTCGAGCAGGTGCAGACCGAAGACAAGACGCTGAGCTTCGACGAGCTCATGAACAGCGAGGACGGCGACCAGGCTTCGGCCTGAGTCGCGGCCCCGGGAGGCCAACGGCATGAGCGATACCCAGCAATCCGCCCCCGACATTTTCAACACCGGCCTGGTGCCGATGGTGGTCGAGCAGTCGGCGCGTGGCGAGCGGGCCTACGACATCTTCTCGCGTCTGCTCAAGGAGCGCGTGATCTTTCTGGTCGGCCCGGTGGAGGACTACCAGGCCAACCTGCTGGTGGCGCAGCTGCTGTTCCTCGAGTCCGAGAATCCGGATAAGGACGTGCACCTGTATATCAACTCGCCGGGCGGCTCGGTCACTGCCGGGCTGGCGATCTACGACACCATGCAGTTCATCAAGCCCGATGTGGCCACGCTCTGCGTGGGTCAGGCGGCGAGCATGGGCGCCCTGCTGCTGGCGGCTGGCGCGGAGGGCAAGCGCCACGCCCTGCCCAATTCGCGGATGATGATCCATCAGCCCCTCGGTGGTTTCCAGGGGCAGGCGACGGATATCGACATCCACGCCCGCGAGATCCTGAGCATGCGGGATCGGCTCAACACCATCCTGGCGCACCACACCGGGCAGGATATCGAGACCATCCGGCAGGACACCGATCGGGACAACTTCATGGCCGCCGAGGCGGCCGCGCAGTACGGCCTGATCGACCGGGTTCTGACCAGTCGCGGCGCCT
>NC_008789.1:300000-377500 GCF_000015585.1 Halorhodospira halophila SL1 | reverse complement strand
AGACCTACAAGTCGAGCAGGGGCGAAAGCCGGCCTTAGTGATCCGGTGGTTCTGTATGGAAGGACCATCGCTCAACGGATAAAAGGTACTCCGGGGATAACAGGCTGATTCCTCCCAAGAGTCCACATCGACGGAGGAGTTTGGCACCTCGATGTCGGCTCATCACATCCTGGGGCTGTAGCAGGTCCCAAGGGTACGGCTGTTCGCCGTTTAAAGTGGTACGCGAGCTGGGTTTAGAACGTCGTGAGACAGTTCGGTCCCTATCTGCCGTGGGCGTCGGAGACTTGAGAGGCTCTACTCCTAGTACGAGAGGACCGGAGTGGACATACCGCTGGTGTTCCGGTTGTCACGCCAGTGGCACAGCCGGGTAGCTACGTATGGAAGGGATAACCGCTGAAAGCATCTAAGCGGGAAGCCCGCCTCAAGATCAGGTCTCCCTGGACCCTCGAGGTCCCTAAAGGGCCGTCCAAGACGAGGACGTTGATAGGCGGGGTGTGGAAGTGCAGCAATGCATTAAGCTAACCCGTACTAATGGCCCGTGAGGCTTGGCCATATAACACCCAAGCGGATTGAGCACCGACATGCCGTAAGCGCGTGACGGCAACTTCCCCAAACACCAGTGGCTCCACCAGGCCACACCGTTTTTGCCTGGCGACCATAGCGAGCGGGAACCACCCGAACCCATTCCGAACTCGGCAGTGAAACCGCTCAGCGCCGATGGTAGTGCGACCACGCTGTCGTGCGAGAGTAGGTCATCGCCAGGCTCCTACACCAAAACCCCCGACGTCCGATAGGACGCCGGGGGTTTTTTTTGTTGGCCCCAGGTTGTGACAAGAAGACCCATATGGGAGGTGTCGGTGTTCCTTGCGTCTGGCGTGGGAGTATGGTGTTCTGTCGATATCCGCATTAAACGTCAGGCTTCCGCCGCGGATCCCCCCTCCCTTGGCAAGCCTTAACAGGCACTGGGACAAGCAAGGTGACCTTGTGTTGAACGACCTCAGGCAGTGGCTGCCCCTGCCCGGACTCCGCCGTCGGACGCGGGTCGGGGTGTTCCTCGGCAACGAGCATATAGCACTGGCAGCGGTCTCCAGCGATGGCGAGCAACTGCTGGCCTGCGACTTCCGGGACGCCCGGCGCGACAACCAGCAGATGGCACTGCGCGATCTGGTCGAGCAGTACGGCCTGGGTGGCTCCGAGGCCGTGGTCGTCCTCGACGGCACCGACTACCAGACCCAGCAGGTCGATGCCCCGCGGGTCCCCGATGAAGAGCTCTCCGGGGCCGTGCGGTTCCAGCTCAAGAACCTGCTCTACATCCCGCTGGAGCAGGCCATGGTCGGGGCCCACCGACAGCACAGCGATCGCTGGAATCAGGAGGGGCAGCGCGCCCTGGCGACCATCGCCTCGCGCACGCGGATCGAAGGGATCCAGGAGCTGGTCGCCCGCGCCGGGCTCAAGCTCCAGGCCGTACTTCCCCGCGAGACGGTCCTCAACGATCTAAGCGCCGCGGCGACCGAGGGCGCCGGCGGGATCGTCCTCGCCACCCTCGGACGGGACGACGGGCTGATCACCATCAGTCGCGGCGAACTCCTCTACCTGGCCCGTAGCCACTCGGTGGGCACGCGGCGGCTGGCTGAGGACGGCCAGGCCGTCGAGATCCTCGAGGATGAGCTGCGTCGCTCGATCGACTACTTCGACGGGCAGCTGTCCACGGGGCCGGCGAGCCGGATACTGCTCGCGCCCTGCGAGGCGAATCGTGAGCCGCTGATTGACCGTTTCAACGACAGCTTCGAGATCCCCTGCGCCCGGCTGCGCCTCGAACAGATCTTCGACCTGGAACCGCTCGGTGATGAGCTCGACGAGCACACCGAGGCCCACTGCCTACTGGCTGTGGGCGCGGCCCTGCCGCGGCCCGCCGAGGCGAGCCTGTCGATGTACGTTCGTTCGCGTCGGCAGCTGGAGCCCCTGTCGCCGGCAGCGCTGGGGAGCTATGTGGCCGGCGGGGCGCTCTTCCTGGGCCTGATCTCGGCGGTGCACACGCCGCTGTCGCTCGATCGGGAGGGGCGTGCCGCGGAGCGCGAGGCGCAGCGGGACGAGCTGCTGGCGTCGGTGGCGGACCTGGAGGCGGAGCTCGAGGCGCGGGAGATCGACCCCAGCCTCCTCGACGAGCGCGAGGCCATTGAGCGGGACCTCGCCCTGCTGCAGCAGTTCGAAGCCCGGCTGGACACCCTGGATGACCGCGCCCTGGCCGGCTTCTCGGAGCCGCTGCGTGGCCTGTCGCGCCAGCGCGCGGAGGGGGTGTGGCTGACCCACATCCGGCTGCGCTCCGGCGCCGGCGTGTTTCAGGGGCGGGCGGTGGCGGCGGAGGATGTACCTGCCTTCCTCGACGGCCTGGCCCAAGAGCGCGCCTTCCAGGGGTGGCAGTTCGAAGAGTTCCACATCCAGCGCGCCGCGGCTGCGGAGGATACCGCCGATAGCGTCCGTTTCCGCGTGGCCAGCCCCGGTCTCGCCGGTGACGGAGAGGAGTAGCCCGTCATGGACATCCGCCGCAGCCTGCAGCAACTCAACGACGCCCTCAACGCCCGCACGCCGCGCGAGCGCGTGCTGATGGTGATCGCCGGCCTCGGGGTCATCGGCGCGGGGTGGTACTATCTGCTCTTCGAGCCCATGCAGCAGCGCAGCGCCGATGCGCAGCAGCGCATCGAGTCCGCCGAGCAGCAGATCCGCGACCTCCGCACCCAGCGCGAGAGCCTGGAGGCCGAGCTGGGCGACGATCCGGAGGCCGATGTCCGTGCCGAGCTCGATGCCCTGCGCGATGAACTCCTGGCACTGGAACGGGACGTCGGCGAGCGGGTGCCGGAGTTCATCGAGCCCGAACGCATGCGCCAGGTGCTGCGGGCGGTGCTCGCCGAGCACCAGGGGGCGCGGCTGGTCCGCCTCGAGCGCCTGCCGGCGCAGGAAGTGGCCGGCGTGGAGGATGGCGACGACGATGCCCCGCAGATCTTCCGCCACTCCGTCCACCTCGAATTCGAGGCGGACTACGCCACGACCGTCGCCTACCTGCAGGCCGTCGAGGCCCTGGAGTGGCAATTTGCCTGGGAGAGCCTGGACTATGAGGTCACCGATCACCCGCGGGCCCGCGTGCGCGTCCGACTGCACACCCTCAGCGGCCACCGTGCGTGGTTGGGGGTCTAGCGTGCGCGGTGCGCTGACCACCCTCGCGCTGCTCAGCCTCCTGGTCACGCCGCTGGTCCTGGCCGGCGGTGACCCGACGGCGCCGCCGCGGGTCATGCCCCAGGCGCTGGGGCTGCCCGGCGCCCCCGGCACCGAAGGCGAGCTGCCCCGACCGGGCATGGTCCTCAGGGAGGGAGGGCAGCGCTTTGCGCGCTTCGACGGCCGCTGGTACCGCCTGAACGAAGAGGTGGAGGGGGCGCGCATCGTACGGATCGGGTCCTATGGGGTCGATCTGGAAGTCTACGGGGAGCGGTACTACCGACCGGTGGTGGATCACGGGGTCGAGAAGCGGATGCGCACACGCCAAGACGGACTGGGAGGAAAAGGGAAATGAACGCACCACTGAGGCCCGTGCGCCTGTGGCTGGGTGTCGCCGGCGCCGCCGTGCTCCTGGGGGCGTGTGCGTCATCGGGGGATCGGGCGCAGGAGCGCTCCGATCGCGCCGCCGATCACCTGGCGCCGACGGAGCCCGACGAGCAGGTCCGCCAGGAGGATCAAGCCTCCACGCAGGCCCTGGACGACGCGCTCGGTGCCCCCGGCCTGGGTGATCCGCTGGCGCTTCAGCCCGAGGATCCGCGCTTTGACATCACCGCCGACGGCGTCGGTGCCCGCGAGTTCTTCCACGGCCTGGTGGAGGACACCCCGTACAACGTGGTGGTCCACCCGGATCTGGAGGGCGAGCTGTCGCTGACCCTGCGCGACGTCTCCGTCCCCGAGGTGATGGACACCGTCCGCGAGATCTACGGCTACGAGTACAAGCAGGCGCGCACCGGCTTCCTCATCCTGCCCGCCCGCCCGCGGGCCGAGGTCTTCCACCTGGACTACCTCAACGTCCATCGTAGCGGCCACTCCGGCACGCGGGTGACCTCCGGCGAGATCACCGGCGAGGACGACGGCGACGGCGTGATCGGCAGCCGGGTGGATACCGCCTCGAACTCGGATCTGTGGGGGCAGGTCGAGGAGACGGTGAGCCGCATGATCGACGACGACGACACCGCCTCGGTGGTGGCCAGCCCCCAGGCGGGGACCCTGGCCGTGCGCGGCATGCCCGAGTCCCTGCGCCGCGTCGAGGCGTTTGTCGACCGTCTGCAGGGCAGCCTCAACCGGCAGGTGATCCTCGAGGCGCGCATCCTCGAGGTCGAGCTCGGCGACGACTTCCAGGCCGGGATCAGCTGGGAGTCGCTCGGCCGGCACGACGGCCAGGCCCTCGAGGGCTCCTTCCGCCCGGGCGATAACCTGGAGCTGAGTTCGGCCGGGGTGTTCAACATCGGGATCACCCGGGGCCAGGACGGGCAGCGGGGCTTCTTCGAGGGCTTCCTGCGTGCCCTGGAGCAGCAGGGCGACGTCCAGGTCCTCTCGACGCCGCAGGTCTCCACGCTCAACAATCAGAAGGCGGTGATCAAGGCCGGAACGGACTCCTTCTATCAGACGGACTTCAGCATCAACTACCGGACCGTGGAGGTGGGGGGGCAGACCACCACCCAGCCGGAGCTGGATCCCGACTTCGAGCCGTTCTTCTCCGGCATCGCCCTGGACGTCACCCCGCAGATCGAGGAGAGCGGCTGGATCAACCTGCACGTCCAGCCCTCGGTGACCGAGGTGCGCGAGCGGGAGCGCACCCTGAGAACCGGCCGGGGCGATGACGAGGTCCGCTTCTCGCTGGCCGAGAGCGACGTCCGCCAGTCCGACTCCATCGTCCGCGCCCGCAGCGGCGAGATGATCGTCATCGGCGGTCTGATCGAGGAGCGCGAGCAGCAGGAGACCTCCCGGGTGCCGCTGCTCGGGCGGGTGCCGCTGCTGGGCTGGCTGTTCACCCAGGAGCGACAGGAGTCGAGCAAGTACGAGCTGGTGATCCTGCTGCGCCCCCGGGTCGTCGGGGAGGACACCTGGGCCGGCGAACTCGAGGAGCACTCCCGGCGCATCCAGGGGCTGTACGACCACTACTGAGATTGAGACCGCGGAGGTCTGCCGACGCCATGTACCTGGAGCACTTCGGGCTGCGCGAGTACCCGTTCCAGCTGACACCCAACACCGGGTACTACTACGGCCGGGCCAGCCACCAGGAGGCGTTGACCATGCTCTGGGCGGCCCTGGAGAGCGGCGAGGGGTTCCTGCGCGTCACCGGCGAGGTGGGCACCGGCAAGTCGCTGGTCTGTCGGCAGCTGCTGCACAAGCTCGGCGACCACTGGCAGGCGGCCCTGATCCTCAACCCGGCCCTGGATCCGGCCTCGCTGCGCCAGGTGGTGGCCGATGAGCTGCAGCTCGACGCTGGCAACGACTGCATCAACGCCCACGAGCTGCTGCGGGCGCTCCACGCCCGGCTGCAGGAGAACGCCACCGCCGGGCGGCGCACCCTGCTGATCATCGACGAGGCGCAGGTCATGCCCGACGAGAGCCTGGAGACCCTGCGCCTGCTCACCAACCTCGAGTCCGAGGAGGCCAAGCTGCTGCAGGTGGTCCTGCTCGGCCAGCCGGAGCTCGACCAGCGCCTGGCGCAGCCCCACCTGCGCCAGCTGCGCCAGCGCTGCACCTTCCGCTACCGGCTCCAGCCACTGCCGCTGGAGGTGGTCGACGACTACCTCCACCACCGGGTGCAGACCGCCGGCTACCGCGGCCGCGGCCTGTTCATGCCCAAGGCCAGCCGGCTCATCGGCCGGGCCGGGCAGGGCGTGCCGCGGACCATCAATACCCTGGCCCACAAGGCCCTGCTCGCCGCCTTCGGCGATGGGGTGCAGCAGGTGGTGCGGGAGCACGTGGTCCGCGCCATCGAAGACACCGAGACGGCGGACGCCTCGGCCATCGGCATCCGACGCTGGCTGCCGGGGCGCAGCCGTGGGGAGGAACGCACTTGAGTCTGATCAACGAGGTCCTGCGCCAGGCCGCCGAGCGGGAAAAGCGGCCCGGGGCCGGCGATGGCGACGCCGGTGTACAGGCGGCATTCTCGGTGGCGCGCAAGCCCCCGCGCCGCCGCCGCTGGCTGGCCGCCACGCTGGCCGGCACGGTGGTGGTCGCGGCGGTCGGTGGTTCGGCCTACTGGCTGCTGGCCGAGCGCGACACCACCCCGGATCAACTCGCCCTGATCGACGACCCGGACGGGGCCCCCGCCGAGCGTCCCGACGACGTGACACGGCCCGAGCAGAGGCCGGCCGAGGCGGTGGTCAACGGCCTGCTCGAAGAGCGCACCGACGACCCGCAGCAGTGGCTGGTCGCCGCCGGCGTGGACCCGGATCCGCCCGCCGCCCCCCAAGAAACGGCCGAGGCGCCGCCGCCGGCCGCGCCCACCGCCGTGGCGGCGGCGCAGACCGTGGCCGCCGACGCCGTCGCCGAGGGCCGTGCCCAGACCGCGCCGGTGCCCGAGGAGGACGCCGCCGAACCGCTGGGTGCGCTGGTGGAAGAGGCCGCTGCCGAGGCCGAGTCGGCCGCCGCCCCCGAGGCCGCCGAGGCGCAGCCGGAACCGCCCGCCGAGACCGAGTCCCGCGGCACCTTCGTCCGCGAGCCCAGCCGGCCGGACGGCGGCGCCCGGGCCGACAGCCTCATCCAGCAGGCCGAGACCCACCAGCGGGCCGGCGACACCCTGAGCGCCTCCCAGTCCTATCGCCGCGCCCTGGAGATGGATCCGGACCGGCACGAGGCGCGCGTCGGCTACGCCCGGATGCTGGCGCGGGCGCAGCGGACGGAGCGGGCCCGCGGCGTCCTGCAGGAGGGGCTGGAACGGGCCCCGGAGCACGAGCGCATGGCCCGGCTCTACGCCCACCTCTCCGAGGAGCGCGGCCAGCCCCAGGACGGCATCGACGCCCTGGAGCCGGTCTACCGCGCTCAGGAGGGCGAGCCCGGAGCAGTGGCCGCCCACCTGGCGGCGCTCTACCGCCAGACCGGCGCCCACGACCAGGCGCTGATGCTCTACAGCGAACTGGCCGAGGCCGAACCGGACAACGGCCTGTGGCAGGCGGGGATCGCCGTCGCCGCCGAGCAGATGGGCGATCACGAGGGCGCCCTCCGGGCCTGGGAGCAGGCCCGCGAGCGCGAGGGCCTCAGTGCCGAGGTGCAGGCCCACGCCGAGGCGCGCATCGAGGCGTTGCAAGGACGATGAATCCAGCAGAGGGAGTGGCACCCATGAAACGGCAGAAGATTCGCCTCGGCGATCTGCTCATCAAGCGCGGGGTGATCACCCAGGCGCAGATGCAGCAGGCCCTGGAAGCGCAGAAGCAGAGCGGCCGCAAGCTCGGTGCGCAGCTCATCGCCATGGACTTCGTCACCGAGGACCGGATCCTCGCCGAACTCTCCCAGCAGCTCGACGTGCCGTGGGTCAACCCCAACGACTACTGGGTGGACCCGGATGTCGCCAGCAAACTGCCGGAGAGCTACGCCCGGCGCTTCTCCGCGCTGATCCTCGAGGAGACCGAGACCGACTTCCTGGTGGCCATGGCCGACCCCAGCGATCTCATCGCCTACGACGAGATCACCCGGGTCCTGCGCTGCCCGGTGCGCCTGGCCGTGGCCCGCGAGAAGACTCTCCAGGAGCTGATCAACCTCGTCTACCGCCGCACCGACGAGATCAGCAACATCGCCGAGGAGCTCGGCCGCGAGATCACCAGCGCCGACGACATCGACCTCTCCACCCTGCCGGTGGGCGAGGGCGGCGCCAGCGCCCCGGTGGTCCGGCTGCTCCAGTCGCTGTTCGAGGACGCGGTGCAGGTGGGCGCCTCGGACATCCACATCGAGCCGGACGAGCAATCCCTGCGCATCCGCATCCGCCGCGACGGCGTCCTGCAGGAGCAGCTCTTTCGCCAGCGCAATATCCACGCCGCCATGGTCTCGCTGCTCAAGCTCATGTGCGGGCTGAATATCACCGAGCGCCGCCTGCCCCAGGATGGCCGCTTCCAGGTCCGCGTCCACGGCCGCAGCATCGATGTGCGCCTGTCGACCCTGCCGCTGCAGCACGGCGAGGGCGTGGTCATGCGCCTGCTCGACCACAGCGCCGGGGTCAGCTCACTGGATCAGACCGGCATGCCGGCCGACATCCTTCAGCGCCTGCGCCGGCTGATCAAGATGCCCTACGGCATGGTGCTGGTCACCGGCCCCACCGGTTCCGGCAAGTCCACCACGCTCTACGGGGCGCTGTCCGAGATCAACCGCCCCGAGGTCAAGGTCATCACCGTCGAGGACCCGGTGGAGTACCGCCTGCCGCGGGTCAACCAGGTTCATGTCCGCGAGAGCATCGGGCTGACCTTCGCCCGCGTGCTGCGCACCACCCTCCGCCAGGACCCGGACATCATCATGGTCGGCGAGATGCGCGACGAGGAGACCGCCGACATCGGCTTCCGCGCCGCCATCACCGGCCACCTGGTCTTCTCAACGCTGCACACCAACGACGCCGTCTCCACCGCCAACCGCCTGGTGGATATGGGCGTAGAGCCGTACATGATCGCCGCCGGCCTGCGCGCCGTGCTCGCCCAGCGCCTGCTGCGGCGGATCTGCACCCAGTGCCGCGAGCCCTACACCCCGGACGCCAGCGAACGGGCCTGGCTGCGCACCATCTTCGGCGCCGACGAGACGGAATCCCTGTCGCTCTACCAGGGCCGGGGCTGCGCCAGCTGCAGCAAGACCGGCTACAGCGGCCGCATCGGCGTCTTCGAACTGTTGGAGATGGACGCCGATAAGATCGACGCCCTGCGCCGCGGCGACCAGTCCGGGTTCGCCGCCGCCTGCCACGCCGACCTCAGCTACGAGCCCATGAGCCGGGTGGCCCTGCGCTACGCCCGCGAGGGCATCACCACCCTCCAGGAGGTCTCCCGCGTCCTCGGCGAGGCCGACGAGAGCGCCCTGCGCGATGAGGTCCGGGCCGTGCGCGAGGCGGCGCCGACGGACCCCTCCGAGGCGGAGGGGGTGCTCAACGACCCGGCGTCCACGGACACCGACAGCGCCTCGACCGAGGCGTGGCGCCAGGGCTAGGGGGAGCCGCCAATGCCCAAGTTCCACTACCGCGGGCGCACCGGCGCCGGACAGATCCGCGAGGGGACCGTCGAGGCGGTCTCGGTCTCGGCAGCCGCCGACGAGGTCTTCGACCGCGGCATCACGCCCATCGAGGTGCGCCCCGCCGCGGCCGGCGGCGGCAGCCTGGACGCCTTCATCCGGCAGCTCAGCGAGCGGGCGGTCACCCTGGACGAGCTGGTGACCTTCACCCGGCAGTTCCGCGCCCTGCTGCGCGCCGGCGTGCCGGTGGTCCGCGCCCTGCGCGGGCTCGGGCAGAACACCGCCAACGCCCGCCTGGGCCGCACCCTGGAGGAAGTGGCCCAGGGCCTGGAGAGCGGCCAGACACTGTTCGACGCCATGAGCCGCCACCCCAAGACCTTCCCGCGCCTGCTGCTGGCCATGATCCGCGTCGGCGAGGAGAGCGGGCAGCTCGAGGAGTCCCTGGAGCGCATGGCGGCCAGCCTGGATCAGGAGCGCACCACCCGCGAGCGGATCAAGGCCGCGCTGCGCTACCCGACCTTCGTGATGATCGCCATCATCGCCGCCCTGGTGGTGATCAACCTCTTCGTCATCCCGCCCTTCGCCGACCTCTTCGACGGCATGGGCACCGACCTGCCGGCGATGACCGCGCTGCTGATTGGCTTCTCGGAGGGCTTCGTCGAGTACTGGCAGTGGCTCTTCGGCGGCGCGCTGGTGGTGGGCCTGGGCGTGCGCGCCTCCATCGGCACCGACGAGGGCCGATTGCGCTGGGATTACCTCAAGCTGCGCCTCCCCGGCGTGGGCAGCATCATGCGCCGCGCGCTGCTGGCGCGCTTCGCCCGCACCTTCTCCATGGCGGTGCGCTCCGGCGTACCGCTGCTCCAGGCCATGGACTCCGTGGCCGAGGCCACCGATAACGCCCACATCGCCCGCGGCATCCGCGACCTGCGCACCGGCATCGAGCGCGGCGAGGGGCTCTACCAGGTGGCCGAGCGCAGCGGCCTGTTCACGCCCCTGGTCCTGCAGATGCTCGCCGTGGGCGAGGAGACCGGCCAGGTGGCGGACATGATGGACCAGGTGGCCGAGTTCTACGAACGCGAGGTGGAGGAGGACCTGAAGAAGCTCTCCTCCTACATCGAGCCGTTCGTCATCGGCTTCATCGGCGTCCTGGTCCTGATCCTGGCCCTGGGCATCTTCATGCCCATGTGGCAGATGGGCGCCGCCGCCATGTGAGGGCGGGGTGCCTGCCATTTCGATCGTGAAACCTTGTACAACGCGCGGAAAGAGCGTTTAATCAGAGATACGGAGGTGCCACGCAGACAACCAACCGCAAGGACGGTCCCTCGTGGACGCGGTGGGACCTGGCAACACCGGCAACCCGCACACGGAATCTCATCCAAAGACGTTGGAACCAACAGGAGCAAAAGCATCCATGACGAATCAGATGCAGGAACAAACCGGACACACCGGCGTCACCGGACGCCGCAGCGGGCTCATTGAACTGGCCATGAACTTCGTCCACCGCCACAGCAGCGAGCAACGCCAGCGCCGTCAGCGTCAGGAAGGCTTTACGCTGATTGAGTTGGTGATTGTTCTGGTGGTGCTGGGTATTCTTGCGAGCATTGCGATTCCGCAGTTTGCTGACCTTCAGGAACGCGCAACGATAAGCTCCATGGCTTCAACCATGGCAAACGCGAATAGCACCAACGTTATTAATGAGAGACTCGATGGTGCAGGCGTGAGCACTTCAAGCTGGGATAGTGCCAGCGCTGTCGGAGGTTGGGTCAATGACGTTCTGGAAGGCGATCCGTGGAACGATGAATATAATGTCGTTGCTATCACTTGTGAGGATGACCCTGGGACAACTTATGAAAACTTTACCTGCACCCTGGGTAACGACGACGAAACTGTTTCGATCACAAGTATTGAAGAATAAGGCTAGCAGTGCTTGATATTATTAGGGAAGGCTCCGGCCTTCCCTTTTTTATTTCTTTCTTCACCCCCCTTCCCCCAGCATCATCCCCGAACCCCTTCCAGTACCTTTCCCTTGCAACTTGCCATGCATACCCCCATGATGAAACCTCCTAAGCCAATAGGAGGGAATCATGAAAGAATCAATCGAAAATCCATCTTGACGATAAAATCAATGATCTCGTATTTCTCGGCCTGATGCACGATGAGATCATTGTAGACATCCATGAGGACGGCCGTGACAACGACATGGAAGTTCCGATGGTTACTTTGAACGATCTGATGGATGAAGCCTTCAGGGAGGCCGACTCGTTGTATTCGTGATACTGGCGAAACGCTTCGGAGCGTTCGACCAGATCCCTGACAAGGAAGCGTGTGCAATTCTTGGCGTACTGGTCGTAGGGTACCCTACCTTCCAGGCGAAGTCTTTGCAGGTGGCGCACAGAGAAGCCTGTGATCTTGCTGGCGGTCTTTGGAGTGACAGGATCATCGGTGCAAGGGTGCTTTAAACGGACCATCCTTCTCTTTTGCGATCTTGCACACCTTCCCGATTTTCAATTCGTTTTGTTTGGTGATGATTGTGACTAAATACACGTGGAGCAATCTCTAACGCTATAAGGCGATTGGTTGCGCTTCTTTGTGTCGGCTGAAAACAACTTGATCACTTCTCGCGAAAACAGACTGCTGTTTTCCTTGGTTTAATAGTGCCTAAAGAAAAGAGAAATTCTTTATGAAAATGAAGAGATGAGATATAACAACTAAGGAGATAACAATATGGATAATGCAGAACGTCTTAACGATTACAATACTACAAACGATTCTAAGAATTCCCGTGAACAATTTTTGAAATGGTTAAATGAATTTTCCTGTGCCAACAACGTGAAATGGAAGTATTTCATCACATTAACCTTTAAATCGGAAATGAATGATTATGCAGAAACAACGTTCATTGCAAGAAAATTTTACAAAAAATTAAATAATGCCATCTTCGGAACACGATCAAGGAAATCGCTTCGATCATTAATGTTCGTAGAGAAAAGTTACTTTCATGGCTATCATGTACATCTTGTCATTGAGGATTTTATTTCCCGACTTGAAACCAATTCCCAGATAAGCCGTGCCGGCGATGACGATAGATTCAAGCACATTGTCACAATGATTTGGAATAACGTTGATAAGAGAACTGGCAAACCGGATTTTGATCGCTTCTTATCGAGTTTCCAACTTATTGATAACCAAGAAGGTTTATTCCAGTACCTAACGAAGACGTTCCCTTACAATGGTTCCGATTGCTTTCTCTATGACCTTGCGAACTTCACAGGACGATATAATACCCATATCTAAAAGAAAACCCCGATGAGATCTGTTTGATAGTTGTCTCATCGGGGTTTCTTGGTTGCTCCTGAAAGACACTTTAAAACATCACAACTGACCCAACACCTTCCATACACCTCATCCACCCTCACATCAGAGATCACACCTGAACGGACAGAACGTTAGAGACCTCGCTTCATGTCATCATCTATTCCGCTCTATCGCGACACGAAGACTCGACCCTACACCCTACAGCCTCATCCCCGAAAGTCTCTCACACGCTCTGTGTGTCGCTCTCGCTGTGTGTTAGATGATGGTCTCGGCCAGACGGTTGCTGTGGTTGCGAAGACCCTGGGCAGACAAATGTGCATATCTCATGGTCGTTGTGATTTGTGAATGTCCCAAAAGCTCCTTTACCTCATAGATGTTAACACCACCCTGAACAAGAAGGCTTGCATACGAGTGGCGCAGATCATGGAACCGGACACTTTCATCAATCCCGCTATCCCGAAGAACAGCTTTAAAGGGCTTTTGGATGCACTGATACGGCTTGTCTGTTCCTGGCTGCGGAAACAAAAGATCAGTCCCTTCTTGTTTTGGTAGTTCTTTAACCATTTGAACGGCCTTCTCAGCCAGAATGACTTTCCGAGATCCATTTTTGCCCTTTGGGATGTTCCAAATCTTATTGTCTAGATCGAAATCCTCAAATCTTGCAGAAAGAATCTCTGCCTTTCTGGCTCCGGTCAAGACAGCCATCCGAATGATCGAGTAAATATGTGGGTGGTTTCTTCTCCTTGCTGCTTCGAGCATTCTGTTGACTTCTTCACGCGTGAGATAGTTCTCAATTTTGTTATCAATCACGGGTCTTTTAATCTTCTCGGTTGGATTCGAGACAACTCCTGGGATTTCGTTATCCATAGCCACCTTGAACATATAAGAGATTAGTGTTAAAACACGATCCACAGTCGAAGGTGCGTAACCTCTGCTTTTCATGTCATTCATGATGGCCTCAACTTGGTTTCTGTTGATATCTGACATCTTTTTTGTTCCGAGGGTTGGAAGGGCATGATGGTTGAGCATGATCTCGTCCGTTTTCCATGACCTTTTGTAACTTTTAGCATGCGGGAGGTAGCACTCTTCAGCATATTCCTTCAATGTCGGGGACGCTCTGCGAGTGTTCTTTTCTTCCTGTGGATCATGCCCAGATGCCACAATACTGGCCTTTTCTCTTGCAAGGCTTCTGGCATCTTTTAAACTAATCTCTCTAAAACGTGCAAGCTTGCATGATCTCGTCAGTCCGGCATGATTGCGGTAACGATAAAAGTACGTTGCCGAACCAGTCGGTCTTACTTCTACGATAAGGCCAGGAGCCTTTCGGTCAGACAAAACTTTCTTTCTCTTCTTCGCAAACTCCTTTTTAATTGATTGTTCAGTAAGGTTTTCCATTGGTTTCTTCTCCTTGTATTATTGGTTGGGCATCGACACCTGAGTACATAGTAATGACATCTGATGCATCACGCAAGAGGTTTGAGGTAGACATCGAAGTCCTGGCTCTCGTCGCCGGCCTCAGGGCAGCGCGAAGCTTTCTCGGCGTTTCCCAAAAGCATATCTCAGAAGAAACAAATATATCTTTGCCGACCCTAAACCGTCTTGAACGACTAGAGCGATTCCCACGGTATAGCACCATCCTCAAACTTACAAGGTACTTCCGAGAAATCGGGATACATCTTGTCTACACTGAGGGAGACGGTTTTTATTTAAACGTAGAGCAGAGGGTGCTAGAAGGAATAAAAAGACGCATCGAAAAAGGCGAGCCAATTACGGCGAGGGCGGGATTATTTAAAGATAGGGGCAAAAACGAACCGAATGGTTAGGTATATGTTTGGTCATTTCGATGGCATCCTTGTCCGAGTACTTGTGCTTTGCGCTACCAGTGTGAAAGGCTTTCAAGGATGTGGGTGATGACTCGGTCGACGTTCAATGAACCCCTAGAGTGAGCCTTCATGTTGTGCATGTGATATGTCAGACTCACAGCGCAATCTTTGATCGTTCGTAAACGACTGTTCTGCAAGGGAATATCGGAACGCTGCTGTTTATGGCTCATTGAACTGGCCATGAACTTCGTCCACCGCCATAGCAGCGAGCAACGCCAGCGTCGTCAGCGTCAGGAAGGCTTTACGCTGATTGAGTTGGTGATTGTTCTGGTGGTGCTGGGTATTTTGGCGGCGATTGCGGTGCCGCAGTTTATCGGTGTGCAAGAAAGGGCAACAATTACCAGCTACACTTCTGCGATGGCCGCCGAGCTTCAGAACGCCAATGTTCAGAACCGCATGAGGGGCGAAGGTTCCAACTCTAATTTGCCAACAAATTGCGACTTTGAAGGCGGGGATTTTAACACTTTTACTGGTGGCAGTGTTGTGGACGGAATAGATGTGTCCGGTTACGAATTCGTGACCGATGAGGAGCCGGAAAGTTATATTGGTCGGTATACCATCCCTGATCTAGACGGCGGGACGGATCCAACCCGTTGTTATGTTGTTGAAACTGATAGTAATGGCGAAAATGGCGAAAATGGCGAAGGCGGTGATGACGATGCTTAGTAAATGAAAACCTTAGCTATCAGCGGGAAGGCCCCGGCCTTCCCTTTTTTATTTCTCTCTTTACCCCATCCCCCAGCATCGTCCCCGAACCCCTTCCTATACCCTTCGCTTGCAACTTGCCATGCGTACCTCCATGATGAAACCTCCTAAGCCAACAGGAGGGAATCATGGAAGAATCCATCGAAACCCGAACCCATCTTGACGATAAAATCAATGATCTCGTATTTCTCGGCCTGACGTACGATGAAATCATGGTAGACATCCGTGCGTACTGCCGTGAGAACGGCATGGATGTTTCGATTCCTATCCTTGAACGATAGGATGAGTGAAGCCTTCAGGATCGCCTTTGATCTTGATGGCGCAATACACGCTCGATGCGCGTGACACCGCAGTGTGTGGATCCCACAGCCCCGCACAGGATGCCAGACGGGCGGGCAGGCTCCGCCGGGATCTGCGTACACCGAACGGCCGCGGCTGCCGGCAGTCGCCGGTGCCTCCACCGCCCGGGGTGAGTCCGACGCATCCAAGATTTTCGAGGTCGACCGCGGCTCAATATCCCCGTTGCGTGCAGTGCTATTCGCGCCTATATTGGATGTGTACCGGTCCGCACCCTAACCCCCGTCGGGTCGCCGGAAGCGGCGATACACCCCGCAACCACCGGACATGTCCGCGCCACACTGGGATGGTCTGCCATGCCGCGTCCCCGCGATGTCACGCCCAGCGCCCCGCGGCGCGGGTCGGAGCTCCCGAGCGCCCGCCGGCGGGTTGGCGGTCGGCGGCGTGATCCGGCCCCGCATCGGTGGGGCAGTGGGGCGGTTACAGCGCGCCACCGGGGCGTAACCCTCATCGAACTCATCCTGGTCCTGGTGATCCTCAGCATCCTGGCCGGCATCGCCGCCCCGCGCCTGGGCGGCTTCACCGACGGCCCCAGCGTGAACGCCGTCAAGAACGGCCTGATCAGCGACCTGCGCAGCGCGCGGGGCAAGGCCATGGCGTGTAGTGGGGCGGATTTGAAGGTGGATCTGGGTCGTGCTTGGGCGATGACTTGGGAGTCCTCGGGCGACGGTTGCGGCCCCCTACGGGGGCTGACGGAGCGGGATGGCGTGACGGTGACCAGTTCGCCCGATGCTTTCCGCCTGACCTATCCGCACGGCGAGCTGGTGGCTGACGATGGCGGAGAAATCAACGACAAATCCTTCGAGGTCGCGCTTAGTAAGGGGGACGCCTCCCGAACGATGTGTGTTCGTGTAGCGACCGGCAGTGTCACCCGGGGGGAATGCAATGAAGACTAGCGGCCTGCGGCTCCACCTCAATACGGCACGTCCTGGCGGGAGGCACGGGAGCGGGTTCCGCCGCAATACTCGATCGGCCCAGCGTGGCCTCACGCTCATCGAGATGATTGTGACCATCGTGGTGCTGGGGATCGCCATGGCGGCACTGGCGTCCTTCTATCCGTTCTTTGCCACGCTGCCCGATGCCGAGCGGGTGGAGAAAGCGGCCAGAAATGCGGAGAGCTGTGCTGAGTTGATTATCGCGGCATCGCGGACCGATGACGAAGACGAAAATGCGGTGTTCGACCCGCATCGGATTAAAGACAATACGGAAAATGGCGAAGACCTAACCGCTGAGAGCCCCGGAATTGGGATTGCGGCGGATCTCTGGAACCGTTTTTGTGGCGCTGCTGATGAGGAAACGGACTCGCTCGTCCGAGTTTCTCGTGTTGAAGAAGATGACGCGGCGGCGGTGCTAGTCATCAGAATCGGCTATGAGGGGCCGGGGGTCGGTGGCCTTGATCCGCTTTATGTGGGTTTCGACGCTGATGAGTGAGGGGGCGGTGAGTACCACCCACAAGCGCAACCCGAAAGGGGTCAATAAACAGGCAGGACTCACCCTCTGGGAGCTGATCCTCGTTCTGGTGCTGGCCGGTATGGTGGCGGTCATGGCAGCGCAACCGATTTCGGCACTCTTTAACATCTCTTTCGCGCTTGAGGAAGAGCTAGACAAGCGGTCGGATGTGGTGTACGCGGTTCAGCGCCTGAGGCAAGAGATTCGTTCACGTCCAGGTACCTCGTTCTCGTGCAGCGATATAAAAGCTAAAGAGGATGAGATAACGCTTGAAAGGGAGGAGGATCCGAGCCTGCGAGTGCCGGTTCGCGGGCTGATCGTAAATGGGAGCGAAGTGCCCTGTGAGAACCCGGAAGATACGGGCGTGGACGGTTTTTATGTCATCACGCTGACCGTGAGCCAAGGCGATGATGTGGTAAGTTATGACTTCGGAGTAACTCATCGAGCAGCTTTGAGCCCATAGCTTGGGAGGGCGGATGGAGTATTACTCACATACGTTAGGAAGAGCGGAGGTGGCCGTCCGCTTTAAAAAAACTCAGGCTGGATCGATGTTGGTTATGGGAGTCGTCACGATTCTTGCTATTGGACTTTTGTTAGCTGGCATAGGAAGAATGGTAGAAAGCCGCGCATCCGTGGTTGTTGACAGCCTAGTCGACGCGCAGGCCTTTTATGCGGCTGAGAGCGCTCGGATGAAGAGGGGGGATGTTGACTTCCCTGGCGGGCAGATCTACTCCAAAAAAAATCCTGGTTTCATAAGTGGCAATCCCTGTGAACAAATGGATTTGTATGTCGGGTGGGTTGGGGAAAGCCAATCATGGGGCAATGCTCATGCTAGGCACGCGATTTGTTACCCCGGTGGGAGTGAGTTGGATAGGGAATATGCCGAAAGGGAGGATGACTGGGACGCTGTAGATGGGTGGGATAAAAAAGATTACGAGAACGTTTTAATCCCTGAGGGCGAAAAAGCACAAGGTGGTGGTAATGCCGTGGTTCGTGGGGGGGCATGTCTAGCGAGTGGCGCTAGCATTACAGGTAAAGTGTCATTTGAAGGTGACGTGTTTATCCAGTCCAAAGCTGAGGGGAATAATCCGGATAAGGAATATTTCTCTGGGGGTGCGCCAGATTTTGGGGGGTGTATCTATATTGAGGGGGAGGTAGCCGAACCGTCTCATATTCATCAATATGGCGGATGTGATGAAGAGCCGGGTGAGCCGACTGAAAACGGGCATTGGTGTGGGGTGTTTGAAAATGACCCCGCGAGCGGTGGCAATTGGGGATATGCGGTTTTCTAAGTAAAAAGGCGTTAGCAAGATCAGCTTTTAAGGAGAGGGTGAGAGATCTATTGGTATGCCTGAGACCGCCCACCCCTCCGCCCCGCCTCCTCCATTGACACCACGCCCTGCTGCACCAGCTGCTGCAGGGCGTGGTCGAGGGTCTGCATCCCCTGGGACTGCGCCGTCTGCATCGTCGAGTACATCTGCGCCACCTTGTCCTCGCGGATGAGGTTCCGGATGGCCGAGGTGCCGAGCATGATCTCGTGGGCGGCGACGCGGCCGCCGTTGGCGCGCTTGAGCAGGGTCTGGGCGATCACCGCCTGGAGCGATTCCGAGAGCATGGAGCGGACCATGGCCTTCTCGGCGGCGGGGAAGACGTCGATGATGCGGTCGATGGTCTTCGGGGCCGAGGAGGTGTGCAGCGTGCCGAAGACCAGGTGGCCGGTCTCGGCGGCGGTCAGGGCCAGGCGGATGGTCTCCAGATCGCGCAGCTCGCCGACGAGGATCACGTCCGGGTCCTCGCGCAGGGCGGAGCGCAGGGCGGCGTCGAAGCTCTGGGTGTCGCGGTGGACCTCGCGCTGGTTGATCAGGCAGCGCTGCGGCTCGTGGACGAACTCGATGGGATCCTCGATGGTGAGGATATGTCCGTAGTCGCTGCGGTTCTTCTCGTTGATCATCGCCGCCAGGGTGGTCGACTTGCCGGAGCCGGTGGGCCCGGTGACCAGGATCAGCCCCCGGGGCAGCTGGCAGAGGTCGCGGAAGATCCGCGGCGCACTCAGGCCCTGCAGGGTGGGGATCTCGTCGGGGATGGCCCGGAAAACCGCCCCCATGCCGCGGTCCTGCTGGAAGGCGTTGACGCGGAAGCGCCCGATGCCGCGGGCGGCGAAGGAGAAGTCGGTCTCCATCCGCGCCTCGAACTCGCGGCGCTGGCCGTCGTTCATGATGTCGTAGACGCGGCGCTGGACGTCCTTGTGGCTGAACGCCGGGGCGTCCACGCGGCGGATGTCGCCGTCCACCCGGATGATCGGCGGCTGCCCGGCCGAGAGGTGCAGATCCGAGGCGCCCTGTTCGACGGCGAAGCTGAGCAGCTTGGTAATGTCCATGGGACCCCTCGGGGAATTGGCCGGTTTGTTAGCAGACTATCAATCGGGTCAGCCACCAGCAAGCAGAAGCTGAGACGGGATGAGCTGCGGCAATAAGGCGCGGCGGTGGAGTGGGGGAATCTGATAAAATTCACACCTAAACCGGTGAAAAGGAGCTTCGCCATGCGAGGCCTGCGTCTCTCCGTGCTAACCGCAGCGCTGATCCCACTGGCAGCCACCTCCTCAGCGGTGCATGCCCATCTGTCCCATCAGCCCACTTTGGACATCGGCGTTTACGGCGCCTGGATGGATATCGATCCGCTGGATGACGATCTCATCGGCATCGGCGGCGAGTTGGAAGTCAACTGGGGCTGGCTGCTGGCCCGCGGGGCTATCGAGGGCTACGAGGGCCAGGGGGCGGACACCGAGGCAGTGCGGGGCGCGGTCGGGCTCGGCCTGATCCAGCCCTGGACGGAAGATATCGCCATGATTGGTGAGGTCGGTGGACGTTACCTGGATCACGACCAGCAGCTGCCTTGGGGGAGTGATCGCGCCGACGTCACCGTGGAGTTCGGGCTCCGGGCCTGGTCGCGAGCCTGGCAGGAGACTCAGGCGCGCCTGAGAACTGACATGCGGGCCGTTGTCGCCTACCCAACCGATTCCGATGCGGACCCGCAGGCCGGCGGGCGCCTGGAGCTCAGCGCCGCGCCCGCCGAGGCCGGTTTCGCGCTCTTCGCCCGCGGCGAATGGCTTTCGGACGAACGCAGCGCCGCCGTCGGCATGCGCTACCGCTACTGAGTCGATTGCGCAGGGAGCAATGAACCATGGAGGTTCTCAAGGTGAGCAGTCCCATCCCCCGCGTCTGCTGGCTGGCACTGATCCTGGCCGCCTTCCTGACGGCCGGTTGTATCAGTGACAGCGATGACGACGATGATGCGAGTTCGGAGACCCAGGAGGAGTCGGGGGAGAACGGTGACGAAGACGACGGTGATGATGATCCACTGCCGCCCTCCGAGCCGTCCGATAAAGCGCTGCAAATCGGCGCGTGGGGTGACGGTGGTGAGTTTGAATCGGGTTCGCTGACCTTCGGCCTGGACGGCATCGGCCCCAGTGGGACGACCTCGGTCGAGGCGGTCGTGGTCGATGAGGATGTTGATCCGGTCGGCGAAGATGACAACGTCCAGGTGCGGTTCACCTCGGACTGTGTCGAGGCGGAGGAGGCTGCGTTCAGCCAGAGCCGCGTGGAGGTCATCGATGGGGTCGCGCAGACCGATTACACCGCGCAAGGGTGTGCGGAGAGCGATACCATCCGCGCCGAGGTGGAGTTGACCGATGAGACGATCCAGGCCTCGGCGGACCTGCGGATCCTCAATATCGGGTCACTGGTTTTCGAGGAAGCGGATCCGGAGCACATCGGTCTGGAAGGGATGGCCGGGGTGCGGGAAACCACCTCCAACGTTCGCTTCCAGCTGCTGGACGTGTACGGCGATCCCATCGAGGGCGAACGGATCGAGTTCGAGGTGACGCCCAAGACGGGAGGGCTGGAGCTCGATCGGACCAGCGCGCGCACCGACGAAGAGGGGCGAGTATCGGCCCAGGTTCTGGCGGGCACGGTTGCGACGCCGGTCCGTGTGACTGGGCGTGTCCAGGGCAATCCCAATATCGCGGGTCAGTCTGAGCGGCTCTGGGTCAGCACGGGGATCCCCACGGAGGAGGGCCTGTCGCTCTCTGCCGAGCGTCTGAACGCCGATGCGTGGAGTTGTGACGGTGAAGTCGTCGAAATCACCGTTCGTGCCCGTGACCGGTTCTCAAACCCGGTGATCGACGGGACGACCATCAACTTTTCCACCCAGGGTGGCGCCATCGAGCCGAGCTGCCAGACAGAGGATGGGGTGTGCACCGTCGAGTGGCGAAGCCAAAACCCGCGTCCGGAGACCGGACGCACGACCATTCTGGCCTACGCGATTGGCGAGGAGAGTTTCCTCGACCACACGGGGGACGGCCGATTTGGTCGGGCCGAGGCAGAGGCCTGGGTGGATGCGAGGGACGACGACGACAAGGACAAGAACCAGATCTGGGCCGATACCGGTGAGCCGTTCCGCGACGATCACGAGCAGTGGTTCGATGAACCCATGGACTACGCCTCTGAAGAGTTCACCCCCGGGGTGGATGGGATCTTCTTCGACTTCGATGGCAGCAGCCTCGCATCCGAGGGGTACGACTTTGAGGAGAGCAACAGCGGGACCTGGACAGGGCCGAACCAAAAGTTTGATGGCCTCCTCTGCAAAGAGGATGAGCTAGAGAGTGTTCCAGAGGTTGGGTGTGGTGAGGACTTCGCGGGTATCGGTGCGCAGACGGTCCTGGTGATGTCGGGTCGTCTGCCGTTCAGGATCGAGCCAGAGAGCGATGAGGATGTCGTCCTCGAAGACGGTGCCAATGATGTAACCTTCGTCGTCCGTGATGGCAATGACCAACCGCTCCCGGCCGGCACGGAGGTCCGCATCGATGCCACCGTCTATCAGAGCAGGATCGACGAGGACTTTGATGTCGATCTGGTCCTGGGGCCCCGGAGCTTGACCGTCGGCAGCACCAACCAGGATTCGTCAGCGGACGACTGGAGTGGGGAAGAGGGCGTGGATGAGTTCACCTTCACGCTCAGGCCGCTGCCGGATGGGCTCGAGGATGGGTGGCCGGTGGTCATCGAAGTGGAGACGCCCGGCGAGGCCTGCTGGCCGGTGCAGCGGAGCCGCTCCATCTCCGTGAAGAGCCCCGACCCGTAAGGGTGTAGCAGAAGCCGTCGATCAGCGCCGGAGCCCGATATCCTCGGCGGGCTCCGGCCTGAGTTCACCCCACGGATCCTGTTCGCGCAGTGTCGGCGTGGCGGTGTGGCCTTTCGGCCCCGCCGCCGTGCCCCCGCTGGCATCAATCCCGCAGCCGCAGCCCCGGCCCGTCGTCCGACTCCGGCCCCGTGGGATCCTCCCCCTCCAGCTTCACCCGCAGCCGCACCTCGTTGGCCGAGTCGGCGTGGGCGAGGGCGTCCTCGTAGCGGATCCGTCCGGCGCTGTAGAGCTCGAAGAGGTGGTGGTCGAAGGTCTGCATGCCGGGCTCTTCCGACTGCGCCATGGTCGCCTTGAGTTCGTGAATGGCGCCGTTGCGGATGCGCTCCTGGATCAGCGGCGTGTTGAGCAGGACCTCCAGGGCGGCGACGCGGCCACGGCCGTCGGCGGCGGGGATCAGCTGCTGCGCCACGATGGCCTGCAGGTTCAGCGACAGGTCCATGAGCAGTTGCTCGCGCCGGTCGCTGGGGAAGAAGTTGATGATCCGGTCCAGGGCCTGGTTGGCGTTGTTGGCGTGGAGGGTGGCCAGGGTCAGGTGGCCGGTCTCGGCGAAGGCGACGGCGTAGTCCATCACCTCGCGGGAGCGCACCTCGCCGATGAGCACCACGTCCGGCGCCTGGCGCAGGGCGTTCTTCAGGGCGGTCTCGAAGCTGTCGGTGTCCACGCCCACCTCGCGCTGGGTGACGATGCTGCGCCGGTGAGGGTGGATGAACTCCACCGGGTCCTCGATGGTGAGGATGTGCCCCGGGTGGTGGGTGTTGCGGGCGCCGATCATCGCCGCCAGGGAGGTGGACTTGCCCGTGCCGGTGCCGCCGACGAAGAGGATCAGCCCGCGCTTGCGCCCGGCCAGCTCGCCGAGGATCCCGGGCAGGGCCAGCTCCTCCAGGGTGGGGATCTGCGTCTCGATGCGGCGGATGACCAGCCCCGGCTCGCCGCGCTGGTAGAAGGCGCTGACCCGAAACCGTGTCCCGTCGTCGAGGACGATGGCGAAGTTCGCCTCGCGGGTCTGCGCCAGGGCCGTCTGCTGGGTGTCGTTGAGGGTCGCCGCCACCAGGGCGTTGACCGCCTCGGAGGAGAGGGGCGGTTGGTCGGTCAGCGGGGTCAGGGCGCCGTCGATCTTCAGCGCCGGCGGGCTGCCCACGGTGATGAACAGGTCCGAGGCCTGGCGGGCGACGGCCTGGGCGAGGAGGGCCTGAATGTCCATGGCGGGGACTCCTACAGCTGGGAGTAGCGGACCGTCCGATTGCGGCCGCGGTGTTTGGCCGCGTAGAGGGCCCGGTCGGCGCGCTGCTCCAGCGACTCCAGGCTGGTGCCGGGTTCGGCCGCCGCCACCCCGAGGCTGATGGTCACCGTGCCCACGCCCTCGAAGGCGGTGGTCTCGACCTGGTGCCGGATGCGCTCGGCGAGCACCTCGGCGCCGGCCTCATCGGTCTGGCTGGCCAGGATCAGGAACTCTTCGCCGCCCCAGCGGCCCATGTGGTCGGTCTCACGCAGCACCGATTCGATGCGCCGGGCCATGAGCCAGAGGACCGCGTCGCCGGTGGCGTGGCCGAAGCGGTCGTTGACCTGCTTGAAGTGGTCCACGTCGAACAGCAGTACTGCGAAGGGCGTGTGGTGGCGGATGTAGGCGGCCTGGGCGGCGCGCAGCAGCTGCTGGATCTTGGCCCGGTTGAACAGGTCGGTGAGCGGGTCGTGGGCGGCCCGGTACTCCAGCTCGCTGTGCAGCTCGCGCTGTTCGGTGATGTCCTCGTTGATGCCCACCAGGCGCTGGATGCGCCCGTGCTCGTCGTCGATGCGCTGCCAGACGGCGCGGATATCGCGGGTCCGGCCGTCCGGGCGCTGGATGCGGAACTCCACCTCGCGCCGTTCGCCGTAAGTGGGTTCGCGGCGGGTGAGCGCCTCCAGGCGGTCGTGGTGCTCAGGGTCGAGCAGGGCCACCCAGTCGCGGTAGGTGACCGGGCGCTGGGATTCCTCCAGGCCGTAGATGGCCATCATGCGCTCGTCCCAGTGGTAGGTGTCGGTGATGGCGTCGTATTCCCACACCCCCAGCCCGGCGGCCTCGGTGGCCAGCTTCAGGCGCTGCTCGCTCTCGCGCAGGGCGCGCTCGTAGTAGTCGTACTGCTCGGTGAGGTCGGTCATGGCCAGGGCGACCAGCGCGGTGTCGCCACCATCCCCCGGCAGCGGTGCGGCGTTGATCGACAGGACGTGCCGCTCTTCGCCCCCGACGGCGATCTCGCAACGGGCGTCGGACAGGGGGGTGCCGGTGATGGCCACCAGGCGGAAGGCGAGGATCTCGGCCGGCGGTGCCGGGGCGTGGCCGTCTTCCGGCGTGGCGGTCTGGTCGAGCCCGAGCAGCTTGCGCGCCTGGGGGCTGGCGAAGACGATGCCGCCTTGGCCGTCGAGCACGGCGATGGCGGCCACTTCCGTGGCGAGCACCAGCGCGGGCAGCGCCAGTCTCAGCTGCTGGTCCTCCGGCTCGGCAACCGGTGGGCCAGTGAAGGCTCGGTCGAGTTCCTCCAGCGCCCGGCGGATCAGTTGGTTCGAGCTTTCCTTGTCTGCGCGGCTCTCTTCTGACGCCATCCAAAATACCCGTTCCTGAACGCCCGTGGCAGCCGCGCGAGGGGGGAGACGCGCCTTCCCTGCTTGCCGTGGGATTTCCTTGACCGTATCCAAGTTAAGCCAGTGCCGCCCACGCGTCCACCGCCTGGCGCCGCTGGCCCGAGTTCGCGTGCAGAAAGCCTCGGGCATCGTGCGGGTACTTAAGGTATCATGAAACCACCAATGTTTGCTGCCGGGGTGCATGGAGGCGCCGCACGGAGGAGCGAGTGACGGAGCCTTCCCGCTACGGTTGGGACGACGCGATCAACGCCGTCCACAGCCTGGTCTTCCTGCACGATGGCGACTACCGCATCCTGCGGGCCAATCGCGCCTACCTGGAGTGGGCCGGCGCCTCGACTGAGGAAGAGGTCATCGGCCGGCCCTATTGGGAGGTCTTCCCCCGTGGTGACGGCCCCCTGCCGGCGTGCCGCCGGGCCATGGAGCAGCTCGGCGCCGGATCCCCCCAGGCCGGGGATGGCGTCGAGTCCAGCGAGGAGATCGAGTTGCCGAGTGGCGAGATCTTCCGTTCGCGCTCCTACACGGTGCGCGAGGCGGATGGCAGCTACCGCTGCTCGGTCCACATCCTTGAGGACATCACCGAGCAGCGGCGTCTGGAGCAGGCCCGGCAGGGCGCCGAGGCCAAGGTAAAGGCGATCGCTGCGGCGGCCCGGGACGCCATTGTGCTGATCGACGATGACGACCGCCTGGTCTACTGCAACGCCGCCTTCGAGGCGCTGCTCGGCTACGAGGCCGGGGAGCTGGTCGGCAGCCCCTTCCACGAACAGGTGGCGCCGAGCCGTTACCGGACCTCGGCGCGGACGGGGATGCGCCGCTTCCGGGTCTGCGGGGGTGGGGCGGTGATCGATCAGCGCACCGAGATCGAGGCGCTCCACCGGGATGGCCACGAGGTACCGCTGGAGCTCTCGGTCTCGCCGCTGCAGCTCGACGGGCGCTGGCACGCCGTCGGGGTGATGCGGGATATCAGCGAGCGTCGGGCGTTGGAGGTGGATCGTCAGCGCGCCGAGGCGGATCGCAATATCTTCCTGGCGGCGATCAGTCACGACCTGCGCACGCCGCTCAACGCCATCGTCGGTTTTACCGACCTGCTGGCCCGCTCCGAGCTCGATACCGAGCAGCGCCATCACGTCGGGCTGTGCCGCAGCGCCAGTCAGACCCTGCTCGGGCTCATCGATACCGTCCTCGAGCTCTCGCGTCTGGAGGCCGGTCGCGTGGAGCTGCGCGACGAGCGTTTCAACCTGCCGGCGTTCCTGACCACGCAGATCGGTCTGCTTCAGCCCATGGCCGAAGAAAAAGGCCTATCGCTGATCTGGTCGCTGGAACCGGACATGCCCGGCTGGGTGCGCGGCGATCCGGTACGCTTCGGGCAGGTTCTCTACAACCTGGTCAGCAACGCCCTGAAGTTCACCGAGACCGGCTCGATCCGCGTCGATGGCGCGCGCAGCACCTGCGGGCGTCTGATGTTCACGGTGGCCGATACCGGGCCGGGGATCCCCGAGGCGGATCAGGGCCGGATCTTCGACGCCTTCTGTCAGGGCGGTCCGGTGCTCGCCCGCAAGGAGGGCAGCGGGCTGGGGCTGAAGATCTGCCAGGAGCTGGTGCGGCTGATGGGCGGCACCATCCAGCTGGTGAGCACCCCGGGCGTGGGCACCACCTTCCGCTTTACGGTCACGCTGCCGAGCGCGGAACCGGACCGGGCGGAGGCCGCGGCGGTGCCGCAGGAGGCCGTGGATACCGAGGCGCCGGTGGGGCAGGGGCTCTGGGTGCTGGTGGCCGAGGATGATCCGACCAACGCCTTGCTGTTCCAGAAGCTGCTGGAGCAGGCCGGCTGCCATGTGACGGTGGTCGGCAATGGCCGGGAGGCGGTGCGCCACTGGCAGCGCGCGTCGCCGGATCTGGTGCTGATGGATCTGCAGATGCCGGAGGTGGACGGCCGCGAGGCGACCCGCCGGATCCGCGCCCGGGAGGCCGAGGACTGGCTGCCGCGCACCCCCATCGCCCTGGTCACCGCCCACGCCCTGGACAGCTTCCAGCAGGAGTGTTTTCGCATCGGTTGTGATGCCTACCTGACCAAGCCCCTGGATCGGGCGGAACTCTGGCAGTTGCTGGCGCGGGTGCGCGCCGCTTAGCCGGCTTTCCCGGATGGTCCGTGGGCCGAATGCGGCCGGGCAGCGCGGCATCATGGTTTTCTAGCCAGCGGATTGCGGGGTTGTGCCATGCATCCACCGGTCAGTGCGCTCGACAGCCTCCCCTGGGAGGCCACCTACGCCGCGTTGCCCGCAGCGTTCCACGTCCGGCTCGAACCTACGCCGGTGGGCCACCCCCGGTGGGTGCAGCTCAACCTCCCGCTGGCCCGGCAGCTCGGACTGGATCCAGAGCGGCTGACGACCCCCGAGGCGCTGGCGGTCTTCGCCGGCAACCGCGTCCCCGCCGGGGCCGACCCCATCGCGCAGGCCTACGCCGGTCACCAGTTCGGACACTTCGTCCCGCAGCTCGGCGACGGCCGGGCGCTGCTGCTCGGCGAGCTGATCGATGTCGATGGGGTGCGTCGGGATATTCAACTCAAGGGGGCGGGGCGAACGCCTTTCTCCCGGGGCGGGGACGGGCGATCGCCCATCGGCCCGGTGGTCCGGGAGTATCTGGCCAGCGAGGCCATGGCCGCCCTGGGGGTGCCCACCACCCGCTCCCTGGCGGCGGTGGCCACCGGCGAGACCGTCTGGCGCCAGGGCCCGGAGCCCGGGGGCGTGCTCACCCGGGTGGCGGCCAGCCACGTGCGCGTGGGCACCTTCGAGTATTTCGGCCAGCGCGGTGATCGCAGCGCGCTGCGCCGGCTGGCCGACTACGTGCTCTACCGTCACTATCCGCACTGTGCCCAGGCGCCGCGGCCGCATCAGGCGCTACTGGAGGCGGTGGCCGCCGCCACCGCGGAGCTGATCGCCGCCTGGATGCATATCGGCTTCATCCACGGGGTAATGAACACCGATAACCTCTCCGTCGCCGGCGAGACCATCGACTACGGGCCCTTCGGTTTCCTCGACGCCTTCGACCCCGCCACCGTCTACAGCTCCATCGACCGTTTCGGCCGCTACGCCTTCGATCAGCAGCCGGCCATCGGCGAGTGGAACCTGGCGCGCCTGGCCGAGGCCCTCCTGCCGCTGCTCGATGACGACCCGGACACCGCCGTCGATCTCGCCCGTGAGGCGCTGAGCGGCTACCGGCCGCGCTTCGAGGCGGCGCACCGCGCCGGACTCCGGGCGAAGATCGGGTTGGCCGAGGAGCGCCCCGGCGACGACGATCTGGTCCACGACCTGCTCCGGCGCATGGCCGCCGAGGGGGCGGACTGGACCCTGACCTTCCGCCGGCTCAGCGATCTCGACGGCGCCGATGCCCGGGGCGATGAGCCGTTCCGGGGCGGCTTCCGGGATCCACAGGCTGCCGACGACTGGCTGGCGGCCTGGCGGGGGCGGCTGATGGCCGAGCGCCGCAGCGATGCCCAGCGCCGTGCGGCTATGCGAGCGGTCAACCCCGCCTTCGTCCTGCGCAATCACCTGGCGCAGTGGGCGGTGGACGCCGCCACCGAGCGCCTGGACTTCGCCCCCATGGAGCGGCTGCTGGTGGTGCTCGGCGACCCCTTCTCGGATCAGCCGGAGCACGCCGATCTGGCCCGTCCCCCAGAGCCGGGGCAGGCCGTGACCCGCACCTTCTGCGGGACTTGAGGCGGACCCTGCGGGGCTGGCCCCGTCCGGACGGGGCGGGGGTGGCCGGGCGGTGCCGCGCGAGGGATCGAGCCGCGCGCTCGTCAAGATATGGTTGACCGTATATACGTCTGCTCATACCCTCTCTTGCGAACAATCAAGCCCGCTTCCATCGGCCGACCGGCCAAAAGGATAACCACCCCATGCTGTTAGCCGCGATTGCGATCTTCGTCGTCACCATCGCCCTGGTCATCTGGCAGCCCAAGGGCCTGGGGATCGGCTGGAGCGCCACCGCCGGCGCCCTGGTCGCGCTGGCCACGGGCGTCGTCGAGCTCAGCGATGTGCCCATCGTGGTCGATATCGTCTGGAACGCGACCCTGACCTTCGTGTTCATCATCATCATCTCGCTGCTGCTCGACGAGGCCGGCTTCTTCGAGTGGGCCGCACTCCACGTAGCGCGCTGGGGCAGGGGCAGCGGTCTGCGCCTCTACGCCTTCATCATCCTGCTCGGTGCCGCGGTGGCGGCGATCTTCGCCAACGACGGCGCGGCGCTGATGCTCACCCCCATCGTGCTGGAGATGCTGCTGGCTCTGGGCTTCACCGCAGGGGCGGCCTTCGCCTTCGTGATCGCCGCCGGGTTCATCGCCGATACCGCCTCGCTGCCGCTGGTCATCTCCAACCTGGTGAACATCGTCTCGGCGGATTTCTTCGGCATCGGCTTCAAAGAGTATGCGACGGTGATGGTGCCGGTGACCGTGGTCTCGGTGGTGGCCTCGCTGGCGGTGCTGACCCTGTTCTTCCGCAAGCAGATCCCGCGGGTTTACGAGACCCACGGGCTGCGCGATCCGCAGGAGGCGATCAAGGATCCGGCGGTCTTCAAGGCCGGTTGGGGGGTGCTCGGCCTGCTGCTCTTCGCCTTCCTGGTGATCGAGCCGATGGGGGTGCCCATCTCGGCGATCGTCGGCGTCGGCGCCGCGATCCTGCTCGCCGTGGCGGCGCGGGGCCACGCCATCGCCACGCGGACGGTCCTCAAGAACGCCCCCTGGCAGATCGTCATCTTCTCGGTGGGCATGTACCTGGTCGTCTACGGCCTGCGCAACGAGGGGCTGACCGGCGAGGTCGCCGGCCTGCTGGATGTCATCGCCGAGCAGGGTGTGTGGGTTGCGACGGTGGGGACCGGCTTTATCGCCGCCTTCCTCGCCTCGGTGATGAACAACATGCCCGGTGTGATGGTGGTGGCGCTCTCCATCGATGAATCAGCGGCTACCGGGCTGGTTAAGGAGGCGATGATCTACGCCAACGTGGTCGGCTCCGACCTGGGGCCGAAGATCACACCCATCGGCAGTCTCGCCACGCTGCTTTGGCTGCACGTGCTGGCGCGCAAGGGGGTGCACATCACCTGGGCCAAGTACTTCGCCATCGGCATCGTGATCACGCCGCCGGTGCTGCTGGTCACGCTCCTGGCGCTGGCGGGGTGGCTGACGGTGTTGCACTGACCGCTAGAAAGCCTGGCACGGAGTGTGCTTAGCTAGGGGAGGGCGAGAGAGGAGCTCCCCATGGCACCACGTTTTCAGGGCTTCGACACCGATCAGCGTTACGACGAGCTGCTGCGCCCCGACGGCACGCCGCGCCCGGCGGCGCGGCTGCTGTTCGAGTACCTGCGCTCGATCTGCGAGGACGACCTCGCCGAGCGCATGCGGGCGGTGGACGCCTTCATCCGCGACAAGGGGGTGACCTTCACGGTCTACAGCGACGGTGAGAACATCGACCGCGCCTGGCCGCTGGATGTCATCCCCCGCGTGGTGGACGCCCGCGAGTGGGCGCAGATCGAGGCCGGGCTCAAGCAGCGGCTCGCCGCCCTCAACGCCCTGATCGAGGATCTCTACAACGACCAGGCCGCCATCCGCGACGGCATCCTGCCCCGGGAGATCCTCGAGCAGTCGCGCAACTTCCGGCCGCAGTGCCAGGGTCTGAAGCTCCCGTATGGTGCATGGGCCCACATCTGCGGCACCGATCTGGTGCGCGACCGCGACGGCACCCTCTACGTCCTCGAGGACAACCTCCGCGTTCCCTCCGGCGTCTCGTACATGCTGGAGAACCGCGAGGTGATGAAGCAGGTCTTCCCGGAACCCTTCGAGGGCTCCGGGATCCGCCCCCTGGATCACTACCCCGGGCAGCTGCTCGACGCCCTGATCAGCCTGGCCCCGGCGGACGCCGACGACCCCGAGGTGGTGCTGCTCACCCCGGGGATCTACAACGCCGCCTACTTCGAGCACACCTACCTCGCACAGCAGATGGGCATCGAGCTGGTGGAGGGGCGCGACCTGTTCGTGGGCGACGACGATTGCGTCTACATGCGCACCATCTACGGCCCGGTGCGGGTGCACGTGATCTACCGGCGCATCGACGACGACTTCCTCGACCCGGAGGTCTTCCGGCCCGACTCGGCCCTGGGGGTGCGCGGGCTCATGCGCGCCTGGCGGGCCGGGCGGGTGGCCATCGCCAACGCCCCGGGAGCCGGTGTGGCCGACAACAAGGCGGTCTACTCCTTTGTCCCCGAGCTGATCCGCTACTACCTCGGTGAGGCACCGCTGCTGGCCAACGTGCCCACCTGGCGCTGCCTGTTCGACAACGAGCGCGCCTACGTCCTCGAGCACCTGGACGAGCTGGTGGTCAAGCCGGCCAACGAGTCGGGGGGGTACGGCATGCTCATCGGCCCGCACAGCGATGCGGCCACGCGGCAGGCGTTCGCCGAGCAGATCCTGGCCGATCCGGCCAACTTCATCGCCCAGCCGACGCTGAGCCTCTCCACCGTGCCGACGTTCAACGGTGAGGTGCTGGAGCCGCGCCACGTGGATCTGCGCCCCTTCGTCCTGCAGGCGGCCCGGCAGCACGTGACCACCGGTGGCCTCAGCCGTGTCTCCAACGCCCGCGACTCGCTGGTGGTCAACTCCTCCCAGGGCGGCAGCAGCAAGGACACCTGGGTGGTGGATGTGGGTTCCGATGCCGAGGAGGGCGGCTGATGCTTTCGCGCCTGGCTGAGCACGTCTATTGGATGGCCCGCTACCTGGAGCGGGCCGAGAATACCGCGCGGCTGATCAGCACCGGTACGCACCTGGCGCTGGATCAGCCCCACGCGGTGCGCATCGACTGGCGGGCGCTGGTGGAGGTCCTCGGCGGGCCGGAGGCCGCGGCGCAGTGCGACCCGAACCGTACCCCGGAACGCGCCGCCATGCTTGAGCTGATTCCCGCCTCGCAGCACCCGAGCTCGATCCACGCGGCGGTGGTGCGGGCGCGGGAGAACGCCCGCACGGTGCGCGATCTGCTCCCCGACGAGCTGCGCGAGCGGATCAACCAGCTCTACTTCCACACCCACCGCGGCGCCGAGACGGCGGTCGATCGGACCCACCGCTTCGAGTACCTGCGCGGGGTCATCGAGTACGCCCAGGGCATCAGCGGGGTCATCGAGGGGACCCTCTCCCGCGGGCCGACCTACCAGTTCCTGATGCTCGGCCGCCACCTGGAGCGCGCCGACATGACCACCCGCACCATCGACGTGCGGGCGGCGACGCTGCCCCGGGACGAAGACGACCACCCACCCACCTGGGACGACGCCGTGTGGATGAACATGCTGCGCTACCTGGGCGGCTACAGCCAGTTCCGCCAGCAGCGCGGCCCGGGGATCCAGGGGCCCGGGGTGGTGGACTTCCTGCTGCGCGATGACCGCTTCCCGCGCTCGGTGCGCTTCTGCACCCAGCGCATGGAGCGGGCCCTGGGGGAACTCCCCCACCCCGAGTCGCCGTGCCGTCTGCTCGCCGCCGCCGAGGAGCGGGCCACCGCGCCGGTGGAGGCGCCGCTGGATGCCGGGGCGCTGCACCGGCGGCTGGATGCGCTGCAGGTTGACCTCAGTCAGGTCCATGCCAGTCTGGGGGAGACGTACTTCTCGGAAGGCTGAGCCATGCGCCTCTTCCACTGCGCCTGCGGCAACCGGCTGCACTTCGGCAACACCCGTTGCCTGAGCTGCGGCCGGGCGCTGGGCTTCGATCCGGCCCGCCGCGCGGTGGTGGCCCTGGACGCCGGCGCCGACGGGCTCTGGCGGGCCCCCGGGGGCGGCGGGCAGCGCTACCGCAACTGCGCCAATGTGGTGGCCGCCAGCTGCGACTGGCTGGTGCCGGCGGAAAGCGGCGACGCCCTGTGTCTGGCCTGCCGCCTGACCGACACCATCCCCGACCTGGATAACGAGCTCAACCGCATCTACTGGGGGCGGCTGGAGGCGGCCAAGCGCTACCTCATCACCGATCTGCTGCGACTCGGCCTGCCCCTGGCCGACCGCTGGCAGGACCCGCAGCGCGGCCTGGTCTTCCAGTTCCTGGCGGATGCCGATACCCCCGAGGGGCCGCAGCAGATCATCACCGGTCACGCCGGGGGGCGGATCACCATCAACGTCGCCGAGGCCGACGAGATCCACCGGGAGCGCACCCGCATCGCCTTGGGCGAGGCCTACCGCACCCTGCTCGGGCACATGCGCCACGAGATCGGCCACTACTACTGGATGCGGCTGATCGAGGGCTCGCCGTGGCAGGAGCGTTTCCGCGCGCTCTTCGGCGACGAGCGCGAGCCCTACGAGCAGGCGCTGCAGCGCTACTACCAGTTTGGCCCCCAGGGGCCGGACTGGGCCGTGCGCCACATCAGCGCCTATGCGGCCTCGCACCCCTGGGAGGACTGGGCCGAGAGCTGGGCGCACTACCTGCACATCACCGACGCCCTGGAGACCGCCGGCGTCTACCAGCTCACCGGGATGCCGCAGGCGGGGGAGGACATCGAGCAGCTGCTCGAGCGCTGGCACCAGCTCAGCGAGGCGCTCAACGCCCTGTCGCGCAGCCTCGGGCAGCGCGATCCCTATCCGTTCAAGGTCACCGAGCCGGTGGCCGAGAAGCTGCGCTTCATTCAGGAGGTGGTGGGGGCGGCCGGGTCCAGCGGCGGGGCGGCCAGCTGATCGAAGAGCTGCTGCAGGCCGTCCCGCCAGGCATCGCGTAGGTCGGCGAAGTAGGGGTCGTCCGGCTGGAAGGCCCGGTAGTGGCCGGGGTCGAGGCTGTCGCGCCGGTAGGTGAGGAGCTCCACCGGCGGGCCCACGGAGAGGTTGCTGCGCATGGTCGAGTCGATGGAGATCAGCGCGCAGGTGGCGGCGCGCTCCAGTGGCAGCTGCTCGGAGACGATGCGATCGAGGATCGGCTTGCCGTACTTGGTCTCGCCGATCTGCAGGAACGGGTGCAGTGGCGAGGCGGTGATGAAGTTCCCCTGGGGATAGACCATGTAGATCCCCGGCGCCTGCCCCTGGATCTGACCGCCGATGAGGAAGGTGGCCTCCACCGCCAGGCCGTTCTGCTGTCCGGACTGCTCCACCGAGCGGCGCTGCAGCTCGACGCTGACCTCACCCAGGTACTCGGCGGCGTCCTCGAGGGTGGGCGTGTTCGCCAGCGAGGGCTCGGCGCCGGTCTGCCAGTCCCGGTTGAGCCGCCGGACCACCGCCTGGGTGGTGGCCAGGTTGCCGGCGGAGAGCACCACCAGACTCCGCTCGCCGGGGCGGGCGTAGGCGAACATCTTGCTGTAGGTGCTGACCTGATCGACCCCGGCGTGGGTGCGGCTGTCGGAGGCGAAGACCAGGCCTTCATCCACAGCGATGGCGAGGCAGTAGGTCATATCTCGCCAACCCTAGCAGCGGGGGCGCCGGACCACAACGCGCCGGGTGTGGGCGGATTCAGTCGTCCAGCTCCAGGAAAAAGACGCCGTCCACCGCCCAGTCTTCGTTGTCATCCGCCTGGAAGTCGAACTCACCCAAAAGCTCCAGGGTCTCGTCCATCTGCGAGAGCATGGCGGCGAGGTCGCCGGAGAAGCCATCGGCCGACTCCCCAAGGATCAGGATGTCGCCGGAGACGTTGATGCCTTCTGCGAGCGCTCCTAGGTTTGTGTCCTTTCTGTCGGTGCGCCAGATCAGGTGATTCTCGTGGTCGGGTCGGTACTGCCGGATCTCGAAATGCTCAAGTGTGACGGCTTGGTCCTCAGCAATGGTGATCCGCGCATCCTCAAAAGCAGCACCTTGGTCGCCAAGGAGGCCGCGAGACCAACCCGCCTCCACCCACCCGCCATAAAAGGGGAGTTCTTCCTCCGGCTCGAGATCGACCTCATCGACGTAGCTCTCCCCCTGTATCCAGAACCCCCCGATCTCGTCGCTATCGGTTTCAAACCAGTATCCCCACTCCCCGGTCGCGGGACCGAACTCCTCCTGCTCGTCGTCCGCGTGGAAATCCCAGTCCCCTTCACGGGCCATCTCCTCCCGCTCCTCGAGTGTCGGAGTGCGGAAGAAGAGCGGATCGTCGGCCCCCCGGGCGTCGCCGCGGATGTAGACGAAGGATTCACCGGGCTCGGGGACGACGCCCGCGGCGTCGGGGTTGATGTCGACGAGTAGGTCGTGGTCCAGCTCTACGGTGTCATCGATGTCGTCGGTGTCGTCTTCGGCCTCCTTGGCTGCGGTTTCTTGCTGCGCCACCGCGATCCCGTCATCGGTTGCCGGCTCCACCGGTGCATCGACGGTCGCCGGGAGATCGCTGTCCTCCGGCGTGTCCATGTCGCCTTCCGTCTCTTCCGAGGCCTGCTGCTCGTCGGTTGAGGTCTCCTCGGCGTCGTCTTCGGATGGCTGGGAACCGTTCTCGTCCGTCGCTTCCGAGTCCTCCGGCGTATCAGGCGCGGCCTCATCGAGCGCCGCCAGCTCCGCCGGCCGCTCGGGCAGCGCCTCGGGCGGCAGGTCGGCGTCCACCACCCGGTAGTAGTCGGTGCGGGCGTCGTCGCCGGTGTTGATCCGTTGCCGGTTATCACCGCGGTTCTCGGCATAGCCGCGACCGCGGGGCGTGCCGCCGGCGGTGATGCCGTCGCTGTGGGCGAGTTCGAAGATGGTCCCGCGGATGCCGATGGTGGCCACCTCGGTCTCGATGGTGTAATCGTCCTCGCCACTGATCTGCCCGGTGATGGCGCGCAGGCCGCCCTCGATCAGGCTCTTGCGGCTCTCCCCGGCACCGCTGTCTTCGTCGAAGTGGTAGGCCTCGATGTGCAGCTCGGTGTTCTCGGTCAGGCTCAGGGTCTGGCCGTCGTTGAGCCGCATCTGCAGCCGCGAGCGATCGTCCGTCTTGAGCCGGTCGCCGGCGCGGATCTCGTCGCGGCGCCCCACGGGCTGTTCTTCGCCGTCGCGGATCAGCACCGGGTCGCCGCGGTTGGCGAGGACGATGCCGATGCGCTCCTCCGCTGCGACCAGGGGGATGTAGCCGGCGGTGCCGCCAAGAACGGCAGCGGCCAGAACCAGCGGGGCGGCCGCGCGGCCGGGCTCAGTAGTCATAGCGCACTCCGGCGAAGATCTCACGCTGGGTGAACTCGAACAGGTCGATGTTGGAGCGCTTCTCGCGCAGGGCGCCCTCGGCGAAGCCGGTGAATCCGGAGTCCCACAGCGGGTGGGCCAGGGCCCCGCGGAGCTCGAACGTCGTGGCCCGCTCGGCGGTGTTGTCCTCCTCCGGGAAGAGGCCGAGGATCGCGCGCGCCTCGCGGGCCCGCTCGTGGGAGGCGGTGAGCGTGACGCTGGCGGTGGCGTCCTGGAACAGGTCCCGTTGGGCGCCTACGAATGCGCCGGCGCGGGTGGTGGTGAACGCGTCGGCGTCGGCGTCCTCATAGGAGGCCGCCAGGCCGGTGTAGAGCAAGAGCCCGCTATCCGGGTTGAGGACGTGCAGCGAGGTGGCGGAGGCGCCGAGGGTGACGGCGTCGCGGTCGTCGTTGTCGTAATCGGCGTAGGCCAGCTGGCCCTGCAGGCGCAGTTGGCGGTCCGGGGCCCCGGGGAGCACCGCCTGGGGCAGGAAGGCGACGCGGGTGCGGAAGGTCTCGCCGTCCAGGCGGGTGTGTTGCACCTCCACCGGCAGGCGGTAGGAGCGGCCCTGTGCCCCCTCGAACGACAACCCGCCGCGCAGGCGCGCTTGGGTCTGGTCGGCGGCGCTGACGTCGCTGTGGCGGCGGTGCTCCACCTCGCCACGGTAGTGGTAGCTGCTGCTCCGGGTGCGGGGGCGGCGGTGTTCCAGCTGCGCGCGGGTGTCGAGGAAGGTATCGGACTCGCGCTCGAAGGTCTGCGGGAAGACGCCGAAGAGCAGGAACTCGTCGTCCGCCGCCGAGAGCGGGTTGGAGTCGTAGCCAGCGGCGGCGGCGACCTCCAGTCGGGTCTCCGGGCGGCGAGAGGCGAGCCGGGCGTCAATGACCTCCAGGAAGCGGCGGATGTTCTGGGCCACCGGCTCCGGTACATCGGTATCCAGCACGCGCTGAAACTGACGCTGAGAGGCCTCGTGATCCTCGGCCGCGAACAGCGCGCGGGCGTACTCCAGACGGTAGCGCGGCACATCCGGGGCGACCATGACGGCCCGGTCGAAGTGCACCACCGCCTCGTCGATATCCCCGCTGCGCAGGTAGGCGCGCCCGGCCTCGAAGTCGTAGATGGGGTATCCGGCGAGTTCCTTGTGGGTTCGGGCCAGGGTGAGGGCCTGCCCGGGGCGGTCGGCATCGAGTTCCCGCCGGATCTCCAAGGCGACCCGGTCCGGATTGATCTCAACCTTTGTAGGCTGGGACGGGGGCTCCGCGGTTGCCAGACCGGGGCCGAGCGCAAGGTAGAGGGCGCAGAGCCCGGTGCGTTTGATCATACCCAGCCGTCCCATAGCTGCCCTGGAGAAGGGGTTAACCTTGGCGCCCTTACGGTTAAGCTAAGCGAGCCGGGCTGAAATTGGAAGCCATAAAAAAGGTTCAGGTTTCTGCAGGTGACTGCGTGGCCTCGACCGGCTCGTAGAGCGTGACCGGTTGGCTGCGGCCCTTGACCTGGATCCGATCGATCTCGCGGAACCCGTAAACCGTCTCCAGGCCGGCACGGGTGTGCTCGGTGACCAGGAGCCCGACGCCGTAGGCCTTGGTCTGCCCCTCCACCCGGGAGGCCAGGTTCACGGCGTCGCCCAGGGCGGTGTAGGCGCGGCGATAGGCGGAACCCATGTCGCCGACGGCGGCGGGTCCGGAGTTCAGGCCGATGCCGATCTCGATCGCCGGCAGCCCCTCGCGGGCCAGCTCCTCGCGCAGGCGTTCCGCCTCGCGCTGCATGGCCAGCGCGGCGGCGACGGCGTGGCGGCGGTGTTCCGGGTCGTCCATGGGCGCCCCCCAGAAGGCCATGATCAGATCCCCCACGTATTTGTCGATGGTCCCGCCGTGCTCGAAGATGACCCGGGTCATGGGGGTGAAGAAGCGGTTGAGCAGCTCGCGCAGGGCCACCGCGTCGAGCCGTTCGGAGAGCGTGGTGAAGCCGCGGATATCGGCGAAGAGCACCGTGATCTCGCGGGTTTCCCCCGTCTGGGTGTAGGCGGTGGGCGCCTCGGCCATGCGCTCCACCAGCTCCGGCGGGACGTACTCGCCGAAGCGTTGGCGCAGCTGGTGGCGGCGGCGGTGCTCGAACAGGAATCCCCAGGTCAGGTTCCCGGCGCCGATCAGCAGGACCGCGGCCAGGGGGCCGGCGGCGCCCAGGGCCAGATCCCACTGGGCCCAGGCCCACAGATTGCCGCCGACGAGCAGGGCCAGCAGCCCGGCCGTTACGGCCAGCGTGGCCAGCGGGCCGAGAAACGGCAGCAGCCCGGCGGCAACCAGGCCTGCGGTGAGCGTGGTGACCAGGTTGGCGCCGTCCACCCAGGCCGGCTTCCGGGGGAGGTCGTCGGCGAGGATGCCGGCAAGCAGATTGGCGTGGATCTCGACGCCGGGGAAGGCCGCATCGGTCGGGGTCGGGCGCAGGTCGTAGAGGCCCATGGCGCTGGTGCCGATCAGGGCGATGGCGCCCTCCAGGGCGTCGGGGTCGGTCTCACCGCGGAGTAGGTCCACGGCGCTGATGTAGGGGAAGCTGCCCCGGGGGCCGCGGTAGGGGATCAGGGCCTGGCCCCGGGCGTCGGTGGGCAGCCGGGCGGCGCCGAGCTCGATGGCGTCTACGGCGGTGTGCGCGCCGAGGGCCACCGTCTCGACCCGGAAGTCGTCGAGCAGCTGATAGACCCGCGCCGTCTCCAGCGCCAGGCCCGGATAGACGGCATCGCCGTGGCCCAGCAGCAGCGGCGCCCGGCGCACCACGCCGTCGGCGTCGGGGATGACGCTGAAGGCGCCGGCGCCGGTGGCCGCCTCCTGGAGTGCAGGGCGGTTGCCGGTGTACGCCTGGAAACGGTGGATCACCGGCGTCCCGGTGCCCAGCTCCTCCGCGCCTCGAGCCGGCTCGGGCAGGGTGCCGGTATGGGTGGCGGTCTCGTCACGGTGCAGGAAGAAGCCGAGCACCGCGTCGCCGCGCGCCAGCTGCTCGGCCAGGTGCCGGTCGCCGTCGAATCGCGGAGCGAGTTCACCGAGGCGTTCTCGCAGCGCCGGGTCGTCGACCCCGCGGGCCACCCGCTCCGCCGGATTGCGCTCGGGCTCGGCGAAGACGATATCGAAGGCGACGACGATGGTGCCGGCGGCCCACAGCTGCTCCAGCAGATCGGCCATGGTCGCCCGCGGCCAAGGCCAGCGGCCAACGGCGCCCAGGCTGCGTTCGTCGATGTCGATGATGACGATCTCGGCATCGTCGTGCTGCTCGATGCCGGTCCGCTGGGACCAGACCAGGCGCTGGTCGTAGATGAAGTGCTCGGCGGTCTGTACGGCGTCGCGCAGGGGCGGCCAGTCGCTGCGGGTGGCGCCGAGGACCAGGGCGAGGAGCAGGAGGCCGATGGCCAGGGGAGCGAGGCGGTTGCGCAGGGGGGTCGGCACGGCTACGGCCGGTAGCCGGGGATGGCGGTCTCGTCCACCGCGTCGATGGCGCTCGGGTGCATGAACTGGCGGGCGTAGTCCAGGTAGACCCCTTCACGGATGAAGAGGTCGAACAGCTCCGGGTCGAAGTGGCCGTCCTGGGTCATGAAGCCCATGATGCGCACCGCTTCGCTGAGCTTCTTGCCTGGCTTGTAGGGGCGGTCGGCGGCGGTCAGGGCCTCGAAGACGTCGGCCAGCGCCATCATTCGGGCCCGCCGGCACATCTGCCCGCCGGTGATGCCGTCGGGGTAGCCGCCGCCGTCCATGCGCTCATGGTGCTGCGAGGCGATCTCCGGCACCCGCTGCAGGTGGCGCGGGTAGGTGAGCTGCTCGAGCATCTCGCGGCTGACCCGCACGTGGTCGCGCATCTGCTCCATCTCCGCGGCGCTCAGGGTGCCGCGGCGGATCTGCAGGTGCTCCACCTCTTCGGCGCTGAGTAGCGGGCGCCGCTCGCCCGCGGCGTCCGTCCAGCTGTAGGTGCGGGCGATGGCGGCGACCCGTTCGCAGGCCTCGTCGTCCATGGCCTCGCCGCCGATGTTGGCGCTGCGCAGGAAGGCCAGGTCGTCGTCGAGGCGCTGGACGAGGGCGCGGTAGTCGGCATCGGCCTGCTCGGCGTCCCGGTCCACGCCCTGCTCGCGGGCGGCCAGCCGGCGGCGCAGTCGTTCGGCCTCCGCCTCCTGGCGGACCACGGCCGCACGGGTCGCGACCTCTTCGATGCGATCGGTCTGGCGTTCCAGCTTGGTGGCCTTGTTCACCACCGCCTCGGGGGTGGTGACCTTGCCGCAGTCGTGGAGCCAGGCGGCCAGGCGCAGCTCTTCGTGTTCCTCGGCGCTCAGGCGGTAATCGGCCAGCGCCCCCTCGCCGGTGCGGCAGGCGGCGTCGGCGATCATCAGCGTCAGCTGCGGGACGCGCTCGCAGTGGCGGCCGGTGGTCGGGTTCTTGCGGTCGATGGCCCGGGCGAGGACCTCGGTGAACGACTCGAACAGCTGCCGTTGGGTGTCGATCAGGCCTTGTTTGGTCAGGGCAATGGCCGCCTGGGAGGCCAATGACTCGGCAATCCGGGCATCGCGGCCGGTGAAGGGGACCGTCTGTCCCTCGCGCACGGCGTTGATCAGTTGCAGGACACCGATGATGGTCTGTTCGTGGTCGCGCAGCGGGACAGTGAGGAAGGACTGCGAGCGGTATCCGGTGCGCGCGTCCACCGCGCGGGTGCCCGAGAAGTCGAACCCCTCGGCGTGGTAGGCATCGTCGATGCGCACGGTTTCGCCGGAGACCGCCGCGTAGGCGGCCACGTTGCGGGTGTTCGGCGTGTCGTCGGCCAGGTAGAGGGGGAGGGGCGAGAAGTCGATGGGCACCCCGGACGTGCCGCCCAGGTGGAGACCGAGAGTGTCGTTGTGGACGGTGTCGAAGTGCAGCTGCCCCTCGTGGACCCGGTAGATGGTCCCGGCATCCGCCTCCGTCAGCTCGCGCGCACCGGAGAGGATGCGTTCGAGTAGGCGATCGGTGTCCTGCTCCGCCGAGAGGGCGACACCGACCTCCAGCAGCTGCGCCAGGCGCTGCTCAGTCAGCGGCGGTGGGTTCAGTCCGTCCACCGGAGCGCCCCGGCGCAGTCTGCCTGGAACCGTCCGGGCGGCCTATTTGATGATCCCCTTGTACTCGTAGATCAGGTAGCTGCAGCCGGCCCCTGCCAAGGCTGCGACCACCAGCCAGTCCATCGAGATCAGCCGCGGATCGACGGCGATGGCGATGAACAGCATGTAGAGTATGGCGAAGGCCACACCGGTCAGGCCGACCAGCGCCAGCTTGCCTCCGAGGGTGTCAAAATCCATCGTTCCTCCTGATCAGTCTGCGGGGCTTCCCCTGTGGGAAAGGTACGCTCGCAGGCCCCTGAACACAATGGGCCACGGCGTCGCAACGGGCGGTGTCCGGCTTGACCCGCCACCGTGGCAGCGGGAGGATACGCCGCAAATCAGCGAAAAGGAGAAGCACGCATGAGCGATTCCGGTGTTAAGACCGACGAAAAGAAACAGCACTTCGACGACATCTACGTGGCCGATTCCCCGGTTCCTTTCAAGGAACAGATCCTCGACGCCCTCGATTACGTCTCCGACAACTTCAACCGCCAGACCTTCGACCGCCTGATCCTACCCTGGGTCGAGAAGCAGACCGCCGGCGGCCAGCCGGTCAACTTTGTGGACCTGTGTGCCTGCTTCGGCAACACCACGATGGCCACCCTGTACGGCATGGACTTCGAGGCGATCCGCCACAACTGGCGCGATCCCGATGCCGCGCTGAACATCGAGGCCGAGCGCCGCTTTCCCGCTCGGGTGACCGGCATCGACATCTCCGGCAGCGCGCTGGCCTACGGCAAGCAGGCCGGGATCTACGACGAGACCATCGAGGCCGATCTCAACGTCCCACCGGCCGAGACGCAGCAGGCCGTCGAGCGCACCATGGCCGAGGCCGACGTGGTCATCTCCACCGCCGCGCTGGTCTACCTGGAGCCGGAGGCCATCGAGAAGATCCTCGACGCCTTCGCCAGCAAGCAGGGCGAGGGGTATATGCTGGTCAACTTCCTCAACCCCTTCGCGCTGGAGAAGGCCGACGCGACCAAGCGCATGCTCCTCGAGCGCTTCGAGTTCGTCGGCAGCATGGCCTCGCGCCACCGGCGCATGTCTCAGCTCGAGCAGGAGAACTACCCTGGCGAGGAGTGGTCGCTGCTGGAGATCTGGGTCCTGCGCCGCAGGGGCTGAACGAGCCGGTCCCTTGCGGGGCCACCCTGCACCACCGGAGGGCCGATGGAGCTGCGCGCGCTAGGTACCAGTGGCGGTATCGGCCAGGGGCTGCGCACCACTGCCCTGCTGGTGGACGGCTGGTTGCTCGTCGACGCCGGCAGCGGCGTCGGCGACCTGACCGCCGCCGAGCTCGGCGGCATCCGCGATGTCCTGCTCACCCACGCCCACCTGGATCACATCGCCTATCTGGGGCTGATGGCCGACGCCCGCATCGGCGATGACAGCCCGCCCATCCGGGTCCACGCGCCGGCGCCGACGCTCGACGCCCTGCGCGCGCACCTGTTCAACGGGGTCCTGTGGCCGGACTTCACCGCCATCCCGACCCGGGAGGAGCCGGTGCTCACCCTCCACCCCCTGGCGCCCGATCAGGCCGTGCCGATCGGGGCCCTGCACGTGACGCCCCTGCCGGCGCAGCACGCCGTCCCGGCGGTGGGGTACCGCATCGAGGATGGCCACGCCTGTTTCGTCTTCACCGGGGATACGGGGCCGTGTCCCACCTTCTGGCAACGGCTGCTGGAAGCCGAGCCGCCGGACGCCCTGATCATCGAGTGTGCCTTCCCGGATGCCCTGCGGTCCCTGGCCCTGCAGGTGGGGCATTTCACCCCGGGGCTGCTCATCGACCAACTGCGCCAGCTCCCCTCCGGTGTGCAGGTATGGGTCTCCCATCTCAAGCCCAGTGCCGCTGCGCGGATCGAGCAGGAGCTGCGCGAGCAGGCCGCTGCGGCCCGGGTAGCCATCGAGCTGCTGGGCAGCGGCGATCAACTGCGTCTTTGAGAAACCGCATTTGACACCTGTTAATAGCCACTGCTAGCGTTCGACAGGCAGCGTTGACTAAGTCCAGTCAGCTGGACATCGGGAAAAAAACAACAAAAAGGGAAAAGCATGGATACGCGCCGTTGGGTCTTGTCGGCCCTGATCGGGACGCTAGCTGTTCCTGGAGCCGTCCACGCTGGAGATGCCCTGGAGCAATTCCGGGAGCAGCAGCGGGAATCCTTTGACGACTTCGCCACCGATTTCCGCGAGCGCTACGCCGACTTCCGCGACACCTTCCACGAAGAGCTTGAGGCCTATCAGGAGGAGCTCTCCCAGCGCTGGGAAGAGCCGCGGGTCAGTGATCGCCGCGAGTGGGTTCAGTACGGCGATGACCAGGCCTCCCGGACCGTCGTCGACTACGCCCGGAACGAGATTGTAGTGGATGTCCCAGGGGAGGGGCGGGAGGCTGTGCAGGCGGCCGCCCAGCGACTGGATGAGCTGTTGCAGACCACCTTGGCCGAAGCCTACGAGGGCGACGAGGTCACCCAGCGGACGTGGGATCGACTGGACATCCCCGAAAGCGAGACCACCGCAGCCGGCAATTCCGATGAGCAGCGGGTGCTCAGCGAGATCTCGGCCGAGGACGTCGAAGAGATGATGGCCCAAGCCAAGGCGGAGCAGCGCCAGGAACCGGAGGGCGATGGTCGACGCGACATCCTTTCGTTCTCGGTCCCCATGCCCGAAAGTCGCGCCTCGGACAAGGCCGAGGAGTTCCGCGAGGATGTGGAGGCGGAGGCGGAGCGCTACGACGTGGATCCGGCGCTCATGCTCGCCGTGATGCACAGCGAGAGCAGTTTCAATCCCATGGCCCGTTCCCATATCCCTGCCTACGGGCTGATGCAGATCGTACCTGAGTCGGCGGGCAGGGACGTGGCGCAGCGGGTCTACGGCGAGCAGCGCCTGTTCTCTCCGGACTATCTCTATAATCCGGATAACAACATCCGCGCCGGCGCCGTCTACCTCGACATCCTCGACAGTAGTTACCTGAGCGCCATCGAGGATCCCGAAAGCCGGCTTTACGCCGTCATCTCCGCCTACAACACCGGTGCCGGCAATGTGGCCCGGGCGTTTGTCGACGGCACCAACGTCTCGGCTGCCGCCGAGGTGATCAACGACATGAGCCCGGACGAGGTCTACGAGACGCTGGCGGAGAACCTCCCCTACGAAGAGACGCGCAACTACCTCGTCAACGTCGCCAGTCGCCACCAGGCTTACCGGGACTTCTAACTAGCCATGTTCGGGTACAACCGGTTCGCACCGGGGCGGGGCGGCGCCCTGGTGGCGGCGGTTAGCGTCCTCGCCCTGGCCGCTCCGGTGCAGGCGGGTGACGACCGCCCGTGCTGGTTCGATGACCCCTACGGTGAGCACGCCGAGGGGGCCATCGGCATCGCCAGCCGCTATGGGGCCGGGGATCTGGCCGCTACCAGCCGACACCGCGCGGTCCAGGCGCTGGCCGCCGTCCTCGATGCCGATCCGCCGGAGAGTGCGCCGAAGGAGGGTGAGCGGCTGAGTCTGGGCGGGACCCAGGTGGCGGTGGCTGATACTTGGACGTCGGGTGGCTACCACTACAGCTACGCCTACCGACACTCCGACGCGGCCGAGGCGCGGGTGGAGGAGCGCTGTTCGCCTCTGACCTGCCGTCCGCAGGTTTGTCAGCCCGAGTGGCTGTGTGCCGACGCCGATGCCCTCGACGCCGCCTCGGTGGTGACCGTCAGCCAACGGGCCGCCAATCAGCGTGAGCAGTATCGCCTTTTGCTCGACAACGCCCTGGCGCAGATGCAAGCGCTGTTCGGCGTCGAGGTCGAGGCGTACAGCGAGACGCTGATCCAGGGAGGGCGTGACGCCGCTGCGGCCATCCCGCGATTGATCGATCGAGAGCAGACACAGCTGGAGTATGCCGGCAGCGATGAGCCCCCGGTGCTGTTGCTCACGGATCAGTGTGCGGTCGGGGATCTGATCTACGCCCGGGTCGCCCTGCAAGGTGCGGAGGCGCCGGCCCGGCCTTCGGGTGTGCCCGCCAACTGGCATGAAGAAGTCACTATCGGCGAACGGGGGATCGCCGTGGGCCGCTTCTCGGGGTACCTCTCCGTCGACCTGCTGTCGAGCAAGATCGATCGTGCCGTGGAGCACGGTCTGGTCCAACTCGCACAGGAGGAAGGGGTGGAGATCGAGCAGGAAGCTGTGCAGATCCAGGATCGCCGCGGGGGCACCTTCTACGCCGAGGCCACCTACGCCGGCACACAGGAGCAGTTGCGCGCCCAGCTGCACGGCGTGCGCTTCACCGGCACCCGGGGTGAGCCCGAGGTGCACGTACTCATCGAGCAACTCGACGGGGGGCCGTGAGCGCCCCGGGATGGTCCGCCCCTTGGGTGCGTCGGGGTCGGGCCGCGGAAACCAAGAGAGGAGGTAACACCATGAAGAAGACGTTCTACACCGCGCTGCTGGCCAGTTCCGCTGTCGCGCTCGCTGCCTGTGGTGCGATGCAGCCCGAGCCCCAGGAGCAGGCCGAGGAACAGGGGCTGGACGTGCCGGACTGGGTGATGTCGCCCCAGGTCGAGGACGGGCTGGCCACCAGCGCCTGTGTTCCCTCCACGGGTCGTTTCAACACGGACCAGAGCCGTGCCGATATGGACGCACGTCAGCAGCTGGCCGCCGGGCTCAGCGCCCAGATGCAGTCGCTGTCCGAGGACTACCAGAGCACCATCGACGGCGACGACGGCGCCGTTCAGCAGGGCGGCATGTTCGAGGAGGTCAGCCGCCAGGTGGTCGAGGAGCAGGTGCGGGGGTCGTTCCGGGTGACTGCCGATTATGTGGATCTGCCCGACGGGGACGGCGAGGACGTGACCCACTTCTGCTCGATGATGGCGCTTGGCCAGGACAGCGTGAATCAGATCGTCGATCAGGTTGCCGAGCGGGTCGAGCCCGAGGAGGAGGACGTGTTCACCGACGCCGAGCTGCGCGAGCGCTTCCTCAGTCAGGAGGCCCTCAACCGCATGGACGAAGCCCTGGAGTGATGGGGTTCCGGAGCCGAGCCGGGGCGCTGTGAGTGCCCCGGCCTTCTAACCGACCGGAGGGGAGGGCCGGTGACCATGGGCAGTCGCAAATTACGCCGGTCTGCGGCGTGGTCTCTGGGAGTGTTCCTGGCAGGGGCAGTCGGTTCGCAGGCCCACGCCGGCGAGGTGGTCCTCAGTGCTGCCGGCTACGGGGCGGACGAGGAGAGTGCCCGTGCCGCGGCCCTCAACGCGCTGAGCGAGCGCGTGGCGGTCACCGTCGAGAGCGACCAGGAGGTGCGCACCACCCTCGCCGATGACGAAGTGAGCGAGGAGATGGACGCCAGGATCGCCTCGCGGGCCCGGGGCTTCTTCGAGGGCGTGGAGTATAGCGACCCCGAGGCGGCGCGTGACGACTACCGGGTGGAGGCGCGGCTGCGGGAGTCGGGGGTCCTGCGCACGCTGGAGAGTCTCCTGCGTCAGGTGGATCGCGACTATGGGCGACTCGACGCCGAGGAGATCGAGGCCGTCACCGACCGGGCCGACTTCGGCCTGGCCCTGGTGCCCTTCGCTGCCGAGCCCGATGCTGCGGCCGCCGAGGAGGCGGCGGAGCAATTGGCTGCGCATCGGGATGAGGCCATTCAGTATCTCGACTACGCCCGCCTGACACCGGATCTGATACCCGATGAGGCCGAACTGCACGTCGGCGATCGGGTCCTCGACAACCGCCAGGAGCAACTCGTCCCGCCCGGCCGGTACCGCTACCGCGCCAAGGCCGACGGGTACCGCACCGAGCGGCGGCGCATCGATCTGGTCGCCCACACCCACAAGACGCTGGAGATCGAGTTGGTCCCAGTGGCTGAGCACGGTGTGGCCCTGGATCTGCCCGAGGACACCCGGTCGGCCGTTGCCGGGGTGCTGGGTCGACACGATATCGAGGTGGACGCTCACGCCGAGCGTACGGTGCAACTGCGCATCGAACAGCGCCACCTGTCCCGGGTTGCTGATCAGGACTACTACGCCCTGGAGGCGCGCATCGAGGCCCACCGAGGCGGTCAGCCGGTGGCGGAGCACACCGGGGGGATCGATCGGGTCGCCGAAGGCGATCTCGAGGAGCGCCGCCGGGCACTGGCCGAGGCCCTGACCGAGGCCGTCATCAGCGGTGAGAGCGGTGAGGCGCTGCTGCAGTAATTGCGGCCAGTGCACCCAGACGAACAAGAACAACCAAGAGGGGTTTATGACCGCACGGATCTTACGGCGATCCCTGGCAGGCCTGGTCCTGCTGGGGATCCCCTGGGGGAGTGGTGTTGCCGTGGAGTGGGCCGACGAGACCGTCGCCCACAGTGAGCGCCAGGCTGTGCTGGTCCTCTCCGGGGTGGGTGTGGCCACGGAGACGTTCAGGGTTACGCAGGAGTACTGCGATCACGAGGGCGAATGTGAGGTTCGTGGCATTGAGGAGGTCACCCTCGGTCAGCATGTGCCGGAAGACGTGCTCGACGGTCATCTGGATCGCATCCTGTCGCCGCGGGTGGATCGCATCCTGCTCGGCCCCGAGACCACGCAGATCCAAACCCCCACGCAGGTCATCGAAACGGAGAGCGCGTTCGGCGAGGGTCTCCAGGCGCCGGTGGGCGTGGATCCGAAGACCTACACCGAGACCATGCGCGAGCAGCTCGATGAGAAGCTCGCCGCCCCCCTGGCCGAGGTGATCAGCGCGGCCCGGGATGAGCGTTATGAGCACATGTCGCAGACCGAGCAGGCGACGTTCATCACCGAGCGCGCCCGGCAGACCGGTATCCCTGCCGAGGTACTCGAGCGCATGAGTGAGTCGGTGCGTGTCATCGGTTTCTACACCTCTGCCGCCGGGGCTGACTGGCGCATTACGAAGCGTGAGCAGGAGGATGACGACGGCGAGGAATATTTCGACTACAGGAGTGAAATCCGGGCTGAGGTCCCTACCGGGGTGGCGGTCTTCCAGTTCAACGGGGAGCGCTTCGAGGTTCGCGATGTGATCACCCCTGTGGACTACCCCGACGCGCTGAACAACAGAGGCCGGTCCGGTAAGACGACCAAGCAGGAGTCCGCAGCTTGGCGGATGGATATCGAGCCGCATCTGATCAGCGCCTACCGCAGCGCGTTCGTGGACAACATCTCCACGCTCGAACAGCTTCTGGTCGAGGAGCACGCGGACTTCCGTTACGCCGCCCCGGTCACGGAGGCCGGACTGCGCAACGTGCAAGTGCCGTTCGGGGATCAGCAGAACGTTCGTCCCGACGCGCTGGTGGCCTTCTACCGCACCATCGACGGTGAAGAGGAGCGGATTGGCTGGGGCATGGTCCGCGATGTGGGCGAGACCTGTCTCGTGCTGCCCGAGGGCGAGCGAACCGATAGTTCGGTGCGCGTCCTGGCGCGGGAAACCCGCATCGAACGCTCGGACCGCGCCGAGGAGATCCCGTACAGCGGCGTCTTCCTCGGTTACGGCGGCAGCTACCAGGGCAACGAGATCGAGCTCGACGGCGAGCCCGCCGGCGGGGCCGGTGGTCAGGCCTACGCGAACCTCATCGGCAGCTACAACCTTGCCTTCACCCAGAACGCGCCGCAGCGTTCCCAGTGGTGGGTCCACCTCGAGGGCGGTATTGGTGTGGCCAGGGGGGGCGACGTGGAGATCGATGGCGGCGAGCAGGAGATCAACCGGGGCTTTGCCGGTCGTTTAGGGCTCTTCGCCGAGCGCCGCATCTACCCGATGGGTCGGAGCTACGTCGGGCTCGGGGTGGGCGTCACCGGCGAGATCCTGCGCCTCAAGCACGAGGGGGAGGGCTTCGAGGAGGATGATCTCGATATCAACACCCTCCACGTCCAGCCCCGGCTGACCCTGGGGGCCTTCCTGACCCCGCATACGCAGATCCAGGCCCAGGCCGGTTACGCCTACAACGTCGTGGACGGGATCAGCTACGACGACGAGCACAACGATGCCGATGCCCGGCCCGAGGTCGAGTTCACCAACGGTTTCTACGCCGGTCTGCAGGTGGTCCACCACGCATCCTTCGCCGATGGCCTGTTCGGTGGTGGGGATGAGCCGGCCGAGCGTTGCAACGAGCTGCGCGACGACCGCGGGAGCCAGGCAGCAGCCTGTACCCCGGCGGACGCCATTGCCCGCGCCTTTGCGCACTGACAGTAGGGGGTGTCCATGAACCGGAATCGAGTATGGGGCGCGGCGACCGCCGCTACGGCAGCTGCCCTGGCAGTGGGCCTGGTCGGCTGTGCCAGCAGCCCCCTGCCCGAGTCGAACCAGGCCCGTCTGGTGGAATCCACCTCCGCCTCGGAGGTCATGATCCGCGCCCAGGGGATTGGCAGCGATGTCGATGCCGCCGAGGAGGACGCTCGCCTGGCTGCGGTCTGGTATGCGCTGTACGGCGGGGATCATCCGCTGCTGGCGGATGCCGCCAGCCGCCACGCCTTCGCCGAGCATGAGGAAGAGATCTTCGCCGATGCCCGCTCCTACATCGGCTGGGAGAGCGATATCCTCGGCAGTCGGCAGGAGGGTGGCGACCGGGTGGTGGAGAAGAATGTGCGCGTGAACATTGCGCGGCTCTCCGACGATCTGGTGGCGCGGGACGTGATCGAAGACAGCGTCGATGTCATGGACCGGATCGGGCGGCCCCGCATCGCCGTTCTGCCGCGGGATGCCGAGCACGCCGACGATACGCGACCGGCGATAGTGCGCGTCTCCGAGTACCTGCAGGAGCGGGGTTTCGATGTGGAGGTGCCCGAGGCCGATGAGCGGGTCGACGAGGTGATCGGTCAGGTGGCGGCGCTGGAAGGCCACGACGATCCCATGCACCAGCTGGCCCTGGAGGTCGGCAGTGATGTCTACATCACGCTGGATGTCGATCACAGCGCCCGCGAGGTGGGGGCCGATACCGTGCGCAGCGCCGTTGTCACGGCGGTGGCGTTCTATACGGCCACGGCGGATCAGATCGGTGCCAGCAGTGGCCACTCCCCGGAGCGGGACGCCGGGGACTATGGGGTTCTGGCCGAGGAGGCGGCGAGCGAGACCGCCAACCGGGTCCTCAATCAAATCGACAACAGCTGGCTGGACGTCGTGGAGCGCGGCCGACCGTTCAAGGTCGTGACCACCACCGACGAGGGGCAGGCCGCGGAGGTGGGGCGCGAACTGCACCGGCTGTTCAACGATCTCTGCGCCGAAGCCAACCGCAACGCCGCCGGCAGCGCCAGCTTTGACTACACCCTGCGCTGCCACGACCAGGGGGACGCCGTGGATCTGCTCTACGCACTGCAGGATGGCTACGAGGGCCCCGGGGAGCTCACCCGTGTGCTCGACAGCGGCGGACTGCTGATCCTGGAGGCCGGCGACGGCTCGGTTGGCGGCAGCGGCGAGATCCGCATCGACTAACCGGTGGGACTCGGGGGGCGATGCCCGCGGCGAGCGTTGAATCGCCGCGGGCAAGGCGGTACGTTCCGCACTCACCCCACCGTTGAGGCCAATGGCTGGATGGACGCACGCCACCCCCCGCGACTGCTGCGGCGTCGGGCCCGACCGGGCCTCGGGCCGCTATGGCTGCTCCTGGCCCTAGGGCTGGCGCCGGCCCAGGCCGTGGCTGAGATATCGCGGCCGCATAGCTACCTGCAGCTGGCCTTTGCCCAGGTCGTCTTCGACAGCTCCCTGAGCGTCCACCCGGACGGAGACGAGGACGAGGAGGCCATCGACTACCGCCGGGCCATTGGCGGCCATCTACGGGCCTCGTGGCAGTCCGCGGTGGGCGGCTTCCTCTACTTCGATTATCTGGGCACCGACGCCTGCGTCGGCGACTGCCTGGGGGGCGGGGACGCCGAAGATACCCGCGCCGGGCTGGAGCACTACGCCTTCGGTCTCGGCTGGCACTGGGAGGAGGTGTTGGCCGGGACGGGCCTCTACGCCACCGCGGCCCGCGAGCGCCGCAATGTCGAGAAGTGCGAAGCGGATGAAGACGACGCCTGCCGCGACGATCGGCGCGCCGGCGCCACCGTCGGGATCGGCGTGCAGCGGCCGCTCTCCGATCGCTGGGCGGTGGATGCCCACTACGCCTACTACCTGGGCATGGACGATCCCGACGACGCGCAGGAGCGGCTGCTGCGCATCGGCAACGGGCGGCTGACCCTCAGCGCCAGTGTCGAGCTGGTGGAGGATCTCTTCGACGGCGTCATCCAGTACGAGGAGTCGCGCAACCGCAGCGGGCGGATCGGCGTGCGGCTGCGCTTCTAGGCGCCGGCGGTGGGGCCGGGGCGGCGCAGGCTGAGCTGTCTGGTGGCGCTCTCACGGCGCTGGAGTAGGCTGCGGGCGCCGAGCAGCCCGGCCACCAGCCCCACCGCCGCGCTGGCGACGGTCCCCGGGGTGCCCGCACCCAGGCCGGCGTCGGCGAGCAGCGCCCCGCCGAGCAGCCCGGCCAGCGGCAGCAGGTAGACGGCCAGGGCGCCGCCGAGCAGGGCGCCGGTGGGGACCGAGACCACCACGGCCTCGCCCTCGCGGGCGCCGATGGCGTTGCGCACCCAGACGCCGCGGGCCCCGCGGTGGCGGTCCAGCAATTGCGCCCCGCAGGCACCCCGGGCCTTGCAGGCGCCGCAGGCGGTCGGCCGGTCGGCGTGGACCCGGGCCTGGTCGCCGCGGGTCTCGATGACCACCGCCTCGCGCTCCAGGCAGCCGCTCACGATCCGGCCTCCTCGGTGTCCCGGTCGCTGGCCAGCGCCTCGGGGTCCGCGGTGATCGGCCGGTAGACCTCCACCCGGTCGCCGTCCTCGAGAACCCGGTCCGCCTTCACCGGCTTGGCGAAGACGCCGAGCTTGAGTGTGCTCAGGTCCAGGTGGGGGAAGCGCTGCTGCAGGCCGCTGCGGGCCACGGCCTGGGCGGCGTTGGTGCCCGCCGGCACCTGGAAGCACCGCCAGAAGTGTTCGCCGGCTTCGACGTAGGCCACCGAGACCTCCAGCGGGCCGTCCTGCTTGCTCTCCGGTTCGTGCTCGCTCATGCCGTCTGTGCCTCCCGGCGTCGATCCAGCAGCCGCTTGCCGGCCATCAGGAATCCTAACGCGATAAAGCCCCCTGGCGGCAGTACCATGAGCAGGAAGCCGGGGTAATCGGGGAACACGGTGATCTCCAGGAAGGCGAAGGCGTCGCCGAGCATCAACCCGGCCTGGTCGAACAGGGTGCCGGCGCCGAGCAATTCGCGCACGCCGCCGAGGACGAGCAGGATGGCGGTGAAACCCAGCCCCATCATCAGGCCGTCGAAGGCCGCCTCGGCCGGCGGGTGACGCGAGGCGAACACCTCGGCCCGGGCGAGGATGGCGCAGTTGGTGACGATCAGCGGGATGAACAGCCCCAGCGCCTGGTAGAGGGGGTTGAGGTGGGCCTCCATGAACAGGTCCACCACCGTCACCAGGGTGGCGATGAGCAGGATGAAGACCGGGATGCGCACCGGGTCGGTGATTAGCCCGCGCAGGGTGGAGACCAGCACCGCCGAGAGCACCATCACGAACAGCGTCGCCAGCCCCAGCCCGAGGCCGTTGGTGGCGGTGGAGGTCACCGCCAGCAGCGGGCAGAGCGCCAGCAGCTGTGCAAAGACCACGTTGTTGTCCCACAGACCCTCGCGGGCGATGCGCCGCCAGCGGCCGGCCTCGGCGGCGGGGGCGGGTCCAGCGAGTCCGGCATCGGTATCAGCCATCGTCGGCCTCCTCGGTTGCGTCCTCGGCGGTGCGTTGACCGGCACGCGGATCGAGCAATCGCCCCTGGTGGGCGTTGAAGGCGAGCAGGGCGGTGTGGACCGCCGCGACCACCGCCCGCGGGGTGATGGTGGCGCCGGTGAACTGGTCGAACTCGCCGCCATCCTTCTCCACCGCCCAGTCGTCCTCGGCGGTGTTGCCCAGCGAGCGGCCCTCGAAGGCGTCGATCCAGTCGGAGCGTTCGGCCTCGATGTCGTCGCCGAGCCCCGGGGTCTCCTGGTGCTCGGTGACGCGGGCGGCCAGCACCTCGCCGTCGCGGTCGATGCCGACGATCACCCGGATGGTACCGCCGTAGCCCTGCGCCTGACTCTCCAGGGCCACCGCCGCCACCTCGCCGTCTTCCAGGTACTGCCAGGCGGTGTGTTCACGGCCGTCGTGGCGGACCGAGACCGTGCGCTCCAGCGGCGCGTCGGCGGCGGTCCGCACCGGCGTCACCTGGGCGATGCGTTCGCCGAGCTGGCGTTCGCGCTGCGCCTCGATCTGCTCGCGGGTCTGCAGGTCGGCAATGACCAGGGCGGTGCTGCTGATCAGGGCCACCATGCCCAGCAGGGTGACGTGGTAGGCAGTGCGCTGTTGGTAGGTGGGGCGCTCCGGTGTGCTCATGGGCCCTCCCGGTCCGTGCTCAGCGGGGCGCCCAGCCGGGTCCGGCCGTAGACCCGGGGGCGGATCCAGTGGTCGATCAGCGGCGTGAAGGCGTTCATCAGCAGCACCGCGAAGGCGGTGGCCTCGGGGTAGCCGCCGTAGGTGCGCACCACCCAGACGATCACTGCACAGCCGGCGGCGAAGACCGCGCGGCCGACGGTGGTGGTCGGTGAGGTGGTCGGGTCGGTGGCGATGAAGAAGGCGGCGAGCAGGGTGGAACCGGCCAGGATGTGGACGCCGGCATCGGCGTAGCGCGTGGGATCCAGGGTGTGGAAGACGGTGGCCAGCACCGCCAGAGTTGCGAGCATCACCGCCGGGATCTCCCAGGCGATGACCCGCCGGTAGATCAAGTAGACCCCGCCGAGAGCGAGCAGCAGCGCCGAGCCTTCGGCCAGGCTCCCCGGGGCGTAGCCGAGCAGGGCCAGGGCGGGCTGGTAGGCCTCAGGCAGGGCGGTCTCGATGCTCTGCCCTTCGGTGACGGCGGTGCGGGTGGCGTCCAGGGTGGTGGCGCCGGTGACCGCATCCCAGTCGGCGGTGCCGGTGAAGGTGATCCCCAGGGATTCGAGAAACCCGGGCGCCACGGCGGAGCCCAGGGGGGCGGGCTCGACCCAGCGGGTCATCTCCACCGGGAAGGCGATCAGCAGCGCCACGCGGGCGACCATGGCCGGGTTGAACAGGTTCTGCCCGGTGCCGCCGAACACCCCTTTGCCCAGGACGACGGCCAGCAGGCCACCGATGACCCCGATCCACCAGGGCGCCCACGGGGGCAGGCTCATGGCCAGGATCCAGCCGGCCACCAGCGCCGAGCTGTCGCCCAGGCCGCTGCGCACGGGCCGCCCGGCGGCGCGTAGGCACGCCGCCTCGGCGACCAGCACGGTGACCAGGGTGATGAGCAGCAGGTTCAGGGCCGGCCAGCCGTAGAGCCACACGCCGAAGGCGGTGGCCGGAGCCGCGGCCAGGAGGACCTGGCGCATCAGCGTGGGCAGGCTCAGCGGGGCGCGGGTGTGGGGGCCGGCGACCAGTTCGCTCACGTCTGCGTCTCCTTCTCCTCATCGACCGGCTGCTCCTGCGCCGGCGGGTCGGTCTCGCTGCTGGCGGCCTTCTGCTGGGCCCGCTGTTTGCGCCGGGCCGCAGCGGCCGCTTTCTTGCGCTCCTGCTCGCGGCGCTGGCGTTCTGCCCGCTGCTCGGCCATGCGCCGCTGCAGCTCGCTGCGCTGCTTGGCGGTGGCCTGTTCGGCGAGCTGGCCGCGGGCGTAGTGGAAGAGTTGCACCAGGGGCCGCGCCGAGGGGCAGACGTAGGCGCAGGAGCCGCAGGTCAGGCAGTCCATCAGGCCGGTGGCTGCGGCGCCGTCGACATCGCCGGCGGCCGCGCGGTTGGCGATGTCAAAGGGCATCAATCCCATCGGGCAGGCATCGACGCAGCGGCCGCAACGGATGCAGGGGCGCCCCTCGGCCTCGCGGATCTCGGTGGCGGTCAGGGCGATGACACCGTTGGTGCCCTTGGCCACGGCGGCCTCCAGCGGTGCCACCTGGCCCATCATCGGGCCGCCGGCAAGCACCCGGGCCGGGGGCTCGCGGAGCCCGCCGGCTTGCTCAATCAGGGCCTGCAGGGGCAGGCCCAGGGGCGCCTCGAAGTTCCCCGGTTCGGCCACGGCGCCGCCGCCGACGGTCACCGGGCGGCTGATCAGCGGGCGGCCGTGGCGGGCGGCGCGATGCACGGCGTAGGCCGTGCCGACGTTGTGGACGACCACGCCGATGTCCCCCGCCCGTGCGCCGGCCGGGACTTCGCGGCCGGTCAGCGTGTAGATCAGGTGCTTCTCCGAGCCCTGGGGCCACAGGCTCGGGACCGGCACCACGTCGGGGCCACCGAGGGCGTCACTGGCGCGGCGCAGGGCGTGGATGGCCTCCGGCTTGTTGTCCTCGACCCCGATGGCGGTGCGTTCGGCGCCCAGGGCGCGGGCCATCAGCTGGGCGCCGTCGATGATCCCGGCGGCGCGCTCGCGCATCAGTCGGTCGTCGCAGGTCAGGTACGGTTCGCACTCGCCGCCGTTGAGGATCAGCGTGGCCACCGGCTGCCCGGCGCCGAGCTTCACCGCCGCCGGGAAGGCAGCACCGCCCATCCCGACGATGCCGGCCTCGCCCACCCGGGCAGCGATCGTCGCCGGGTCGATCTGCCTGGCCGGTGCGGTCAGCGGCTCCGGCAGGGTCTCGCTCCACTGCTCCTCGCCGTCGGGGTCGAGGACCACGGTGGGTACCGTCAGCCCGGAGGGGTGGGGCGCCGGGTGGCGGTCGACGGCCACCACCCGGCCCGAGGTCGGGGCGTGGACGGCCGCCGACAGGCCGGCCTCCGGCGTGCCGATCCGCTGGCCCTTGGTGACGTGTTCACCCGGGGCCACGGCTGGCAGGGCGGGTGCGCCGATGTGCTGGGCCAGCGAGACATAGAGTCGCTGTCGTGCCCGCAGGGGCTCCAGCGGGGACTCCGCGGTGGGCTGTTTGCGTGGCTCGGTGCGCACGCCGCCGCGAATGATCTTCGGCTTGCTAAGCAGCATGGTCGTACGCCTCCGTCGGCCGCGGCCAGCGCCAGTTGGCCAGCGTCACCGGCTCCGGGACCATCTCCAGCGCCCCGGTGGCGCAGACGTCGATGCACGCCGCGCACCCCGAGCACGCCTCGGGCAGCACCCCGTGGATCTGCTTGGGGGCGCCGATCACCGCGTCGGTCGGGCAGGCCTTGATGCACTTGAGGCACCCGGTGCACAGGTCCTCCCGGGTGACCCGCGCCACCCGGCGGATGCCGTCGTCGCCGTCATCGAGGACCAGGGGCTGACCGGTGATCCGGGCGATCTCCTCGGCCACGGCTCGGCCGCCGGGCGGGCAGAAGTTCACCGGTAGCTCCCCGGCGGCCACGGCCTGGGCCCCGATGCTGCAGCCGGGCAGGCCGCACTGCCCGCAGTTGGTGCCGGGCAGGACCCGCTCGACCGCCTCGGCGGTCTCGTCCGGCGGCGGCTTCAGGTACTGCGCCGCTACGGCCAGCAGGAACCCGATGAGTAGCGCCATTCCGGTCAGTACCAGCATCGCTGCATACATCGCTTCACCCTCCCTCGGGCAGTCCGGTCAGTCCCATGAACGCCAGGGACAGCAGCCCGGCGACCACGAACCCGATGGGCGCACCGGCGAAGGCCGCCGGTACCGCCGCCGTGGCCAGCCGCTCCCGCAATCCGGCGAAGAGGACCAGGACCAGCGTGAAACCGAGCGCCGCGCCGACACCGAAGACCAGGCTCTGGGCGAAGGTGTGCGCCTCCTGGATATTAAGCAGCGCGACGCCGAGCACGGCGCAATTGGTAGTGATCAGCGGCAAAAACACCCCCAGGACCTGGTGCAGGGTGGGGCTGACCCGGGCCACGGCCATCTCGGTGAACTGCACGGTCCCGGCGATGACCAGGATGAAGCTGAGGATGCGCAGGAACTCCAGCCCCAGGGGGATGAGCAGGGCGTGCTCGATCACCCATCCGGCTGCCGCCGCCAGCGTGAGCACGAAGGTGGTGGCCAGCCCCATGCCCAGGGCGGTATCCAGCCGATTCGACACGCCCATGAACGGGCACAGGCCCAGGAACTGGGTGAGCACCACGTTGTTCACCAGGGCCACGCCGATCAGCAGCAACAGGTATTCCGTCATTCTCTCTCCCTTCCCCCGGCCAGTCGGCGACGCTTGCCCTTGGATAAGCATCAGCCGTGCCAGCTCACCCCGGCGGTCCACTCCGTGACCCAACCCCGCGTCCTTACGCCTGAGAGGGGCCGTGTTGCACTGCGGTAGTGCCTGTGCACCGATGTGGCACAGGCGACAAAGACATCGGTTTTCATGAATCACTGTGAGAAACGCGACAAATGGGGCGTGGGGCCCTTATCGGGTCGCTGGAACGGGTCTTGCTTCTCGTTGGTCGGCCCAGGAACGGCACTCGGGGCACCGGTGGGCACCCGAAGGGCGCGTTCTTCCGGCGCCCCTCGACGCCCCCGGCTACGCCCAACAGAGAGGCGAGTGAAGGAGGATTCATGGAAAACCCCATGCCCGTCGGCCCCCGCGAGCGCGCCCGGGCCGAACTGGTCGAGGCCCAGCTCGAAGCGCTCTACCAGGTCAGCCGCGTCCTCTCCCGCAGCCTCGACCTGCGCGATACGCTCCAGGCCGTGCTCGAAGTGCTCCACGAGCACGCCGACATGCACTCCGGGATGGTCGCCCTGCGCGACCCGGTGCGCCGCGAGACCATCGTCCGCGCGCTGCACGGTCAGACCCCCTCCAATGAGGTCATCTACCGTCCCGGCGAGGGGATCGTCGGCGAGATCCTCAACCAGGCCGAGCCGCTGATCGTCCGGCGCATCTCCGCAGAGCCTCGGTTCCTCGATCGGCTCGGCCTCTACGATCCGGATCTGCCGTTCATCGGCGTTCCCATCAACGGTCCCGGCGAACACGACCCGCCGGTGGGCGTGCTCGCCGCGCAGCCCGCCGCCGACGAGGGCGCGTTGCTGGCGGAGCGTTCGCGGTTCATGCAGATGGTCGCCAATCTGGTCGCCCAGACCGTGCGCCTGGCCACCGAGGTCGAGCGCGAGCAGGCGGCCATTGTCGATGAGCGCGATCGCCTGCGCCGGGAGGTGCAAGAGAGCTACGGCTTCGAGAACGTCATCGGCCGCACCCCGGCCATCCGCCGCGTCTTCGAACAGGTGCGCCGGGTCGCACAGTGGAGCACCACGGTGCTGCTGCGCGGCGAGTCCGGCACCGGCAAGGAGCTGCTGGCCAACGCCATCCACTACAACTCGCCGCGGGCCGACGCGCCCTTCGTCAAGCTCAACTGCGCGGCGCTGCCCGACAGCCTGCTCGAGAGCGAGCTCTTCGGCCACGAGAAGGGGGCGTTCACCGGCGCCGTGCAGAGCCGGGTGGGGCGTTTCGAGCAGGCCGACGGCGGCACCATCTTCCTCGACGAGATGGGCGAGATCTCGCCGGCCTTCCAGGCCAAGCTGCTGCGCATCCTCCAGGAGGGGGAGTTCGAGCGGGTGGGCAGCACCCGCACACGGCATGTGGATGTGCGCGTGCTCGCCGCCACCAACCGCGATCTGGAGGCGGCGGTCGCTGCCGGCGAGTTCCGCGAGGACCTCTACTACCGGCTCAACGTGATGGCCATCACCATGCCCGCGCTGCGCGAGCGGCTCGAGGATGTCCCGGAGCTGGCTCGCTTCCTGGTCGGACGCATCGCCGACGTTCAGCAGCGGGCGCTGGATATCTCCGACGACGCCATCCGTACGCTGATGCGCTACCACTGGCCGGGCAATGTCCGCGAGTTGCAGAACGCCCTGGAGCGGGCGGCGATCATGAGCGAGGACGGCCACATTGATCACGAGGCGCTGCTCCTCGCCGGCATCCCCGAAGACGGTTCGGGGCCCGCCGGCAATGGAGTCTTGCCTGCCGGGCCGGCGGCGCCGGATCCCAACGACCCGGCGCTGGATGAGCGCGAGCGGGTGATCGCCGCCCTTGAACGCACCGGCTGGGTGCAGGCCAAGGCGGCGCGCCTGCTGGGCATGACGCCGCGGCAGATCGCGTACCGGATCAAGACCCTGGATATCCCGGTGAAGAGCCTGTGAGCGGCGGGCCGAAGCGTGGCGGAAACGACATGCGGCTGTGGGGTTTGCGACACATCCGGCACGCAGCGGCACCGGGGCACCGGCGAAACGGGCGGTTAGCCGATTCGCAGATCCGGCATGAGGGTTGCATTGACACGGGCAGGCCCGACCGGAGCCCGGCTCCGGTCCCGACGGAGGGAGAGACAATGGACGCAAGCGGCTCCACCATCTGCGACCCGGAAGCCGGGTGTCCCGGTGTCGGTGGCGCGGGGGCACCCGGCGACGGGCTCGAGCACCTGCCCGAGGCGCTGCGCGCCAAGGTCCGGGACCACCCCTGCTACTCCGAGCGCGCCCACCACCACTTTGCGCGGCTGCACGTGGCCGTCGCCCCGGGTTGCAACCTCTCGTGCAACTACTGTAACCGCAAGTACGACTGCGCCAACGAGTCCCGCCCCGGGGTGGTCTCCGAGGTCCTCACCCCCGAGGAGGCGGTGGCCAAGACCCTGGCGGTGGCCGCGGAGATCCCGCAGCTGTCGGTGGTGGGCATCGCCGGCCCCGGCGACGCCCTGGCCAACCCGCGGCGTACCTTCGAGACCTTCGAGCGCATCCGCGAGGTCGCCCCGCAGCTGCGCCTGTGCCTGTCCACCAACGGCCTGGCGCTGCCCGACTACGTCGACGATCTGGTGGCCCTGGATGTGGAGCATGTCACCGTCACGGTCAACGCCATCGACCCGGAGATCGGTGCGCAGATCCACCCGTCGATCCTCTTCGAGCACCGCCGGCGGCGCGGCCTGGAGGCGGCCCGGATCCTGCTCCAGCGCCAGCTCGCCGGGATCGAGGCCCTGGCCGAGCGGGGGGTGCTGGTGAAGGTCAACTCGGTGGCTATCCCGGGGATCAATCACCAGCACCTGCCCGCCGTGTCGCGGGTGGTCCGGCAGCGCGGGGCGTTCCTGCACAACGTCATGCCGTTGATCTCCGATCCGAGTCACGGCACCCACTTCGGCCAGATCGGCCAGCGCGGCCCCACCGACGCGGAACTGCTCGGGCTGCGCGCCGCCTGCGCCAACGATATTGCGGTGATGAGCCACTGCCAGCAGTGCCGCGCTGATGCCGCCGGGATGCTCGGCGAGGACCGCGGCGCGGAGTTCAGCCGCGCCCGCGTGGCCGGGCTGTCCCTGGATCCGGAGGCGGTGCGCGTCCGCCAGGAGGCGGCCTGGCAGGCCCTGGATGAGCAGCTGCGGGAAGAGGAGGGCACCCCATGAACGGCACTGAGACAACGCCGACGGCCCCCGTGGGCCGGGTCTTCTGGCCGCACACCTGCGGCGGCATGCTCGCCGAGGCCACCGGTCTACCCAACGATCAGCCGCTGGCGCAGCTGGTAGCGGCCTGGCTCAGCGGCGAGAGCGTCCTGCCGGCCTGGATGGGGCTCGAGCCCGGTGACTACGTGGCCATGATGGCCCGCCACTTCCCCGGTGTTGGCGCGGTGACGCCGTTCCCCGATCCGCCAACACTCGCCCGGCCGCTGGCCGACGAGCAGGCCGATGTGGCCGATCTGCTGCTGCGCTACCGGCGCGGTGCCGATCGCTCCGAGCGCTGGCTGGCGCAGATCGTCGCCGCTGGCTGCCTGGGGCGCGACCACCTGTGGCAGGACCTGGGGTTGCGCTCGCGCAAGGAGCTGACCCGGCTCATGCAGGCGGGTTTCCCCGCGCTGTGTGCCTTGAACGACCGCGACATGAAGTGGAAGAAGTTTCTCTATAAGCGGCTCTGCGAGGAGACCGGGATCTACACCTGCCGGGCGCCCTCCTGTGACGCCTGCAGCGATTTCTCCGAATGTTTCGGGCCGGAGGCGTGATGGCCGGGGTAGTGATCGACGATACGACCCTGCGCGACGGCGAGCAGTCCGCCGGGGTGGCCTTTACCCGCGCCGAGAAGCTCGCCATCGCCGCGGCGCTGGATCGGATCGGGGTGCCGGAGCTGGAGGTGGGCATCCCGGCCATGGGCCCCGAGGAGCGCGCCGACATCCGCGCCCTGGCGGAGTCCGGGGTGTCGGCGCGGCTGCTGGTCTGGGCGCGGATGCGCGAGACCGACCTGCAGGCGTGCGGCGGCCTGGGCGTCTGGGGAGTGGATGGCTCCATCCCGGTCTCCGATCAGCAGATCGCCCACAAGCTGGGGCGGGATCGTCGCTGGGTGCTGGGCCGGATTGATGCCTGGGTCCGCCGGGCCCGGGTGCAGGGGCTGGAGGTCAGCGTCGGCGGCGAGGATGCCACCCGGGCCGATCCGGAGTTCCTCGTCGAGGTGGCGCGGTGTGCGGAGGCGGCCGGAGCGCGGCGGCTGCGCATTGCCGATACGGTGGGGATCGCCGAGCCCTTCGCGGTCTGCGAAGTGTTCCAGCGTCTGCGCGCCGCCACGGATTTGGAGCTGGAGATGCACGCCCACGACGACTTCGGTCTGGCCACGGCCAACTCCCTGGCCGCGGTGCGCGGTGGGGCCACCCACGTCAATACCACCGTCTGCGGCCTCGGCGAGCGTGCCGGGAACGCCGCCCTGGAGGAGGTGGTCCTCGGTCTGCACCGGCTCTGCCATCGGCCCACGGGGGTCGATACCGCCGGCCTGACCGCTGTGGCGGCGCTGGTGGAGGCGGCCTCGGGGCGGCCGGTGCCCTGGGGCAAGAGCGTGGTCGGCGCCGGGGTGTTCCGCCACGAGGCCGGGATCCACGTCGATGGGCTGCTCAAGGATGCCCGCAACTACCAGGGCCTGGATCCGGATGAGGTCGGGCGGTGCCATGAGCTGGTCCTCGGCAAGCACTCCGGGACCCGCGGCGTCCAGGCCGCATGCCGTGAGGCGGGGGTGGATCTCGACCGTGAGCAGGCCCGCGCGCTCCTGCCCCTGATCCGGCGCTGGAGTGTCACCCATAAGCGTGCCCCGAGTGCGGATGAGCTGCGCGCGCTGGTGGTCGAGGGGGCGGTTACAGCCGCCAACGGTGCCGTCGAGGCCTAGAGGAGGTTGCCATGAAGTGGTTGGAGGCATTGGAACCGGAGAGCGAGGAAGGGCTTGAGGGCATCGAGGCTTGGCTGGAGGGTTTGGGGGTGGCCCACGACCCGCAGCTGGTGCGGGTCTATCGGCTGCACATCCTCCAGCGCTTCCACGATTACGCCACCGCCGAACCGCCGTCCCACCCGGCGGAGGCCGAGGCCCACGCCCGGGCGCTGCTCCAGCGCGCCCACGACGATTTCGTCGGCTCCGATGCCCGTAGCCAGGCGGCGTTGCGGATCCATCGCCAGGCGGCCCGCGGGGCCACCGCGGAGGTCCCGGTGGCGCACATCGGCCGCGGGAGGGTCGGCTGATGCTCCCGCAGTTCAGGATCGGCGCGGCGGTGCGGGTGACCCGCAACATCCGCAACGACGGCACTTACCCCGGCGTGGCCCGGGGTGAGTTGCTGGTCCCCCGGGGGAGTGTGGGTTACGTCCGGGATGTCGGGACGTTCCTGCAGGATCAGATCATCTACACCGTCTTCTTCCTGGATCAGGATCGCATGGTCGGTTGTCGCGAGGAGGAGCTCATGGATGCAGCCAGCCACTGGGTGGAGACCCGCTTCGAGTGTCGTGACCGTGTGACGCCCACCCGCCGTCTCGCGGTCCAGGGCGAGGTGGTGGCCGAGCCTGGGGCCGTCGGCGAGATTCTCCGCGTGGTGCGCGATGCCCCGACCGGGCCGGCCTACCAGGTGCGCTTTCCGGGGCACACCCTGCAGGTCCCGGAGCACGCCCTGGCGGCGCTGGCCGCCGAGGTGCCGGCGGTCACCGACGAGGACGTGGAGCGCTTCTACCACGAGAACCCCGAGCGGTTTCGGCGCGACGAGACGCGCACCGTGCGCCACCTGCTGATCACCATCAACGACGATTTCCCGGAGAACACACGGCAGCGGGCCTGGGCGCGGGCCGAGAAGCTGACTGGAAAGCTGGCCGCCGATCCGCGGGGGTTTGCCGCCGCCGCCGAGCGCCACTCCGAGTGCCCCAGTGCCCTGCACGGCGGGCTGGTAGGTCGGGTGCCCCGGGGGCAACTGCACGAGGAGCTGGATGCGGCCCTGTTCGAGATGGCTGCCGGTGAGGTGCGCGGGCCGGTGGAAACGGCGATGGGCCTGCATGTGCTCCTTTGCGAAACCATTCACCCGCCGGACGTTGCGCCGCTGGACGACGAGCTTCGGGAACGGATTCGCGGGGCGCTGCAGGAGCAGCGGGCCCGGCAGGTCCAGCGGGATCGGGCGCGGATCGGCCAGGGAGGGGAAAGCCATGAGCCATCCGGGGTTGGATGAGGAGCGGTTGAAGCGGTGGACCCAGGGGTTTGCCGACGGCAGTGTCGTCCCGGTGCTCGGGCCGGGGGCCCTGGAGGGGGCCCGACATCCGGAGACCGGCGACGCCATGCCCGCCGACAACGAGCGGCTGATCCTTGCCCTGAATCAGGGGCGGCCCATGTCGCCGGTGCTGATGCACGAGTTCTCCCGGGCGGCGATGAAGATCGAACAGGATTACGGTCGCCCCTATCTGGAGCGCTTCCTCTGCGCCTGCTTTGGTGAGGTGCCGTGGACCCGCGCCCCGGTGATCGACTGGCTGGCGCAGCAACGGCCGGCGTGGGTGGTCGACCTGAATCGGGATACCCAGCTTCAGGACGCCTGGGCCGGCACCCCGCACTTGCTGGTCCAGGGCATCGCCCGGGTCACCGGCGGTCGGCGCTACCGGGTCTTTCGCCACGACGGCATCGGCTATCACGAGCTCCACGACGAGGCGGCCGAGTCGCCGCCGACGCCCTCGGGCCCGGTGCTGTTCAAGCCGCTGGGCACGCCGCGGCCCGATCCGAGCTTCGTTGCCTCGGACGCTGATTTTGTGGACTACCTCACCGAGCTGATGGGCGGTTTCGCCCTGCCGCGCTTTCTCAAGGAGCGGCGGCGCGGCGTGCGCTACCTGAGCCTGGGGGTGCGCTTTACCCGGGATACCGAGCGCATGCTCTTTACCGAGATCACCCAGGAGGCCGGGGAGCCTAAGGGGTGGGCCCTGCTTCCGGCCACCGCCGGGAAGGAGCGGCGCTACCTGGCTCGCCACGGCGTGACCGTGATCGAAGCCTGCGCCCGGGACCTGGCCGAGCGGGCCGCCCGCGAGACGCCCCAGCGCGCTTGAACCCCCTCGGTCGGCAAGAAGGGGGTGGTATCCGGGTTGCGTTATGTCAATAATGGGTCCGGTGCCATGGTCAGCCGAGGAGGAGCGGGGCCGATGCGACGCAACTGGATCTATGCCGGCGTTCTGGGCGCGGTCGGGGTGGTCGGTGGGGCCAGCTACGCCGTGCTCGGCGGCGGCACCGACGAGGGCGTGGTTACCGTCTACAAGACCCCGACGTGTGAATGCTGCGCGGACTGGGTCACCCACCTGCGTGAGGAGGGCTTCGAGGTCGAGCCGGTGGTGACCGAGCAGCGCGAGATCAACCAGGTCCGGCGCAGCCACGGGATCACCCCGGAACTGGTCTCCTGCCACATGGCCGTGGTCGACGGCTACGCGGTGGAGGGCCATGTCCCGGCCGCCGATATCCGGCGCATGCTGGAGGAACAACCGTCGATCAGCGGTCTCTCCGTTCCCGGTATGCCCATCGGGTCGCCGGGGATGGAGATCCCCGGCCAGCCCGCCGAGTCCTTCCAGGTCCTCGCCTTCAACGAGGCCGGGCAGACCGCCGTCTACAGTGAGCACTGACGCCTCCCTCCGCTCCGTCGGGGAGTGGACACCCCCCTTGTCCGGTCCCCGACAACCCCCACCCGGTTGTGTCGGACTTGCCACGGGTGCCGGGCCGGCGAAAGCCGCCCGCGGCGGTGCCTTGGGCCCGTTTTTCTGAGCCTTCCTGATCGTCCGAATTTTTTCGATAAGTCCGTAAAATCAGCCCCTTGGGTGTGGCCTGCGGCGGGTCGCGGCCGCCGCAGGCGTCTCTCCCGAGCCTCCTGGCATGGCGGTTGCAGAACCGGGGTGCGAGCCGCTGAGGCGGCCGAAATAACCATCGGTCAGGAGGGATCTTCAATGAGACAGGCAGCGATCTACGGCAAGGGCGGCATCGGCAAGTCCACCACCACGCAGAACCTGGTGGCGGCGCTGGCCGAGAAGGGCAAGAAGGTGATGATCGTCGGTTGCGATCCGAAGGCCGACTCCACCCGCCTGATGCTCCACGCCAAGGCCCAGAACACGGTCATGCACCTGGCCGCCGAGGCGGGCAGTGTCGAGGACCTGGAGCTCGAGGACGTGCTGCAGGTGGGCTACGGCGACACCAAGTGCGTCGAGTCCGGCGGCCCGGAGCCGGGTGTGGGCTGCGCCGGGCGCGGTGTCATCACCGCCATCAACTTCCTCGAGGAGGAGGGCGCCTACACGGACGATCTCGACTTCGTCTTCTACGACGTTCTCGGCGACGTGGTCTGCGGCGGCTTCGCCATGCCCATCCGCGAGAACAAGGCCCAGGAGATCTACATCGTCGTCTCCGGCGAGATGATGGCCATGTTCGCCGCCAATAACATCGCCAAGGGGGTCGTCAAGTACTCCAGCTCTGGCGGTGTCCGCATGGCCGGGCTGATCTGTAATTCCCGCAACACCGACCGCGAGGACGAGCTCATCGAGAACCTGGCCAGCCGCCTGGGGACCCAGATGATCGGCTTCATCCCGCGGGACAACATGGTCCAGCACGCCGAGATCCGGCGCATGACGGTCATCGAGTACAACCCGGAGTGCAACCAGGCCGACGTCTACCGCGAACTGGCCGACAACGTCATCAACAACAAGAACCTGGTCGTGCCCACGCCACTGTCCATGGACGACCTCGAGGACCTGCTCATGGAGTTCGGCATCCTTGAGGAGGAAGACGAGTCCATCGTCGGGCAGAAGGCTGACGAGAGCGCTTCGGCGTAAGGGGGGATCACCAACATGAGCAACTTGACGCAGGAAGAGGCCCAGGCGGTGATCGAGGAGGTCCTCGAGGTCTACCCCGAGGCCACCCGCGCGGAACGGGACAAGCACCTGGCCGCCGTCGGCCCGGATCAGCAGCCTAGCAAGTGCGTGACCTCCAACCGCAAGTCGGTCCCCGGGGTGATGACCCAGCGCGGCTGCGCCTACGCCGGCTCCAAGGGTGTGGTCTGGGGGCCGATCAAGGACATGGTGCACGTCTCCCACGGCCCGGTGGGTTGTGGTCAGCTCTCCCGGGCCGGCCGGCGCAACTACTACACCGGCCATACCGGGGTGGACACCTTCGGCACCATCAACTTCACCTCAGACTTCCAGGAGCGGGACATCGTCTTTGGTGGCGACCCGAAGCTGGAGAAGATCGTCGACGAGATCGAGATGCTCTTCCCGCTGAACAAGGGCATCACCGTGCAGTCGGAGTGCCCCATCGGGCTGATCGGCGACGACATCGACTCCGTGGGTCGGCAGGCCACCGAGCGCCTCGGTAAGCCGGTGATCCCGGTGCGCTGCGAGGGGTTCCGCGGCGTGTCGCAGTCCCTCGGCCACCACATCGCCAACGACACCATCCGCGACCACGTCCTGGAGAACCGCGAGGGCGACGGCCGCCAGGCCGGGCCCTACGACGTGGCCATCGTCGGCGACTACAACATCGGTGGCGACTGCTGGGCCTCGCGCATCCTGCTCGAGGAGATGGGCCTGAACGTGGTGGCGCAGTGGTCCGGCGACGGCACCCTGGCCGAGATGGAGAACACGCCCAAGGTCCAGCTCAATCTCCTGCACTGCTACCGCTCCATGAACTACATCTGCGAGCACATGGAGAAGACCCACGGCATCCCGTGGATGGAGTTCAACTTCTTCGGGCCGACGCGGATCGCCCAGAGCCTACGCGAGATCGCGGCGCAGTTCGACGAGACCATCCAGGCCAACGCCGAGCAGGTCATCGCCAAGTACCAGCCGACCATGGAGGCGGTGATCGCCAAGTATCGGCCGCGGCTCGAGGGCAAGAAGGTGATGCTCTACGTCGGCGGGCTGCGCTCGCGCCACGTCATCGGGGCCTACGAGGACCTGGGCATGGAGGTCATCGGCACCGGCTACGAGTTCGCCCACGACGACGACTACGACCGCACCTACCCGGAGCTCAAGGAGGGGACGCTGGTCTACGACGACGCCAACGCCTTCGAGCTGGAGCGTTTCATCGAGCGGGCCCGACCGGACCTGGTGGCCGCCGGGATCAAGGAGAAGTACGTCTTCCAGAAGATGGGTCTGCCGTTCCGGCAGATGCACTCCTGGGACTACTCCGGGCCGTACCACGGCTACGACGGCTTCGCGATCTTCGCCCGGGATATGGACATGACCCTGAACAACCCGGTCTGGGATCGCATGACTCCGCCGTGGAAAGCCACCGGTGAGCCGGCCTCCAAGGCGGCCTGACCACTCGCAGCCAGGGGCGGGCCGGAGGCCGGCCCGCCCGATCGAGGCAAGGCGCCGTCGATCCGTCGCGGCGCAGCTGGAGGAAGCGCAATGAACGAAGACACCGAAGCCATCAAGCCGTGCTACCCGCTGTTCCGGGATGACGACTACCAGCAGGTTCTCAACCGCAAGCGGCAGGAGCACGAGGAGGGCGTCGATCAGCAGACCATCGACGAGACCTTCCAGTGGACGACCACGCCGGAGTACCAGGAGCTGAACTTCTCCCGCGAGGCGCTGACCGTTGACCCGGGTAAGGTTTGCCAGCCCCTGGGCGCGGTGCTCTGCTCGCTGGGGTTCGAGAAGACCCTACCCTACGTCCACGGCTCCCAGGGCTGTGTGGCGTACTTCCGGACCTACTTCAACCGCCACTTCAAGGAGCCGGTGGCCTGCGTCTCCGACTCCATGACCGAGGACGCGGCGGTCTTCGGCGGTCACAAGAACATGAACCAGGGGCTGCAGAACGCCTACCAGATCTACCAGCCCGAGGTGATCGCCGTCTCCACCACCTGCATGGCCGAGGTCATCGGCGACGACCTCAACGCCTTCATCGGCAACGCCAAGGACGAGGGGTATCTGCCCCAGGAGGTCCCGACCCCGTTTGCTCACACGCCGAGCTTTGTCGGCAGCCACATCACCGGCTGGGACGGCATGTTCGAGGGCCTCATCCGCTACTTCACCATCAATGAGATGGAAGACAAGCAGCCGGGCAGCAACGGCAAGCTCAACCTGGTGCCCGGCTTCGAGACCTACCTGGGTAGCTACCGCTGGGTCAAGCGCGCCCTGGATGAGATGGGCGTGGAGGCCTCGGTGCTCAGTGATCCCACCGAGGTGCTCGACACCCCGGCCGACGGCGAGTACCGGATGTACGCCGGCGGGACGCCCATCGACGAGGTCCGCGATGCGCCCAACGCCCTGGACACGCTCCTGCTCCAGCCCTGGGCGCTGACCAAGACCAAGAAGTACGTCAAGCAGACCTGGAAGCACGACTGCCCCGAGGTGCAGGTGCCCATCGGCCTCGAGGCGACGGACAACTTCCTGATGCAGGTCTCGCAGATCACCGGCAAGCCGATCCCCCCGTCCCTGGAGAAGGAGCGCGGGCGGCTGGTGGACATGATGACCGACTCCCACCAGTGGCTGCACGGCAAGCGCTTCGCCCTGTGGGGGGATCCGGACTTCGTCATGGGCATGACCCGCTTCCTCACCGAGCTCGGCGCCGAACCGCGCCACGTGCTCTGCCACAACGCCAACAAGCGCTGGGGCAAGGCGATGCGCGCCATGCTCGAGCAGACGCCCTACGGGGAGAGCGCCCAGGTCTACGTCGGCAAGGATCTGTGGCACATGCGTTCGCTGTGCTTCACCGACAAGCCCGACTTCATGATCGGCAACTCCTACGGCAAGTTCATCCAGCGCGACACCCTCTACAAGGGCAAGGAGTTCGAGGTCCCGCTGATCCGCCTCGGCTTCCCGATCTTCGACCGGCACCACCTGCACCGCAACAGCATCTGGGGCTATGAGGGGGCGATGTACATCCTCACCACCATCGTCAACGAGGTGCTGGACCGGCTCGACGAGGAGACCCGGCACATGGGTGTCACCGACTTCAACTACGACCTGGTCCGCTGATCGCGGCGATCGAGGGAGGGAAGAGCATGGCCATGAAGATCGATCCCGAGCTTTGCACCAGCTGCGGCGACTGCGAGCCGGAGTGCCCCGAGGCGGCCATCAAGCGCAACAAGATGGGCCTCTACGAGATCATCGCGGACCGCTGTACCGAGTGCGAGGGCCACTTCGAGATGCCTCGCTGCGAGGAGGTCTGCGAGGTGGACGAGTGCGTGGTCCCGGCGGACTGAAGGAGGGGGACGGCATGCAGCAGGACGCCTCACTGCAACCGGAGCTGGCCCTGCGCATCGGGCTGGCGGCCCGGGAGCTCCCGGAACTCGACGTGTCGCAGTTGGTGCGGGTGCTCACCGCACTACTCGGCGCCCCGCTCACTGCCGAGAAGCTCGCCGGGGTGACCCCGCGAGGGTTGCGCGACGCCGGCGGTGCCCACCACCTGGAGGCCGTGCAGCAGGCCCCGGCAGCGCGCCTGGAGGCCGCGTGCCGGGCCCTGCACGGCGAGGAGGCGGCGACGGACCCGGTCCCCGAGCCGGAGTCGGGCCCGTCGCCGGAGGGCGCCATCCGCGTGGCCTGCGCCTCGAATACCGGCGAGGAGTTGGACGGCCACTTCGGGGCCTGCACCCGCTTCCTGATCTATGACGTCGCCGCCACCGGCTGCCGGCTCGCCGACGTCCGGCCCGTGGCCGAGGCGGTGAGCGGCAGCGGTACGCGGCGGGATGATCGGATCGGCGCCCGGGTGGCGCTGATCGCCGACTGCCAGGTGCTTTACTGCTGCTCCATCGGCGGGCCGGCGGCGGCCAAGGTGGTCAACGCCGGGGTCTTCCCCATGAAGCGCGACGTGGGCGGTGCCGCCGGGGGGCACATGAAGGAACTCAGCGCGGCGCTGGCCAAGCGCCCACCGCCGTGGCTGGCGAAGCTCATGGCCGGGCGGTCGGCGGCAGCACCGGCCTCGTAGCCGCACGCCGGGTCGGGCCGCAACCAGAATCTAACTAGAAACGATAAGGAGTCAAAGGGATGGCTAGAGCCCAGGTAACGTTCAAGGACATCGATCTGACCGTCAGCGCACCCGCCGGGACCCGGGTGATCGAGCTTTCGGAGAAGGTCGGTTCGGGGATCGTCTACGGTTGCCGCGAGGGGGACTGCGGCACCTGTCTGTGCCAGGTGGTGGAGGGGCAGGAGAACCTGAGCCCGCCTTCCGAGCTGGAGCAGAAGCTGTTGCGCGAGCACTTCGCCGGCAAGCAGCAGCGCATCGCCTGCCAGGCGCAGATCCTCGGTGACGTGACGCTGAAACCGGCCTGATCCGCGCAGGGCGGGCCGGATACCCCGCGGGGCGGCGGCTGGGGGGACGCCGTCCCGCGGGGTCTTTGCGATTCAGCGCTTATGCTGCTTGAGGTGGAAGGCCTGCCCACCAAGGGCGATCAGGTAAAAGGGCATCAGCACGGTGCCCACAGCCACCACCATGGCGATCAAGCCGAGGAAGCTCAGCCCTTGGCCCACCCCGGCCATCATCCACAGACCGAGGATCAGCAGCAGCGCTCCGGGCAGCGCCTGGGCGGCCGGCGGCAGCTTGGCGGCGATGCCGGGGATGACGAGGATGAACAGCGCCAGGGCCATGATCGCCATGAGGATCCCGCCGAACCAGTGAGCGCCGGCCGTGGCCGCGACGGCACCGAGCACGCCGGTGGCGACTGCCACCAGGAAGGCGACGAGCTCGAAGCGCATGTGTTCCTTTTGCAGCATGGGTAGCTCTCCTGTTGAGTATCGGATTCTCCGGGGCCGCGGCGTGTTGCCACGCTGAGGCTCCCGCGCTCGCGGGCAATGGTGCCACAATCTAAGGAGGAGACCGGCACCCGGGCAAGCGCCGGGGCCGGATGCACCGTACTCTTCCGGTTGATGGGATCAAGGGGGCCGCCATGAGCATGCAGAAAGTCGTCTTCGCCAGCGATCTGTCCGAGCGCGCCGGACGGGCCGGGCGCCGCGCCGTGCAGCTGGCCGAGGCCCACGATGCGCAGTTGGAGGCGGTCCACGTGATCGAGACCGACTCGCCCGGGTTGCGTGCGCTCAGTGGCTCGCCGGACCGGGAAGGCGTCTTCCAGGCCGCCGCCGAGCAGCAGCTGCAGTCCGGCACGCCCGGCCACCGGGCCAAGCCCCGGGTATTGATCGGCGATGTGGTCGGCGAGGTGGTCTGCGCCACCGATGAGGGCGACGCCGATCTGCTGGTGGTCGGTGCCCACGGTCGGCAGTACGTCCGCGACTGGATGCTCGGGACCACCGCCGAGCAGCTGGTCTGCCACGCCCGGACGCCGACGCTGGTGGTCCGCCGCGATTCCGATGCGCCGTATCGGCGCGTGGTCGTGGGGGTGGACTTCTCCGAGTGCTCGCGGGCTGCGCTGCAGATCGCCCGGCGCTGGTTCCCGGCCGCCGAACTCTACCTGCTCTATGTGGTGGACACCGCCGAACTCGATCGCATGCGCGCTGCCGGCATCGGTGACAGCTACATTCAGGAGCAGCAGACGCGCTGGATGGAGGAGGCGCGCACGGAACTGGAGGAGTTTGCCCGGGACGAGGAGCTGAGCCCGGACGAGGTCCACTTGGAGGTGCACGCTGGCTATCCGGCCACCGTCCTGCTCGAGGCCCTCGGCGGGCTGGGCGCGGACCTGGTGGTGATGGGCAACCACGGCCGCGGTCGCTGGGCCAATATGCTGCTCGGCAGTGTCGCCTCGCGGCTGCTGCGCGAGCTGTCCACGGACCTGCTGCTGGTTCGCGACGACGCCCCGGGGGTCGAGGGTTGAACGGTGCATGGCCCGCCGGCGCACGGCGGCGGGTTCAGGCCCGCGCCACCTCCGGGAAGCGCTCGACGAGCGCTACGGCTCCGTCCACCAGGCGCTCGCCGCGGCGGACCAGTTTGTCGGTGCTGGCGAAGCCGAAGCGGTGGACATCGCGTAGCGGTTTATCGACCACCACCAGTTTACCGGCGAGGACGAAGGCGCGACCGAAGCCCTCGTGGCTGAGATTGATCACTGGTACCGCCATCACCCCGGTGCGGGCCTCGATGCGGGTGGCGACGGCGTTGTAGAAGGTGCGTACGCGGTTCACGGTCTCGCCGTCGGGGTCGGCTACCACCGGGATGGCGCGCTTGCGCTCGGGGGTGAGGATGAACGGGTCGATGACCGCCGCATCACTGTAATGCTCCCAGGCGCCGAAGGTGTCCATGGCCCGGACCTGGCGCAGCAGTTCGCGGATGAACGGGGTCTCCAGGGCCGGGTCGTCGTCCGCCAGGACCTGCGCGGTGGCGGTGGTCTCGGGGCGGTCGTCCTGCGGGTTCCAGGTCCACATGGTGCGCGTTCCTCCTTCGTTCGGTCCGGTTCAGTCGGCGCGCCAGCCGGTGGCTTCCATGGCGTCGAAGCGCTCTTCGCCGGGCGGGTCGCCGCGCAGGGCGCGGCCGAGCCACGCCGGCGGGCGCTCGCGCAACTGCGCGATCAGGCGGCCGATCACGGCGTCGATGGCGGTGCCGGGGGGGACCTTGCGCGGCTGGCACTGCTGCGCCAGCAGGCGTCGCACGGCCGGGGCGCCGATGGCGTTGCAGTAGAGGGCGGCGCAGCCGTCGACCACCTCCAGGCGGGGGGTGAGGCGGTCGCAGTCGGGCGCCGCGTCGGCGGGCTCCTCGATGGCGGCCACCTCCAGCAGCCGGGTGCCTGAGCAGCCCACCTGATAGATGGCGAAGCCGCTGGCCAGCCCGAAGTGCTGATCCACGGTGTGCCGGTCGCCAGTGGCGAAGGCGATGCGGACCGATCCGGGGTGGGTGGCCTCCTGGACCTCGTTGTCGGCGACCTTCAGGTGGCGGACTGTCATGGCGACCTCCTCAGGCGGCGTCCGCGCTGCGGTAGATCGAGCGGTAGGGGCGCACGTCGCCGTGCACCTCGCGATGCTCAAGAAGGGTGTTGGCCAGCTCGAAGAGGGTGTCGCGGCTGCCGCGGTAGCCCACCCGGGGGCGGGCGTGCAGCCCGACGCGCTCCCAGATCGGGTAGCCGCACTGCAGGATCGGTACCCCCAGCCGGCCGGCGGTGGCGGCGGCGTGGCCGCTGCCGAGGATCAGCTCGACGCCGTCCTCGCGGCCGTGGTGCTCCAGGGCCTCCAGGTCCCCCACCGCCACCCGCCCGGCGGGCAGCCCGTCGAGGACCGGCGAGCGCTCCGGGGCCACCGCGGTGGTCACCTCGGCGCCGGCGTCGTGGAGCAGGGTGGTCAGCCCGGCGAGCAGGTCGGCCTCGGCGGCCACCCCCACCGGCGTCGTGCCCAGCACCGAGTGGGTATCGAGCAGGGCGTCCTGGAGCTGCCGGCGCTGGCGCTGGACCCGCGGTGGTGGCACTTCGCGGCCGGCGATGGCACACAGGACCATGACCAGCCGGTCCGTGGCGTGCAGCCCCATCAGGTGGTCGAAGCGGTAGTCCGGCACCCCGGTGCGGGCCCGCAGCCGGTCGGCTGCGGCGTGCAGCGAGGCGCCGACGACCACGGTGGCGGCGGCGTTGCCGCATTCGCGCAGGGCGTCCAGCGGCGTGCCGTCGGTGGTCACCGGGCTGAAGTCCCCGTCCTCCAGGTGGCCGTCCATGGAGGCGCCCAGATCGGGGATGGCCACCGGTTCCAGTCCGAACGCCTCGAGCAGTTCGCAGAGGGCCTCGGCGTCGCCGGGGGAGACGGCGTCGGAGAGGAGCAGGTTGACCTGGCGCGCCGCCCGTCCGGGCCGGGTGCCGGCGCTGGCCGCCTCGGGGACCAGGTGCTCGATGATCGCCTCCACCGTGGCGGCGTAGCCGCTCTCCAGGCTGCCGACGAAATCCGGGGTGTTCACCGGGACCACCGCGGTGCCGGCGTGCTCCGGGTGTGCCTCGCGGAAGGTGCGCACCAGGCGCTCGATGTCCGTCCCCTCGGCCTCGGAGAGCCCGGTGGTCAGCAGGGTGATCAGCGCCGGTGCCGACTTACCGCACAGGGTGTCCAGGGCGCCGAGGACGTTGTCGTCGGCGCCGAGCACCGCGCTGATCGGGTCGATGGCGGTGGTCTGCAGCGGGATCGGCTCGTTGAAGTGGCGGACGAAGTAGACCTTGCCGAAGGCGGTGCAGCCCTGGGCGCCGTGGAGCAGGGGCACGGCCCCCCGGAAGCCGAGGGTCGCCAGGGTGCCGCCCACCGGTTGGCTGGCCTTCAGCGGGTTGACGCTCAGCGGGCTGGTGGATCGTTCGATGCGGGTCATGGCCCCGTCCTCCGTTACTGCCGTTCCCAGGGAGCCGGCTCACGCACCTGCGGCCAGATCGGGCTCTCGATGCTGCGGCACAGTTGGCGGGCCAGCTCCACCATGCCGGTGTAGCCGGCGTAGGCGTGGGGGCGCTCCTGGTTGATGTCCAGGAACGGGATCCGCGCCTTGAGGGCGGTGTACATGTTGCGCCCGCCGGCGATGAGCACGTCGGCCTGGTGGGCGCGGACGGTGTCGATCAGCGTCCGCGGCGCACCGCTTTCCAGCATCTGCGCCTGCTCGCCCATCAGCTCGCGGATGCGCGCCTTGTCCGCCTCGGTGGACTTGCGGGTGCCGGTGGCGACCACCTCCATGCCCAGGTCCTGCAGCGCCGAGACCACCGACCAGCTCTTCACGCCGCCGGTGTAGAGCAGGGCCCGGCGGCCGCGCAGGCGCTCGCGGTAGGGCTCCAGGGCGGCATCGGCACGGGCCTCCTCGCGGGCGATGACCTGCTCGGTGCGTGCGCTCAGGTCTGGGTCGTCGATCAGCCCGGCGAAGCCGCGCAGGGCCGCGGAGGTATCGGCGACGCCGTAGAAGCTGCCCTCGAAATACGGGATGCCGTAGCGCTCTTCCAGGGTGCGGGCCACGTTGAGCAGGGCCTTGGAGCAGACCAGCATGTTGGCCTCGGCGCGGTGCAGGGTCTGCAGCTCGCGGTAGCGGGCGTCGCCGGAGAGGCTGCCGAGCAGGCGCAGGCCGAGCTCGTCGAGCAGCGGCAGCACGTTCCAGAACTCGCCGGCGATGTTGAACTCGCCGATCAGGCCGACGTCGTGGACCTGGTGATCCCGCGGCCGGCGCTCCGCCGGCACCGGCTCCGGTTCGCGGGTGCCGACGATGTGCTGGACCACCGCCTCGCCGGCGATGCGGTTGCCGAGGTTCTTGCTGCCGTAGAAGCCGGCGCAGTCCACCGGAACCACCGGGGTCCCCCAGCGGCGCTCGGCGCTGCGGCACACCGCCTCGATGTCGTCGCCGGTCAACGCCGGGACGCAGGTGTTGTAGACGAAGACCGCCGCCGGGGCGTGATCGTCCACCGCCTGCTTGATGGCGTGGAACAGCCGCGCCTCGCCCCGGCCCATGATCACGTCCTGCTCGCTGAGGTCGGTGGTCATGCCGATGCGCCACAGGGTGGGGCCGGTGGAGCGGGTGCCGCGGTTGTCCCAGGAGCTGCCGGCGCAGCCGATGGGGCCGTGGACGATGTGCGCGGCGTCGGCCACCGGCAGCAGGGTGATCTGGGCGCCGTCGAAGGCGCATCCACCAGCGGCGGCGCCCGGCGTGGGGCGCGCGCAGCCCGATTTGCTGCCCTGGTTGTGGGCGCAGCCCGGTTCGTCGAGGAGGGCGGCGATCTCCTGGTTTCGCATGGGCGGGCGGCTCCGGTCCTGGGTGGCTTCTCCCGCAGTGCAGCAAGGGGCGTGCCAGGTCCGGGCGGCGGTGGGAGGCGCGTCACGGCGGGGGGGTGGGCTTTGCGGGTGTGTCGCAAATCCGACAGCCGGGCGTTATGGTGTGCCGTTTGTGACACCCTGCGTTGACCCTGGATGGGCCGCGTCGCAGACTGTTTCGAATCCTTGCAATGTATCCGGACCCTGAGCCATGCGGCAGATCCTGCTCGACACCGAGACCACCGGCATGGACCCCACCGAGGGGCACCGCATCATCGAGATCGGGTGTGTCGAGCTGGTGCGCCGGCGGCTGACCGGCAACAACTTCCACGAGTACCTCAATCCGGACCGGGCAGTGGACGAGGGGGCGGAGAACGTCCACGGTCTGTCGAATCGTTTCCTGGCCGACAAGCCGCGCTTTGCCGACATCGCCCGGCGCTTCGTCGACTACGTCCAGGATGCCGAGCTGATCATCCACAACGCGCCCTTCGACGTCGGCTTCATCGACGCCGAGCTGGCCCGTCTGGGGCCGGCGTGGGGGCAGCTCGAGGACTACTGCACCATCACCGACTCGCTGCAGATGGCCCGGCGCATGCATCCGGGCCAGCGCTGCAGCCTCGATGCCCTGTGCAAGCGCTACAGCGTGGACGGCTCGCGCCGCGAACTCCACGGCGCGCTGCTCGACTCGGAACTGCTCGCCGAGGTCTACCTGGCCATGACCGGTGGTCAGGGCAAGCTCTCCCTGGAGGGCGAGGGCCTGGAGCCGGGCGGCGCCGAGCCGGTGCAGCGGCTGTCGGCGGAGCGGCCGCGGCTGCGCGTCCCGGAGCCCGGTGAACTCGAGCGCGAGGCCCACGAGCAGCTGCTCCAGCGCATCGAGGCCACCTGCGGCGGGCCGGCGTTGTGGCGCGGCTCGGCCCGTGGCGAGGAGGCGTCCGGATCATGATCCGTCCCCCCCTGCGGGCCCTGACCTTCGACCTCGACGACACCCTCTGGTCCGTCGACGATGTCCTCGCGGCGGCCGAGCAGACCCTCCACGACTATCTGCGCGACGCCTACCCGGTGGTGGCCGAGCGCTTCGATCCCGACACCATGCGGCAGCTGCGCCGCGAACTGGCCGCCGCGCGCCCGGAACTCACACGCAACGCCACCACCCTGCGCCGTGCCACCATGGCTGAGATCGCCCGCAGCTGCGGGATCGACGGAGCCGCGGCGGAGCGGTTCGTGGAGCAGACCTTCGCCGTGTTCCTCGAGGCGCGGCAGAGCCGGGTGGCCCCGTTCCCCGAAGTGCTGCCGGCCCTGCGCGATCTGGCCGGGCGGTTCCGTATCGGCGTGATCACCAACGGCAACGCCGATGTCTACCGCACCGAACTCGGCCCCTACGTCCACTTCGTGGTGCGCGGCGTGGACATCGACATTCCCAAGCCCGAGCCGGAGATCTTCGCCCTGGCCTGCGAGCACGCCGGGGCGCCCCCCGGCGAGGTTCTGCACGTGGGGGATGACCCGGACAGCGACGCCGCCGGGGCGCTGGCCGCCGGCATGCAGGCGGCGTTGATCTGCCGTTACGGCCCGCCGGAGCCGTCCCACGGCGTGCCCGACTGCCTGATGGTCCCGGACATGGCGGCGCTGCGCCGGGCGATCCTGCGCAGCGTGGATGCAAGCGTGGATGCGGATGGCTAGAATGCTGTACACAAGTTGTACAACCCTAGGGAGAGCATGAGCCGGCCAAGCGATCAGACCGCGTCGCAGCCGCAGATTCCGGTGGGCGTGAGCAGCTGCCTGCTCGGCGAGGAGGTGCGCTACGACGGCAGTCACAAGCGCAACCCCTTCGTTACCGAGGCACTCTCGCGCTACTTCCGCTACGTGCCCGTCTGCCCCGAGGT